>JAILOQ010000102.1 GCA_024690725.1 Lachnospiraceae bacterium
GCCGTCCAGACCGCCGTCGTATACCCGAGGCGCGCCGGCATCAGGCCGAAGGCCTTGTTTAACTGAAATGCCGTCAGGGTATGCACCAAAAGATCCTTTGCGTGTCCCATGCCCTCCGCACGGAAAAACAGCCAGGAGAAATCCACCAACAGAAACGTTACGAGCCCGGAACCGAACCGGTAGCTGAAGCTCGTTTCATCCACCTTCCATTTTTTTCGAAGTTCCTTTCGCTTATCCTTCGTCAAAGCCCCGATCGACAAATAGATCCCGTTCAACACGCCCCATGCCACATAGTTCCATGCGGCGCCGTGCCAAAGTCCGCTGACAAAGAACACAAAGAGACGGTTTACGGTCGTCCGCACCTTGCCTTTTCTGTTTCCGCCAAGGGAAACATAGAGATAATCCTTAAACCACCCGGTCAACGAAATGTGCCATCTTTTCCAGAAATCCTTAACCGTGATCGCCTGATAGGGCGCATCAAAGTTTTCCATCAATGTAAATCCCATGATCTTCGCACTGCCGATCGCGATGTACGTATAACCGCCGAAATCACAGTAGATCTGCAGGGCAAAGAACACCGTCGCAAGCACGATCTCCACACCCGCATAAGCCATATATCCGCCGTAGACCTGATCCACGTAGGTCGCAAGATTGTCCGCGATCATCACCTTCATGAACAAGCCCCAGAGCATCATGAGAAGTCCTTCCCTCGCGCGGTCTGCGTCAAACGCATGCTCTTCCTTGAACTGCCCGAGGAGATTCCCGCTTCGCTCAATCGGTCCTGCCACAAGCTGCGGAAAGAAGGATACGAACAGGGCATAGGTAAAGAGATCCTTTGTCGCTTCCGTTTCTTTGCGATACACATCGATCGTATAGCCCACAGCCTGAAAGATATAAAAGGAAATCCCGACGGGCAAAAGAACGTTCCACAAAGAAAATGAGGTATGCAATACCCGGTTCACATTTTCGATCATGAAATCCGCATATTTGAAATAACAAAGAAGTCCGAAGTTGATCAAAAGAGAAATCGTCAAAACGGCCCGGGCCGCGCCGACCTTTCTTTTTCCATGTGCCGCTCCGATCAAAAGGCCCGCCAGATAGGTGACGAGCGTTACGGAGAACAAAAGAAGACCGTAGACCGCATCCCAGCTCATATAGAAATAGTAGCTGGCGGCCAACAGCCAAAGATTCCGAACCCGAATGAGTTTCTTCGGGATCAGGAAGTATACAATGACTACGATTGGAAAGAATACGAGGTATTCCGCTGAATTAAATAGCATAAAGCACCTTACAAACCAAAACACAGGAAGGCCTGCCTCCTGTGCTACATGGCTGTCTTATTGTTTTCTTTTTATACCTTTTCCGGCTCGGGATATTCGACACCGAAGGTTTCTACGGTCACACTTGCCATGACCTGCGGCTCATAGGGCATGTCGTTTCCGTCACGCTTTACGTTTGCGATCTTATCCACTACTTCCTGACCTTCCGTAAGCTTTCCGAATGCGGCATAATCACCGTCCAAAAACGGGGAATCCTTGTGCATGATAAAAAACTGGCTGCCTGCGGAATTCGGCATAAAGGCACGCGCCATACTCAGCACGCCTTCGGTATGCTTTAAGGGATTGGGAAAGCCGTTATTGGAAAACTCTCCCTTTATGGAATAGCCCGGACCACCCATCCCGATGCCTTCGGGATCGCCGCCCTGGATCATAAATCCGGGGATGACTCTGTGAAAAGTCACGCCGTCATAAAACTTTTTGTTGATCAGAGAAATAAAATTGTTTACGGAATTCGGTGCGATATCGGGATAAAGCTCTGCTTTCATCACGTCGCCGTTTTCCATTGTGATCGTTACGATAGGATTCTGTGCCATATTGCCTCCAAATTATAATTTCTGTTTTTTCATTAATTCGATGCTGAGCGTACTGTTGCTCAACTGTGACGCCAGGAACTTGCAGTGCGGATAAACGCGGCGTCTTAACTCCAGCATCACAAATCCGTAGAGGACTTTGTCCACAAATAGCGGTAAAAGTACCATCGTCAGACGGCTGCCGCCGGTAAAGTCGTTGTGGAAGATCTTATCCATCGGGACCGTCTGCATGGAAGGATCCACCGGCCAAACGGAACCATCCTGTAAGAACGCCTTTAACATAAACTCATTATCCGGTGTGAAGTCCTGTCCCGGTCCGTGGATCATCGGGCGCTTCAGGATAAAGATATAACCGTTTCTGACGTGGAGGAATTCCAGGTCGGATAACAGAACGCAATAATCATCATCAATGGCTCTGTGCACACCTCCGGTCGTTTCCACGAAATGTTTCATCTTATCGTCTTTATGACGGTTCTCATCTTCTTTGTTCAGCATCTCTCTCTGAACGGCTTTCAGGATCTTCTTGAATGCATTCTGGTATATATCTTCCAGACCCACCATGGCTTCCGTTTCCAGATGCCGCAGGCAATCCTCCTGCAGTTCTTCAAGATAATTGATGAAATGGTCCACATCGGCAAAGTGGATCGCATTCGCATCCAGTAACTCACTAAGAAGCTCATCTGCCGTTTCAATGTCATCATCCGTAACATCCACATAATCGGTCAGCGTCTTTAACATCGCGATGTACTTGGTGAACTTCTCCTCCACCTCGGCCTTCTTCATCTCGTAACCGTTGTCGCGGAAATGATAGAAGACATAATCGAAAGCCGCATCCGGCGGCATACTCGGCAGATAATCCCTGCTGCTGACACCGATCGTATCACGTTTGATGAGCGTTGCGGGAAGATCCACGCTTTGCACATCCTGCCCCGCGATCTTCATGAGCAGGTAAGATACCGCCTCGTGTCCGAGCAATACGGGATCTGCAGAAACCGTTGCAAGCGGAGGCTCTGCCACCGCACCCTGCTGCACATTGTCATAACCGAAGACTTTGATCTCATCTCCGGGGGTCTTTCCCGCTTTTTTGATCTCGTCACAAAGATCGAGTGCGGAAAAGTCATTCGCACAAAAGACTGCCTCGAGATCCGGATTTGCTTCCAAAAAGGCCGCGCAGGCTTCATGGTTGTCATCCGAGAAATCGACGTCGCATACGTTCTTATCTTCAACGGGGATGTTGTGCTCTTCCATCACCTTTAAGAAGGTTTGGTAACGTTCGATGGCATCCGGATTTCCTTGCGGTCCGCGCAATACGCCAAACTTCGTCAGGCCGCAATTGTCAGCCAGATAATTCAGTCCGTCGATGATCCCCACGGTATTGTCGTATTTGATACAGGTATAGCCTTCGTATACGGCAGATACCAACACCATCGGAATATCCTTGTAGCCCGCCAGAAACTCGTCCATCTTTTCTTTTGTGGTATAACCGCCGAGGCTGGCCGCCGCAACCACAAGGCCCGAAACGTTTTGGGAATTGATATACCGATACATCGTGTTGAACTGATAAGCATATTCATGCTCCGATCCCGGTGCTCCCTCACGGTTCACGTGCGCTCCCGGAACCACGATCAGATTGTAGCCTTCTTCTTTACATGCCGACGCCACGCCCTTGCACAGCGCCTCACTGTAACTGTCGTCCAAACCACTGATCAGTAATGCGATCGTTTTCTTTGTATCTTCCAAATGCCTGCACCCCCTGTGTAGTCAATTTCCTGTCCCCATATTATAAACATCTTTCGTATTGCCCTCACGCAATACACATATATCAAATAGTATATCATATTCGGTTCTAAAAGAAAATCAAACTAATCAAAAAAATCCCCCCTAAAATGGGAGGATGCCGGGTTGCTCTTCGCACCCGGCATTTTATGAAAAAGTTTTTTTATGACGAATGAAACACGTTTGGTTGGGATTGTGTCTCTTTACAATACTCAGTATACGGAAAACCTGTGTCAAAAAAGTGTTATGTTAATTAACTTTTTTCGAATAGTTTGTGAACAAAAAATGAACAAGCCCCCGGAAATGTCCTTCCGAGGGCTTGATTTGTGCATTTTCGTTCTTTTTCGGAATGCTTTATGCTTTTCCGACAGATCCGAATAATTCCATTTTCTCCTTAACGGTAGCCTTGATCGCTTCATAACCGGGAGCAAGTAACTTACGAGGATCGAATCCCTTACCTTCTAAGTCCTTACCTGCCTCGATGTAAGCACGTGTAGCCTTCTGGAATGCCCACTGGCACTCGCTGTTAACGTTGATCTTGGAAACGCCCATGGAGATGGCCTTCTTGATCTGATCATCCGGGATACCGGAACCACCGTGAAGTACCAACGGAATATCTCCTACGGTATCAACGATGCTCTGTAATGTCTCGAAGGAAAGTCCCTTCCAGTCATCCGGATACTTGCCGTGAATGTTACCGATACCTGCTGCAAGGAAGTCGATGCCGCAGTTTACTAACTTTAAGCACTCCTGGGGATCTGCGCACTCACCGTCAGCGATGATACCATCTTCCTCGCCACCGATCGCACCAACCTCAGCCTCAAGAGAAACACCTCTCTTGTGAGCCTCCTCAGCCAATTCCTTTGTCTTTGCAAGGTTCTCATCGAGCGGTAAAGAAGAACCGTCGAACATGATGGAAGAGAAACCTGCGTCTAAGCACTTATAGCATGCATCATAGTTACCATGATCCAAGTGAAGAGCTACCGGAATCGTGATGTTCTGCTCTTCCATAACTGCCTTAACCATTGCGGTTACTACCTTGTATCCGCCCATGTACTTACCTGCGCCCATGGAAGAACTGATGATAAGGGGAGACTCAAGCTCCTGTGCGGTTAAAAGGATTGCCTTGGTCCACTCTAAGTTGTTGGTGTTGAAGTGACCAACTGCATAGTGACCGGCTCTTGCCTTCTGAAGCATTTCTGTTGCTGTAACGTATGCCATTTCTTACTACCTCCGTAAATATTGTGTTTTCTGTTGACAAACCAATGTCTGTGCCTATTATACTCTAACTTTTTCGAAAAGGGAACATTTCACGCCAAAATTAGTGAGAAATATTTTCAACTAAAGGGATCCTTCCAATCCGTCGTCTTCTCCTTCATGGAACGGATCCTTCGGAATGATCAGATGCAGTTTTTGGAATTCGTTGTCGATCACAACCTCTTTATGATTCCCGCCGAATTCTCCGTCCAGCGTCCACGGCACCTCTCCGTCGGACTCAAATTCCACATGTGCACTGCGGAAGAACTGCATATAATCCGTGTGGATCTTCCGGGATACTACGCTCCTTAAGATCAGATTCATCTCGATCAGACTCGAAGGGGCTTTGATGAGCATCACCTCGAAGAGTCCGTCGTTTAAATCGACGTTCTTTCTGTCACGGCTCGGGAATCCTCCGACGGATCTGGAGTTTGTTACCATGCCATACATATACTCTCCTTCGTACTCCCGTCCCTCGGAACGGACATGCATGTGAAAGACCGGGATCTGACTGATCTGTCTGGCTCCCTCGAGCAAATAGGCCAAATGCCCCAGGACGTTTTTGATGTCCTGATTTGTCTCATAGGAAACGTTCGTGAAAAGACCGAAGCCCGCCACATACACAAAACTGTCATCATTAAAACGGCCTACATCACATAAGTAATGTCTGCCGTCCACAATGTCCATAGCTGCTTTCGTCATGTTGTTTGAAATCTTGAGAGAGCGCGCGAAATCATTGGTGGACCCGGCAGGAATATACCCAATGGGTACATGTTCCTCCCGTTTCATCATTCCCGTAACGACTTCGTCAAGCGTTCCGTCTCCGCCGCTGCAGACCACGAGGTCATAGTTGCCCGCCTCTGTCTGTGTGAGCGCCGTTGCATCCCCGCGCGCCTGTGTCGGGTGCGCCAATACATCATACCCGCCCTTTGTGAATACGTCGATGATATCCGTGAGATTTGTGCGAATCATGGATTTCCCGGCGTGCGGGTTGTAGATAAACAATAGTTTTTTTGCCATATGCTACTCAGCTTCCTTACCGCTGATATAATTCTCCAATTTGTCGACAGCTGCTGCCTCGTCATCTCCCTCGGCCATGACCGTCACCTGATCCCCTGTGTTTAATGCCAGACTCATCATACCCATAATGCTCTTGGCATTCACTTTTCTACCTTCTGATTCAATGTAAACCTTGCTGTCAAATAAACTTGCCTTCTGAACCAAGACAGCAGCCAAACGTGCCTCCAGTCCCTGAGCCAGTTGAATCTGTACAGACTTTTGAACCATGATCATTCCTCCTAGTAGTTTCTCAACCTCTCTGCCATTTCGCTGATCTTGCGTAACCTGTGATTGATCCCGGACTTCCCGATATGCGGATCGGACAGTTCCGACAACTCGCTTAGCGTCGCATCCGGATGATCCAGTCTCAGCTGCGCCATGTCCCGCAGGCTTTCGGGTAATCCTCCCAGCCCGCCGTGCGCGGCAAGGTACTCAATGTCTTCGACCTGTTTACCGGCCGCATTCACCGTTTTGGTGATGTTGGCCGCTTCGCAGTTCACGCGCCGGTTAACGGAATTACGCATCTCTTTCAAAATGCGGGTATTCTCCAGTTCCATGAGCGCCACATGTGCACCCATGACGTTTAAAAGATCCACGATCTGTTCACCGTCTTTTAGGTACACCACAAAGTACCGCTTTCGCAAGACCTGTTTTGCTTCGATGTCAAAGTCACGCAGTACGGAGATGATCGTATCCGCATGTTCCCTGTCATCGCAAACAAACTCCATATGATACCCTTTTTGCGGATCGCTCATGGATCCCACCGTCAGGAAACACCCACGCAAAAAAGCCCGCTTACAACATTCCCCCTTGATAAGGAGCGTACTGACCACGGCATTTGTCGGGCGTCTCAAGCCGGAAACGGCATCATATAACTTCAATGCCATCAAGACTTCCTGCGCTGCCTTCGGCTCTTCGATCCTGAGTTCATAAACCGGATTCGAAGCAGCGTGCGCAGATCGTCTCACCGACACACCAAACTCCATGTTAAATGTTTTTTTCAACAATGTAAAGCATTTTATGCAAATTCCGCGGTTCTCCGTCGTGATCCGGATCCCCAGAAATCCTTCTTCGGAGCGGATTCCCCGCCCGTAAAAAGAAAATAATGCGGCAAGCTCTGCCAGTCTGCAATGCCTTGCAGAGCCAATGATCGGCTCAAGTTCCTGCTTTACTTCACCGGAAAATGACATAGGCCACCTCGCTTACTTGCCCGGTCTTCCCACATCTCTGTGGAAAATGGTCAGACCGTAATTTGCATCCACTTGCAGACGTTTATAGATTTCCTGCGCCAGCGTGATGCTCCTGTGCTTTCCGCCGGTACAACCGACACAGATCACAAGTCTCGTCTTTCCTTCTTTGATATAATTCGGGATCAAAAACCGCAACAGATCCAAGGTCTTATCCAAAAACGCATGGGCTTCGGAAAAGCCCAGAACATAGTCCTGCACTTCTTTGTCCAGGCCGGTCTTGGTCTTAAGTTCATCCACATAGAAGGGATTCGGCAAAAATCTCACATCCAGCACCAGATCCGCATCCAACGGGATCCCGTGCTTAAAGCCGAAGCTCATCACCTGTACCATGAGGGAATTATAATCCGCATTGTCCATGAAGATCTTCTCGAGTTCTTCTTTTAACTCGCGGGTCAAAAGCGTCGTGGTGTCGATGACATAGTCCGCACGCTTTTTTAGTTTCGCCAAGATCTTACGCTCCTTTGCAATGCATTCCTCGATGGAATCGGCCTTGATGGGATGTACCCTGCGGCTCTCCTTGTAGCGCTTGATCAGTACCGGATCCTCCGCTTCCATGAACAAGATCTCCGGCGTGATCCCGCCGTTTTCCAATTGCTTTAAGGCATCATCGATAAACGTAAACGAGTGGCCGGAACGAATATCCATTCCCAAAGCCACCTGTCCGATCTCTCCGTTTTGTGTGATAAGGTCCGCAAAGGTTCCGATCAACTCCGCGGGGAGATTATCCACACAATAAAAGCCCATATCTTCAAACATCTTCATGGCGGTTCGTTTTCCGCCGCCACTCATTCCCGTTACGATCACAAATTTCATTCGTTTCTCCCGTCAGAAATCACCGAGGAAAATGACCTCCGGTTCCAGTGTGACATGGAACTGTTTTTTGACCCGTTCCGTCACTTCGTCCATGACTTCCCGCACATCTGCCGCCGTTGCATTTCCGATGTTGACCACAAATCCGCAGTGCTTCTCGGACACCTGCGCACCGCCGATGCGAAAACCACGAAGCCCCGCATCCATGATCAGCTTTCCCGCAAAATACCCCTTCGGACGCTTGAAGGTCGAACCCGCGCTCGGGTATTCGAGGGGTTGTTTTTCTTTTCTCTTCTTGGCAAGCTCGTCGATTTTTGCATTGATCTCGGAGACGTTACCCTCCGCTAACTTTAAGGTCGTGGACACCACAACGAATTTCCGGTTCTTAATGGCGCTCGTGCGATATCCGAATTCCATGGAGTCAACGTCGATCTCCATCAGTTCCCCGTCCTCATTTAACACGGTAACGCTTTCGACGATCTGCTTCATCTCCCCGTCATAGGCACCTGCGTTCATCACAATGGCGCCGCCGATGCTTCCGGGGATCCCCGCCGCAAACTCCATGCCGGTAAGTCCCGCGGACGCCGCCTGTCTGGCTACGGTGGAAAGTAAGGCGCCGGCCTGTGCCGTGACCTTCGTTCCCTCGACCTTTACTTCGGAGAATTGTTTGCCCAAATGCAGGATGCATCCGTCATACCCCTTGTCGCCGACCAGGAGATTGGAACCGTTCCCCACGATATAATACGGGCGCTCGGTTTTTTTCAGATAGGTAAGGATCTTGCGGATCTCGTCTTCTCTTTTGATATCGATAAAGAAACTTGCCGGGCCACCCACACGAAATGTCGTGTGAGCCGCCATCGGTTCGTCTGTCTTACATTGTCCCTCGGGAACAACGTTTTTTAAGAATTCAAATAATGTCGTATCCATCGCAGTGGTTAGCCTGTGCTAACTTCTCCTTATACGTCAGAAAGTACCAGCTTTGCAGCTCCGTAAATACCCGCATCGTTTCCGAGCGTTGCAAGTGTGAACTTCACATCGCGGCTCGCATGGAATACATAGGGGGTGTAGTTTTTCTTGATATACTCAAGCAGGATATCGCCGGCCTTTGAAACACCGCCGCCGATAACGAAGGCCTCGGGGTTCACGACACAGGCAATGCTTGCGAGTGCCTTTCCGAGATAGAGTCCAAACTGCTCCGCTACCTCGATGGCCACCTCATCACCTTCTTTGACCGCGTCCCATACATCCTTGCAGGTCATGGTGTCTGCCTTTAATACGGTAGGCTTTTGGTTCTTTGCAAGAATCCGGTTTGCCACACGGACCACACCGGTCGCAGATGAATACTGCTCCAGGCAGCCGCAGTTGCCGCAGCCGCAGATCTCCGTCTCGTCATCCTCTACATGGATGTGACCGATCTCACCGCCGGCACCGTTGGCACCCGTTAAGATTTCGCCGTCTACGATGATACCGCCGCCGACACCGGTACCGAGTGTCACGACCACGATGCTATTAAAGCCCTGGCCGCCGCCCTTCCACATCTCGCCGAGTGCGGCTACGTTCGCATCGTTACCGCCGCGGACCGGGATGCCGCCGAGAAGTGCGCCAAGTTCTTCGTTCAACTTCACAAAACCCCAGCCGAGGTTTGCGCATTTATGTACCAGACCCTTGGAATCCACGGGACCGGGAACACCGATGCCAACGCCTGCGACATCTTCCTTTGCGATAGACTTCTCCTCCATCTTATCCAAAATTGCCTTGGCAATATCGGGAAGAACGTTCTCGCCGCCGTTTTCCGTGCGGGTCACGATTTCCCATTTATCGAGTACTTCCCCTTCTGCATTGAAGAGACCCATCTTTACGGTGGTGCCTCCTACGTCAATTCCGAAACTGTACTTTGCCATGATCAGTCATCCTCCCTTTTCTTTGCAAGATTGCTCTGTACTCTTGCATATAATTCCTGTGCCGCATTATACCCCATCTTCTTCTGACGGTGATTTACGGCTGCTGACTCACAAATGACCGCTAAGTTACGACCGGGACGGATCGGGATGTTATGGCAGACTACCTTGTTTCCGAGATACTCCGTATATTCCTCTTCCAACCCCAGACGATCATATTCCTTATCTTTGTTCCAGTCTTCCAAGTTGATGACCAGATCGATATTACTCGTTTCCTTAACGCTCGATACACCGAACAAGGTCTTTACATCGACGATACCGATACCGCGAAGCTCGATAAAGTGCTTCGTGATCTCCGGAGCGCTTCCGACCAGCGTTTCCTCGCTGACCTTGCGGATCTCCACAACGTCGTCGGTCACCAGACGGTGTCCGCGCTTGATCAACTCCAGTGCCGCCTCGGATTTACCGATACCGCTCTCACCCGTGATCAGCACGCCCTCGCCGTAAACATCGACCAAAACGCCGTGCACGGAAATACAGGGAGCCAGCTGCACGTTCAGCCAGCGGATAACTTCGGATGTGAAAGCGGATGTTGCTTTCTTCGTCATCAGAAGCGGGATCTTCTTTTCCAGGGCAATCTTCAAAAACAGCGGATCGGGCTGAAGCTCGCGGCAGAACACGATCACGGGGATCGGGCAGCTCAACAGCTTGTTGAATACCTCTTCCTTTGTCTCCTCATCCATGCTGTCCATGTAGGTATATTCCACGAAACCGATGATCTGCAGACGCGTTGCTTCGTAGTGTTCGAAGTAGCCCGCCAACTGCAGTGCCGGTCGGTTGATATCCGGCTGTGTGATCTTGACTTCCGAAATGTCCAGTTCGGGGGTCAGATTTTCCAATTTGAAACGATCGATGATCTTTTGTAATTTTACGCTCGCCATACGTTACCTCTCCTGCCCTAATTTATATTTTGCCACGGACCGAAAATCAGCGGTCCACACCTTTTTTATTGTAGCACATCCTCATGAAAAAACCTATAAATTTCTATCGCCAGACGCTCGCTGATGCCGTCGGTTTCCGCCAGCGTTTCGACGCTCGCCTCCTTGATCTCGTCGATCGAAGCAAACCTGGCCATGAGTGCCCTTCTTTTCTCCGGTCCCACACCCTTGATGTCGTCGAGCACCGAATGCACACTTTCCTTCCTGTGCAAAGAACGGTGATACTCGATCGCAAAGCGGTGGGCCTCATCCTGCACACGCGTGATCAGCTTAAATCCTTCGGAATACTTCGAGATCGGGATCTCCTCGTTGTTAAAGTAAAGCCCCCTCGTTCTGTGGTGATCGTCCTTGACCATGCCGCAGACCGGAATATCGATCTTAAGATCGTTTAACACTTCGACCGCGATATTGACCTGTCCCTTTCCGCCGTCCATCAGCAAAAGGTCCGGGAACTTCGAAAAACTGCCGAAGGCATCGTCCTTGTCCTTCTCTTTGTTCTTCGCCTTTTCATCGAGGCCGTGCAAAAACCGCCTGGTCAAGACCTCGCGCATACACGCATAATCATTTGGTCCTTCCACGGACTTGATCCGAAACTTCCGGTAATCGCTGCGCTTCGCCTTTCCTTTTTCGAACACGACCATCGAGCCGACGTTCTGAAAACCGCTGATGTTACTGATATCAAAGGCCTCGACACGCTCGATGCGCTCCATGCCGATCGCATCCGCGATCTCCTTCATGGCGCCGATCGTGCGTCCCTCTTCCCTGCGGATCCTCTCCTTATCCTTGGTGAGCACAAGCTCTGCGTTTTTCGCCGCAAGTGCCACAAGCTTTTCTTTTTCCCCAATCTTCGGCACCGTGATCTTCACCTTCGCGCCGCGCTTTTCGCTAAGCCATTCTTCCATGAGCAAAAGGTCCGCGGTTTCTTTTTGCAAAAAGATATTCGACGGTAAAAACGGCGTACCGGAATAGTACTGCTTCACAAAGCTTTCGAGTACCTCCTCGTCCGTCTGCTCCGCCACATTGGTCATATAAAAATGTTCTCTTCCGATCAGTTTTCCTTCCCGGACAAAGAACACTTGGACGACAGCATCCTCGTCTTCTTTGTACAGGGCGATCACATCCTTGTCCTCTTCCGTAAAGTCGGTGATCTTCTGCTTCTGGGCGACGGCCCGCACACTTCCCAAAAGATCCCGGTAATTGGCCGCCTCTTCAAATTCCATGTGTTCGGCCGCTGCCTCCATCTTCTCTTCGAGGTCCTTGATGATGCCGTCGTAGTGGCCGTTCAAAAAACTGAGTGCGCCACTTAAGCGCTCCTTATATTCCTCGACGCTCACCTTTCCGGTGCAGGGGCCGCAGCACTGCTTCATATGGTAGTTTAAGCACGGCCGTTCCTTGCCGATATCCCTTGGCAGTACCCGTCTGCAGGTTCTGAGTCCAAAGATCTTATTTAAAAGTTCGATCGTGTCCTTTACCGCCGCCGCGGAGGTATAGGGACCGAAGTATTTGCTGCTGTCTTTTTTCATGAGACGACTGAACAACAGTCTCGGATAAGGCTCACCGAGCGTCACCTTGATGTAGGGATAGGTCTTGTCGTCCTTTAACATCGTGTTGTATTTCGGACGATGTTCTTTGATCAGGTTGTTCTCAAGGACGAGTGCCTCTAACTCCGAGTCGGTCACGATGTATTCGAAGTGATCGATGAGGGAGACCATCTTTTGGATCTTCAAGGTCTTCTTCGTGCTCGTACGAAAATAAGAGTGCACACGGCGATTCAGATCGATCGCCTTGCCCACATAGATGATGGTATCATCCGCATCGTGCATGATATATACACCCGGCTGATGCGGGAGTTTTCTCAATTCTTCATCGATATCAAACATAGAGACCCCTGTAAGTCTCAGTGGGAGATTTGATCCTCACTGAGATAAAAATAAGGCTGTCGTACGACAGCCTTATTATATCAAAGTTTTGCCTGTGAAACTATCTAATTCTCGGAAGTATCGTCCGTGGGTTTCTCAGCCTCCCCGGCACTTTTCTCCTTATTCGCAAAGTTTGCGAAGATCTCACGGAATTCTTTTTCTCCGTCCTGTAACACTTCGGGCTCCCGATCCGCTTCTTCCGACGCCGATCCGTCACTGTCAGAGGAAGATTCCTCGTCTTCCGATGCGTTTGCCGCAGAGTTTTCTCCGGTTTCTTCCGTTGCCTCTTGCGTGCCGTCGTTTGCTCCGGTTTCTTCCGTTGTCTCACGCATTTCGCCGTTTGCTCCGGTCTCTTCCGGTGCCTCTTGCGTGCCGCCGTTTGCTCCGGTTTCTTCCGGTGCCTCTTGCGCGCCGCCGTTTGCTCCGGTTTCTTCCGGTGCGTTTGCCGCAGTATTTCCTCCGGCTTCTGCCTCGGTTTCCGTCGATGCCTGACGCATGTCGCCGTTTTCTCCGGCTTCCTTCGTATTCTCTTCCTGTCCGTTCTCTGTCTGTCCGGCCGCCTTCATCTCGGCCACGGCCTTTGCGGCACCTTCTCGCTGCTCTTTATCGTGCGCCTCGGCCTGCTCCATGGAGTCGTATACGCGGTTATACAAACTTCCGCCCTCCGCCTTCTTTTCGCTTCTTGCGGAAAGCTTTCCGTTCTTTCCGGACTTCTTTTTATTTCCGTCCCCGCTGCCGTCCTGAGGAAGTCCCTTGGCCTTACGGTAGATCTCCATGAATTCCTTACCGGTGATGGTCTCTTTTTCGATCAGGTGCTTTGCAAGCTTATCCATCAGTTTCCGATTGTCTTTTAACAGAGCCTTTGCTTCCTTGTAGCAGTCCTTCAGGATCTTCATGACTTCCTGATCTACCTCTGCCGCCGTCTCGTCGGAGCAGTTCATCACGGTCCTGCCATCAAGATATCGGCTCTCCGTCGTCTCAAGTCCGATCAGACCGAACTTCTTGCTCATACCATACTGCGTTACCATGCTGCGTGCGATCGAGGTGGCCTTTTCGATATCATTCGAAGCACCGGTCGTGACCGTATCAAAGACGATCTCCTCTGCGGCGCGTCCGCCCAACAGGCCTACCAGCATATCATGAAGCTCTGCTTTTGTATTTAAGAACTTCTCTTCTTCCGGCACCTGCATAACATAGCCGAGGGCACCCATGGTCCTGGGCACGATCGTGATCTTCTGCACGGGTTCGGAATTCTTCTGAAGCGCGGAGATCAGCGCATGTCCCACCTCATGGTAGGAAACGATGCGACGTTCCTCTTCGCTCATGATGCGATCCTTCTTTTCCTTGCCGACCAGTACGACCTCCACCGCATCAAACAGATCCTTCTGGCTGACCGCCTTACGTCCTGCCTTTACGGCATTGATGGCTGCTTCGTTGATCATATTGGCAAGATCGGAACCTACCGCACCGCTCGTGGCAAGTGCAATGGCATCCAGATCGACACTCTCATCAAGGTTCACGTTCTTTGCATGTACCTTTAAGATCTCTACACGACCCTTGAGATCCGGCTTGTCAACGATGACGCGACGGTCGAATCGTCCGGGTCTGAGCAAGGCCTTATCCAGGATCTCGGGGCGGTTTGTCGCACCCAAGATCAAAATACCTTTCCCGCTGTCAAAACCATCCATCTCGGAAAGGAGCTGATTCAAGGTCTGCTCTCTTTCTTCGTTACCGCCGCCGTACTTGCTGTCACGGCTGCGTCCGATCGCATCGATCTCATCGATGAAAATGATACAGGGGGAATTTTTATTGGCTTCTTCAAACAAGTCTCTGACACGGCTTGCACCGACGCCGACATAAAGCTCGACGAAATCGGAACCGGTCAAGGAGAAGAACGGCACATGCGCCTCTCCGGCCACGGCCTTGGCCAGCAAGGTCTTACCGGTACCGGGAGAACCTACCAAAAGAACACCCTTTGGCAGCTTCGCACCGATCTGCGTATACTTCTGCGGATTGTGCAAAAAGTCCACGACTTCCTGCAAGCTTTCCTTTGCCTCTTCTTCGCCGGCCACATCCGCAAAGGTCACGCCGGTCTCTTTTTGTACATATACCTTGGCGTTATTCTTTCCGACACCGAACATGCCGCCGGAGCCGCCCATCTTACGGAACAGAAGTGTAAATACAATGTAGAGTAAGATGATCGGAAGGATCCAGGTCAAAAGGAAATTCAGGATCAGTCCCGAGCTGTTCGGGATCTCCTTGGTATATTCCACACCGTGCTCATCCAAAAGAGAATAGAGATTCTCATCGTTTAAGTTCCCGGTGTAATAGGTCGCGGTCTGAACACTGCCGTAAGAGATCAGCGGCGCCATCGTTCCGATCGCATTTCCGCTCAGATCCCGCTTGCCTTCCTTCGGCGTGATCTCAAGCTCATCATCCGTAATGAATACGCTTTCGACCTTGTCTTCCTTGACCATGCTGATGAACTTTGAGTACGTGATCTCCTCACTTCCGCTGGAGATCATGCGCATCATAAAGCTCATGAACATCAGCGTCATAAGAACCGCGATCAGCAGCATGAACAGACTCTGCTTTCGCTGCGGTCCGTTCCCGTTGTTGTTTTGGTTGTTTTTTTGGTTGTTATCCATTCTGTTTATTTGCTCCTCATATATTGATTGCCGTCACATTCTACTCCTGCGCGGCATTGATGTCTGCGATGATCTTCTCCACATCCTCATAGGCAAAGGTTCCGTCGGAAAAGCTCAAAAATCCGCGGATCGGCATATTCATCATGCAGGCCTCTTCCATCTTTGCGGCGGCCGGTCCCAAGCCTTCGCCCTTTGACGCATCGGTGGAACTTACCTGTCCGTATGTGCTGTGGTCGAGCAGGGGCTGCAGTTTCTCCATCGCAGCCGCATCCTTCATGAAGTCGCCGAGGATCGTATTCATCGTATACTCCGTCGGGTAACGCTTCGCAGGACGCATCTCGATGATCGTGCGGGCCTTGATATCCCTACTCGATGCACCGACCATGATCTCATACTCGCCTTCCTCGACAAAGAAGTCATGCAATTTCTCATCGTAATATGCAAACGCTCTGCGGTCAAGTGCGATGGAAACATTCTTCGCCTCACCCGCTGCCAGCTCCACCTTTGCAAAGCCCTTCAATTCCTTCACCGGACGGATCTTCGCGGAGTCGATCGGTCTGACGTATACCTGCACGATCTCTTTCCCGGCTACCTCTCCCGTGTTCTGCACATCCACATAGATTCGCACATCATCCTCATCCGTATAGCGGTCACTGTCGGTCCTGAAGTTAGCATATGCAAACTCTGTGTAACTGAGTCCGTGTCCGAACGGGAAAAGAACGTCTGTCTTCTTCTTATCGTAATACCGATATCCCACAAAGACACCTTCGCGATATTCCACGCGGTCTCCCTCACCGAAATAATACAGGTAGGAGGAGGTATCTTCCAAACGCTTCGGGAAGGTTTCCGCAAGCTTCGCACTCGGATTCACCGCACCCGTCAAAATATTGTACTGCGCCTCTCCGACCGCTTCACCGGCCAGATATGATTCCAGTACCGCCCCCACTTCATCGATCCAGGGCATTTCCACAGGTGAGCCGTTGTGCAAAACAACAACCACATGCTTTTGTACCTTGCACACTTCCTCGATCAGATGGTTTTGACAATCCGGCAGGCGCATATGCTCCCTATCATAACCTTCGGATTCGAAATCATCCGGAAGTCCCGCAAAGATAACTGCCACCTTGGCATGCTTCGCGGCTTTTACGGCTTCTTCTTCCAAAACGGGATCGATCACATCATCCGTATCGTCATACCCCTTGGCATAGACGATCGTTTTCTCAAAGTCCTCTCCCAAAGCGGCTTCGGCCGCACCCAGGGCCCCCACCACATGATCCGTATTGATATGTGCGCTTCCGCCGCCCTGATAGCGCGGCTTCTCTGCATATTTTCCGATAAATGCGATCTTGTTATGCTTCAAAGAAAGCGGCAGCAACCGGTCTTCATTTTTCAAAAGCACCATCGTCTCTTCCGCGATCTCGCGGCTTGCCTCATGCTGCGCCTCCCTGTCAAAGACCGCCGTTTCATCTCGGTTTTCCAAATGCTTATAGATCAGATCGAGCATCCTGAGAACGCTCTTATCCAGATCTTCTTCCGAAAGCTCTCCGTTCTTTACGGCCTCCACGATACGCGCATCGTTTACGCCGTTGGAAGAGGGCATCTCCAGATCGAGCCCTGCTTCGACCCCTTTGGGTCTGTCGTTTACGGCGCCCCAGTCACTGACGACCACGCCCTCAAACCCCCACCTATCTCTTAAGATCCCGGTCAGAAGCTCTTTGTTCTCTGCGGCATACGTGCCGTTCAAACGATTATAGGAGCACATCACCGTCCAGGGCTTTGCGTCCTTTACCACCTTTTCAAATGCGGAAAGATAGATCTCATGTAAGGTCCTTTCATCGATCACGGAGTCCGCGGACATACGGCGCGTCTCCTGGCTGTTGGCGGCAAAATGCTTTACGCTCGTGCCGACATTTTTGGACTGTACGCCCTTTACGTAAGCGGCTGCTAACTCTCCGGCCAGATACGGATCCTCCGAAAGGTACTCGAAATTGCGTCCGCAAAGAGGACTTCTTTTGATGTTGAGTGCCGGTCCCAAAATGACTGCCACGTTTTCCGCCTGACAGGCTTCACCGATATTCTCACCGATCTTCGTGGCCAAAGAACGGTCAAAAGAAGACGCCCATCCGCATCCCGACGGGAAACATACCGCCTTGATACTGTCGTTAACGCCCAGATGATCGCCGGAGGTATCCTGCTTGCGCAGTCCGTTCGGCCCATCCGAAACCATGATCTTCGGAATCCCCACACTCGGTACGTCCTGGGTAAACCAAAATTCCGAGCCCGAGCAAAGAGATGCTTTTTCTTCGAGTGTCAGTTTCGCAAGGATTTCTTTGAGCTGTTCTTTTTCCATACATACCCTTTCCGCATAAATATGCGCCCCATACCTTCTGTTTTCGCTGCTTTTTCTTGCCTACTTCTCCTCTTCCTTTACGATGCGGTCACGACCGCCTTCTTTTCCTATGTATAAAAGATCGTCCGCTCGTTTTACGAACGCATCCACCTTATCGCCTTTTCGGAATGTCGTTACACCGATCGTGATCGAGACGGAGAACACGCCGCCTTCATAATCAAATACCTGTGACTTGATCTCGTCCGCGATCTCTTCCAAGATCGTCATCGCTTCCTCTATATCTTTATCGATCACGAGCAGGAATTCTTCCCCTCCCCAACGAACGGGGTATCCGTTCTTTTCCAGTTTTTCCCGCAAAATCCCGGACACACGGATCAGCACTTCATCACCCATATCGTGTCCGTAGGTATCGTTGACCTTCTTGAAATAATCGATATCCGCCAATGCCAAGGTCAACTTTCTGCGTTCGGAGTAATCCGCCTTGTCAATGCGTTTTTGCAACTCCAATCGACCTGCACGGCGGTTATAGATCTGCGTCAAAGGATCGTTGAAGATCAATTCTTTCATGGCACTTCCGATGCTCATCGCATAATCGGCCATCTCACCGATCTCATCTTTTCGGTTCAATACCTTGTCGGAGATCTTTTGATCGAGCGCACTGTCCGCCACATCACCGATGTAATCGGTAATGGTACGGATGTCCTTTACAATGGTGTTTACGTAGAAGGTGGCCAGTGTCAGGATCACCAAAAGTGCCACAACAAAGATGATCACGATCTTGGAACGGAGGGTATTCTCCGTCACATTCAGACTGTTCTTCGGCAAGGACGCGGAGATCATGCCCACGATACGATCGCCGTTTCGGATCGGCACATAATAAATGTAGACTTCTTCGCCTTGGACCTTGGCATTTTCGGTATAGTATTCGTTGCCCATCTCGATCGCGGCCTTCAGATTTGTATCCTTAACTTCCTCTCCGAGCCACCGCCCGTATTCCTCACCCTCTATTGTGGATGCGATGGACGTCATGCCGTAATAGATCGTGATGTCCGCACCGGTATTCTGTTTGATATGATCCACCAGTTCTTCATCATCGGTGATGTTCAGATCGCCGATGTAATACTGTCCGCTCTTCTCCTTGATATCGCCCGGATAGTATAAAGAAAGGATATCACCAGCATCTCTTGCGGTAGCCTGCAAACGCGCCTGCACTTCGAATTCCATTGCCTTACGTACGCTCGCTCCGTCTTCGTAAACCAGAATTATGCCAAGCACGGTCAAAGGCACCAGCATCACCAGAGCCAATGAGAACAGCAGTCCTCCTCGTTTCTTTTTCCTGTCTGTACTTTCTTCGACTTTGATCTCGGGAATCGCAGTTTCGACTCTCGCATTTAATCTCCCGTTCCCCATAGTTGCACCCCTATTTTCGTTTGTCAAAAAACTTGTCCGGATAATCCGTGCCGGTGTCGATCTGCATCCTCTGCACGTACTCTTCCGGATCCTCAGCCATCTTCAAAAACGTATCAAAAGCCGTTAAGATCATGTATGCTTCGTTGTGCTTTTGCGCATACGTATCCATATCCAACTGCGCCTTGAAATGATCCATCTGCCAGATCATGATATCGACCACATGGTATCCTTCGATCTCCACTTCACTGACAAATTCTTTTTTTGCCAAATACATGACATATTCTTTGTAGATATCGTCCCGCGTGAGCATGCGCTCCCAAAACCCCCGAAAAAACTCCTCCGAAAGCCCATTCTCCAGGCAGGCTCTATGCGTAAACTCCCGCACTTCGCTGCGGGTGATCACAACCTTACTCAATCGATGTTACCTCAAAGTCCTTTGCTTCCACAGTCTCTTTTAAGATCTCGTCGGAAACGTCCCCCGTTAATTTGATCACTGCGGTTCCCGCTTCATGACTTACAACAGCACTCTCCACCGGATCAAGCGCCTCCAATGCCTTCTTTACGGTTGCCTCACAGTGTGTGCACATCATTCCTTTGATATTGATCGTCTTTTCTGTCATGCCTCTCTCCTTCTTTCTGTCTTTCTCATCTTGATATTCTGCGATCACCGCCTCCACGGAGGTGATAACGGACTTTTTCTTTCGATCCCTGCTTCTATCATACAACTTAACAAGATTCAGACGCAAGGCATTGCTCACAACGCAAAAGCTCGATAAACTCATGGCTGCGGCCGCAAACATCGGGTTTAATTTCAATCCGAATACCGGGTACCAGACACCGGCCGCGATCGGAATCCCGATCACATTATAGATAAATGCCCAAAACAGATTCTCATGAATATTTCGCAAAGTCTTACGGCTCAATGCAATGGCCGCGGGAACGTCCGCCAATCTGCTCTTCATCAAAACCACATCCGCCGCATCGATCGCCACATCGGTGCCCGCACCGATCGCAATTCCCATATCGGCGGCCGTCAGTGCCGGCGCATCGTTGATGCCGTCTCCGACCATGGTTACCTTACCGAGTTTTTGCAGGGTACGGATCACCTGTTCTTTTTCATCGGGCATCACACCGGCAACGATCGCATCCACACCGACTTCGGCACCGATCGCCTCCGCGGTCTTTTGATTGTCTCCCGTAAGCATCACCGTCTTGATGCCCATGCCCTTTAAGCGGTCGACCGCTTCCTTTGCATCTTCCTTTAAGACGTCAGCCACGGCGATGATACCGATGACCTCCCCGTCATAAGCAAACAACAGCGGTGTCTTTCCGGCCTGCGCCAATCGCTCCGCTTCCCGCTCGATGTCCTCCGAGATATTGACACGTGCCTGTAAAAACGCACGGTTACCCGCCACTAACTCTTTATCGTCCAGTTTTGCCATCAGGCCGTTTCCGGGCATGGCACGAAAGTCTGTGACTTCTTCGCGCCCGATCCCTTTTTCTTCGGCGTATGCCACAACGGCTCCGGCCAGGGGATGCTCACTCTGATACTCCAGCGCATACGCAAGCCGTATCAAGGTATCTTCCCGATCGGAGATCACATCGGTCACCTTCGGCTCTCCCTTTGTGATCGTGCCGGTCTTATCCATAACGACGATATCGCTCTTTCCCGTCTGCTCGAGGGAAACCGCGTTCTTGAACATGATACCGTTCTTTGCCCCGACACCGTTTCCGACCATGATGGCCACGGGCGTCGCAAGCCCCAAAGCACAGGGGCAGCTGATAACGAGAACGGAGATCCCTCGCGAAAGCGCAAAGCCAAACTCCTGTCCGCACAAAAGCCAGATGATCGTCGTAAGGATCGCGAGCGTAATGACCGTCGGGACAAATACGCCGGATACCTTATCTGCGATCTTCGCGATCGGCGCTTTGGTCGCTGCCGCATCGCTCACCATCTGAATGATCTTTGAAAGTGTGGTATCCTCCCCGACCTTTGTGGCACGGCATTTCATGAATCCGGCCTGATTGGTCGTTGCGGAATACACTTCGTCTCCGGGCTGTTTATCGATCGGAAGGCTCTCACCCGTGAGCGCAGATTCGTTTACCGCACTGCTGCCTTCGATCACCATGCCGTCCACCGGGATATTCTCCCCGGGACGCACGATAAAGATATCTCCGACCTTTACATCCTTGATATCCACCTGCTGTTCTTTGCCCCCAACCTGGATCATGGCGGTTTTCGGCGACAAACGCATCAGCCCCTTTAGAGCATCCGTCGTTCGTCCTTTGCTGATCGCTTCCAACAGCTTCCCGACCGTGATCAGTGTAAGGATCATCGCCGCTGACTCGAAATAGAAATCATCCATATAGGAAGCGGCTTTCGTCAGATCCTTTTGATATACGGCGTCACTCATGGCAAACAATGCGTAGACACTGTAGCAAAACGATGCACTCGAACCCAGTGCCACCAGCGTATCCATATTCGGGGATCCGTGGATCAAAGACGTGAAACCGCTGATAAAGAATTTCTGATTGATCACCATGATGATGACCGCAAGTAACAGCTGGGTAAGTCCCATCGCTACGTGATTATCTTTACAATATGCCGGAAGCGGGAAGTCCCAGAGCATGTGCCCCATCGAGAAATACATGAGGACGAGAAGGAACCCGATGGATGCAAGAAGGCGCTTCTTTAAGCGCGGCGACTCCTTATCCGTTAACATCTCTTCGTACGTATCTTCGTCACTCGCCTTTGCC
Organism: Lachnospiraceae bacterium; assembly: GCA_024690725.1. Classification (GTDB taxonomy): domain Bacteria; phylum Bacillota; class Clostridia; order Lachnospirales; family Lachnospiraceae; genus UBA2882. Next base: position 22,003 of record JAILOQ010000102.1, read on the forward strand.
GCGCCGCGGCTCGCACCGTAGCCGGCATGCTCCACGGCTCGGATGATCTCTTTAGGGTCCGCACTTCCTTCCACTCCCATGGAATTCGTGAGGAGCGAAACCGCACAACTATCTACACCCGGAACAGCGTTTACCGCCTTTTCCACGCGTGCCACACAGGCTGCGCAGCTCATTCCGGTTACCTGATATTTTTCCATTTTATGCCATCCTTTCTGTCTTAAATATTATACAACATATTTCCAAAATCCCTATGTTCTTTTTCTAAAATTATGATAAAATATGATCAAGAAGTAGCACGTTAACGGGCACGCGAAAGGAGGGCTATTTATGGCAGGCATTTCAGGTCTGTATTTTAACAGAAATATGTATGCTTCATCGCTGTTTAACAATACCAATTCCTCCACTTCGGGTGTATCGTCCCTGTCCTCTCTTCTTACGGATTACAGTTCGATCAAGACAGGCGCCTACGGTAAGCTGATGAGTGCGTATTACGCACAGAACACCGCCGATACTTCTTCTACCGCAGAAGCGGAAACGGAAGCGGCAGACAAAACGAAGTCCACGTATGACAATTCGGGTTCTTACAGCAGTGCATCCGATATGGTTGGTACTCTTTACAGCAGCTATTTCTGAATTTCATTATGAAATGAAAAAAGCTATCGACGAACGTCGATAGCTTTTTTTGGTTTCTTTTATGTCTTCTTATTCTGCCATTGTTGTTGCCGCAACGTTTGCTTCCTGCGCAGCCTTTATGCTTGCCGCATAGTCGTCAAACAGTTTCTGCGTTGCATCATAGGTCTTCTGGCTGATCTCCGGGAGCTCCTTGCCCCAGGTACCGGTTGCCATCTTGAAGCCCTTTTCGAATGCGCCGCGCATCTCTTCCATCTTATCGGCATCTCCGCCGGTAAGTGCCATGGCAAAGTCAAACATTCTCTGCGACGTCTGGGCTACACCCCAGTATCCGTCTTCCGCAATGCTCGCTCTCGCCTCGGCTCTGGTCGCCTCATCCACTTCGAATTCGCCGTTCGCCAGCTTCTTCCACATGTCATCGCTCAAACCGATGGCCTGTCCCTGATCGCCGAACATCTTCTGAACCAAGCTGGTCATCTGATCGATCCGGGCCTGTGCGTCCGCCTTCAACTGCGATACGATAGCGGTTCTGTCTTCCTTGGTCATTGCAGCCGCTTTTTCCTTTCCTGCCGCAGAAGCCTCAAACGTTACCGCTGCCTTGGCTGTTTTATCTTCAGCCGGTTCGGTCACTTCGGTCTTCACCGCAGGTGCGGAATAATTGCTGTATGCATCCGTATAGACGTTGCTCACTCCGTTTACTGCACTCATGTTACACCTCCATTCCTTTGGTCAGTTACAAGGGAAATCCGTTTCCCCGCCTACGTGTTCCGACAGTTTCCTGTCCTTATATAAGAGCGGTTACCCGCTTTCATATCATATATCGGATATGTCCGACACTTCTTTTACCGGTCACTCCTCATCATCCAAAGAGACATTGCTGATATCAATGTCCAAAGAATCCAGATCCAGAGAATCCAGATCGATCTTTCCGTCCGCACCGATACCGAGCTTTGCTTTCAGATCGGCTCCGTCTTCCGCGGGAGCTTCTTCTGCTGCTTCCCCGGCTGCTTCGGCAGGAACTTCTGTGGCTGCCTCTGCAACTTCTTCCGGAGCTTCTTCTGCTGCCTCAGCTGCTTCTTCAACTGCCTCCTCGGCTGCCTCAGCCGGTGCACCCTCTGCTTCTTCCGCTTCGATCATGGCCATGATCCTGGCTGCTGCCGCTGCCTTCATGGCTCTTGCCGCCTCTTCCGCACTCTGCGGTTCGCGGTTGATCTCTTCGGTTACTTCTTCTTTTGCTACCGATACGGCCTCTGCAACCTCTTCGGTCACTTCTTCCGCCGCCTCTTCCACTGCTTCGACCGCTTCCTCGGCTGCCTCCACAGGAACCTCTTCTACGGCTTCCGGTGCTTCTGCCGCTTCCCCGGCAGGAATCTCTTCTACGGCTTCCGGCGCTTCTGCGATTTCTGTCGTAACTTCCTCTGCTGCTTCCACAGGAACTTCTGTGGCTGCCACGTCTGCCGCTTCCGCTGTTCCCTCGGCCATTTCCGCTTTCATATTCAGATCGTCATCATCAAGTTCCACACTGCTTAAGTCAAGTCCCAAAGCGGAAAGGTCCAGATTATCCAGATCCAGTCCACCGCTGGTAATATTCAGCTGATCACGCAATGCAGCGGCATCCACATTTGCCGCGGGCGCGACCGTTTCGGCAACACCGGTTCCATCCATAGGGATGGTGTCCGAAAAGCCGTCGCTGAGAAGATCCATATCTTCGCCCAGACTCTCGTAACTGATCTGGAACTTCGCGATCTCCTCATTCAGATGCTTCATATTCTCGCGCGTACTCTGGAACTCATCAAAGATGCTATCCGAATGCATCTTCAAAGAAAGTGAGCTGTTCGCGATGGAATCGGTACTCTGTGCACCTTCGTTTGCGTTCTTTCGGATATCTTCCACAGACTGCATTAAGATCGTTACGTCTTTGTTCAATCCGTTTGCGATGATGGCAAAGTCTGCTACCATATCGTCCATGAATCCGGCATCTTTACCGTAGTTCACTGCCGCATTCGCAAAACTGTCAAATGTGATCGGAAGATCGTCCGTAATGAAATCCAAGAGTCGCTTGGTATCATCCGCCAGACGGTTTACCGCTTCCTGCACGGATGCCGTAATGGCATCGATCTGTACAACGGTCTCTTTGGACTGATCGGCAAGCTTTCCGATCTGGTTCGCTACCACGGCGAATCCGCGTCCGCTCTCACCGGCTCTGGCCGCTTCGATCTGTGCGTTCAACGAAAGAAGGTTGGTCTCCTGTGCCACCTTCATGATGGCTTCGGAAAGAACGTGGATTTTCTTTACAACTTCGATATCGCGAAGCGCCACTTCCAGGTTCTCCTTCAATTCATTGCTGAGCGCCTCTGTCTTCTGTCTGGTCACCGCAGCCTCAGACTTGATCTTGGTGGCACGGGAATAAATATTGCCGACCTCCAAAACGCCGCTCTTGGCTTTGGATGCGATGTTCTTTGCCGCCGTATCGATATCTTCACTCATCTCAGCCAGATGATCCGCACTGCCGGCCGTTGTCATCATACCTTCCGCCAGATCATCCGCATTGTTCGATACATCACTGATCTCATCGTTTAAGTTTGTAATATCCTTGCCGATCGTAAGCAACGTCTTATCCATGGACTGGACCTGATTGTCCACACGACCGACCAGGGTATTGATGTTCTCTTTTAAGGTCTTTAAGTTATTGCCCAGGAAACCGAAGTCATCTTTTCTGGCCAAAAGTCTCGGAGAAATATCGTCTCGGAAATTTCCCTGCGCCAGTTCGTTGATGATCTCATTGAACTTTCCCAAAGCACTCATAATACTCTGATAGATGAAAAATGCCAGCGCCACAGAAGCGGCGATCAAGATCAGTGCCAATATAATGGTAATGGCTTTGATCTTCCCGACCGATACCGATGATACGATCACCAGTAGGAGAATACTGAAGATGTCAACCCCCGCCAGCAACATAATCTTGTATTTCATGTTCAGATTATCCATTTTTTGCCTCCCCGACATGCATCGACGACAGAGCATCCCTTCTCACTCCGTCCGGCGAATTCTGCCATACATTTTTTAAATACCCGAACTTTCACCCTTCTTTTATTCATTTTACAGGAAAAGCCCTATAAAATCAACAAAAGAGATACCAAAATCGATATCTCTTTTGATTTTTTATCTCTTTGTTTCTTTTCCGTAATATTTTCCGTAATACTTTCCGTAGTACCGTCCGTAATAGCTGTTTTGCGACATATCCACCTTGTTTAAGACGACACCGAGGATCCTTGCGTTTGCCACCTTTAACTGTTCTAACATCTTACGTGCGTAACGATAACTGATCTGGCCCGCACTCATTACCACGACCATGCCGTCGCAGACCTTGGAGATCACCGCGGCATCGATCACGCTCCCTAACGGGGGTGTATCGATAATAACGATATCAAATACCTGCTTTGCGTCTTTTATCAAGGTCGTAAAATTTTTTCCGCCCAGTAACTCACTGGGATTGGGCGGCACCGGCCCCGCAAATGTCATGTAAAAGTTTTCTACATTCGTAGCACAGATGATATCCACCAATTCCTTCTTATACGCCAGACAATTCGTAAGTCCGTACCGGATCTTTCCACGTTTATGCCTGGCCTGCATCACGGATTTTCTCAGATCCGCATCGATAAGAAGTACCTTTCTTCCCGCATCCGCAAACGAAAGAGCCAATTCATAAGAAACACTGCTCTTTCCCTCTCCGGGAGTTGCGCTCGTGATCCCGATCACCTGCGTTTCTTCTCCGGAAAATTCAATGTTTGTTCTTAATGTTTTAAAGGCCTCCTGGGCTCTGAAATCAAGTTCATCACGTTTAATCTCTATCGATTGCATAATCCGCCCCTTTACAACTGTGAATCCACCTCATCCAGATCTACGATCTGAATGGTACCCGTATTTGCAACTGCAGGCTTCGGTTTTTTCAACTCATCCTTGCGGTCGTCTTCGCCCATCAGCGGATAGATCGGTTTCGGCTGTTCCAAATATTCATTCATATACTCAGCGGCGTTTCTTGCCGTCTTTTTCTTCTTTTTCTTCTTTTTCTTTTTGCCTGTCCCTTCATCAAATAAAGGGATCAATGCAAGAGTACTGACACCCAGATAATGCTCCACGTCTTCCGATGTTTTAATGGTATCATCCACAAGATATTTCAAAAAAATGACTGCGGCACTGAAAAGAAAACCGATCATAATGCCGATCTCGGCCCATTTCACGGACGAGGGTCCCGCCGGCCGTTTGGGATAATTCGCACGGTCTACCACATTCACCGCTTCGGAATTCATCACGTTTTTGATATGCTCCGAAGCCACGGCACAAATGGCATCCGCCAGCTTTTGCGCCAGCGCCGGATCCTGATCGGTCACCGTGATATGCACAATTCTCGTATCCGTCACATTGGAAACGGAAACCTTGTCAAGGAGCTGTTCGTACTCAAGATCCAAACCGAATTCCGCGATCACGGATTCGAGTACATAACGGCTTGTGATCAATTGTTCATAGTCCTTGGTCAGCTGCGTCGCAAGCTGCGTGTCACTCAGCGTAACTGCAGTATTATCGGACTTATTCAGAATATATACGCCTGTCGTGGATTTGTAATACGGTTGCTGCGTATACTTACACAACAAAAAACCTGCCGCTCCCGCCAGGATCGTACAAATGATGACAAACCAAAGATAATGCCAAAACAGCTTCAATATCTCCGTAAGGTCGATTTCGATTTCTTCATTCGCATCTTTTAAATTCATGTCCATGTATCCGCCTAAAAGAATTTCCTTCCGTTTTTGCTCATGATCCGATCCACATATGCCCCGTCGTATTTTCTCTCCAGGATCTTCCTGCACTCCCGCATGCGCGGAGCACGATTCTTTGTGTCATGGGCATCGGTCGAAATGTATTCCACCATCTCTTCTTTGAACAGTTTCTTTAAAAACTGTCTTGTCACAAATCCGGGATTCTTTGTGACCGTCCCGGAATTGACCTGCAATTTCACTCCCATCTCCGCAAGTTTTTCCGCATAGGAAAACTTCCGGACGATACAGTCATAACGCTCCACATGTGCCAATACCGGGATCAGATCGTTGGCACGGATCTCATAAAGAGCATTTTGAATGACACGGAAATCCTCCATGGGATGAAACTCTACCAAAAGATGATCTGTACCTGCCAAGGTCAGTATCTTACCGGCTTCCAGATCATCCATCATTCCGTCAAAATAAAAAATCTCATGCCCCAGGGCCAGATGCATGAATATTCCTTCTTCTTCCGCCCTTTGAGCGATCTCGTTTTTTCTCGCACGAAGCGTTTCTATGCTTGCATTATCCTTCCAACTTTTATAATGGGGCGTGAGGATCACATGTGTGACCCCCTCGTCCCTTGCAGTTTTTAGCATGCTAAGACTCGTCCCGATACTGTCGGATCCGTCATCTACGCCGTATAAAACATGACAATGCATATCAACCATAAGCTATTTCTTCAATACTCTTCTTGCGCTCAAAAGCATACCGGCTGCTGCCACTGCCAGGATCAGAACCGCATAAGGAAGTGCATTTCCCGTCTTGGGAGCTGCCTTTGCTCCGGCATTGCTGAGCTTTACGACTGCGATCGGAGAAAGACTCGGTGTCTTGAAGCTGACCGAACCGTTTCCTACCGCGGTAGGCTTGATCAGATCCCAGCCGGAGGTCTGATGCAACACGATCACATTGTCACCGGAAGATATTCCCGGAACATTCAGCGTTACGGAGTAGTTTCCGTCCGCATCCTTCGTTGCGCTGTTCGGCGAAACATCCACAACGGTAGCGATCTTTGCGCTTACCTTCGCGCCACTGTCACCGGCCAAAGCGGTCAAAGTGGAATTTCCGAGAAGTTTTCCCAAGGTGGAAAGGTCATTCAACAGAGCCTGTACCTTGGTTACCGCGCTGGCTACAACCGCATCGGAAACTGCTGCAACGGTAAAACCGTCGGAAACCGATGTCTTGGACGCATAGTTCGATCCGGTATCCGGTGCGTCTACGCTTGTTGCGGCCGTCTGCCCGGGAGCAGGCGCGCTGGTCGTCTGTGTCGTGGGGCTTGCGGCAAACGCCGGAACACAAGTAGCCCCGAGCACACAAAGTGCCATTACCATGGATAAAATTTTCTTTTTCATATTCCCCTCCTGTATTTGAAATATGTTTATTTATATATTGGTCACCCAATTGTTACCGTTTTTTTATTCCGGAACCTCTTCATAAAAGAGTTCCACGATCAGATCTTCCAAAGACTTCTTCACAAGATAATACTCCTTGAATTCATCGCCCTCCATGATCTTTCCTTTCGGAGAGACAATGTTCTCGACATCCACATGATAGTCCATGAATTCCGTCGCCATATAGGTAAACTCCGACAGATCCACATCGGTCACCATGTGATCGGAGAGCACATCGTAAAGCCCCATCGCGGTCCCCACGTTTCCCGCTATCGTTCTTTTTACAGCGGGGACAAAGGCCGTAAGATACTGCTTCTGGCGTTTCAGTCTTCGCTCATTCGAATCCACAAGGCTCCAGTCACGGTTCCTGACATATTCATATGCCTGCTCCCCCGTCAGAGTGACGACGTCTCCCTCATGAATCCCGTATTTCTTTGCCCAGCCGCCTACATCCTCAAGAACGGTGACTTCCACACCGCCGACGGCATCGTTCAATTCTTCGATGGCATCCATCCCGATCGCCACATAGCCGTTGATGGGAATGCCCAAAAACAAGCGGCTTACCGCATTCGCCTGACGCTCGCAGCTTTCTTCCCTGCCGTCACCGTAACCGTGCTGCAGTGCGATCTGCTTTTGGAATGTACCGAGGTAATTTCCTTCCCGGTCCCAGGTATCCACCGCCGTCATGGTGTTTCGGTTAATGGCAACGATCTTTATCTCTTCCGTATGCGGATCGATCACCAGTAAAAACAGCGCATCCGCCTGCCCGCCGGCGAGGTTATCTTCTGCTTCACCGGCAGCTTCTGTCGTCGATCCTGTCGTCGATTCCGTCGCCGATCCATCTGCCGAAAGCGACTCCTTGTCGATCCCCATCATCAAAATGGTGATCAAATCTTCATTCAGTTCATATACACGCCCCTTGTGACGGAGCTGTCCTTCTTTGAGCTCTTTCGCTCCGGCCGGCTCTTCACTTTCGATCTCGATCCGGGTCTCGGTAACGATGGATTTCCGCAGACGTTCTTTGCCCATGTGGCGCAGCACGCTGTAGGTTCCCGCTGCGATCGCCGTAAACACCAGCACCATACAGAGAATGACAAGCGCAACTTTTCTTTTCTTCAACCTCTAGTCCTCTTTGGGATTCAGCAAAACACCCGTCACCAAAAAGCGAAGGTTTTCATTGCTGTCCTTCGTACACGTCGACAACGTCAAGATCCGATCTCCGGCTTTGACGTCTACTCCCTCTTTCATATGCACGATCCGCCCCGTCTCATTGTGATAAAGGCGATTGATAAAATCATCAAATACGTAGTCGTTCGAAAAATCGTAATTGTCCAGAAGATGCGCGCTTGAATACTCATATGCGCCGAAGATCTCATAGACATACGTGTAGTCCTTTGTATAAATGTAGATGAAGTGATCCTTGGCAAAGAAGGTCTTTTCATCATCGAAATTATGGAGCGTGGAAAACATCGTGTGATCCTTTAAGTTATGCCCGTAGATCACGGTATGCGGATCCGAAAAGTCTTTTTTGTTATAGCCGGCTTCCGTATACAGACACCCCGGATAACCGACGGAACCGTCCAGATTACCGTTCAGATAAAAAGTATCATCCGTCGGATGCTGCAAAACGGGATAATCCACCGTTGTGTCATCCACGACGATCCATGCATAAATATGCGGATTCTGTTCAGAAAGCGCGCTCCAGTCGATTTCCTTATCGGGAATCGTAATCCCCCTCTCTTTTAAAACATCCTTTTCCTCCGGCATTTCTTCCTGCTGCCGGCTCTGTACCGGTTTTTCTTTTTTCTTTTCGCTCTCTTCCGTTTCGGGTTCTTTCGTTTCCTTCGAAACATTCTCCTGCATCAGAGCAAATGCTTCTTCCGCTTCCTTCTTTGTTTGCTTCTCGTAAAACACAACACCGGTCGCCACCGCCGCAATGACAAGAAAGAGCATCATACAGACGAGCCAAACACGGATCTTTCCTTCTTTTCCCATATGATCATCGTCTCCGACCGTGACTTTTCAATTATCTTTGTGGGTATCGTTGGTTAGAATACTTAAAAAACAGAAATGAAAATAAAGCGTCCCCTAAGTCTCCCCATACTCCCCATAATGACTCAATTTACACGCAAATAGATTATAACGCATATGTATAATTTATGTCAACCTCTCATTTTTTCTTTGACATCCCCATTTTCGTATGTTAAACTCCCATTACTGCAATGCAGCGTGAGTTCGAGACCTTCCTCACGATAAACAAAACTAAAGGAGAACTTTATAATGAAAAACAGGAAAGCCTATTTTATCACTCAGGCAGCGGTCATCGCTGCCATCTACGTTGTGCTTACCATTGCGATAAGCGCATTCAATCTGGCCAGCGGCGCCATTCAAGTCCGCATTTCGGAAGCACTTACCATACTCCCATTCTTTACGGAAGCCGCGGTACCGGGGCTGTTCATCGGTTGCCTTTTGGCCAACCTTTTGACGGGAGCTCCGATCTGGGATGTGATCTTCGGAAGTCTTGCAACCCTCCTCGGTGCAGTAATCACATATCTTTTGCGTAAAAAAACAAAATGGATGGCACCGGTGCCACCCATTCTGTCAAATACGTTGATCATTCCGTTTGTACTTCATTTTGCCTACGGGATTCCCGGCGGCATCCCGTTCTTCATGCTGACGGTCGGCATCGGAGAAATCCTCTCCTGCGGCGTCCTCGGCATGTGTTTGCTCTTTGTTTTAAACCGTTACAAAGACGTTCTTTTTCGGTAAACTATTCCATCGGGATATAGGTGATGAACTGATTTCCGTTCTTGTTGAAATAGGAGGCGGAGTCGTTCATGCCCATTTTGGAGATCTCCCCGGTCTGCGGATTTAAGATCACGGTGTTTAACTCATTGAATCCGACGATCAAAACCGCGGTGCGATCGCTCTGGATCGCCATGACCGGGATGTCCCGATTCACATAGTATAACACCGAATCCAAACTGCACCCGGCAAGGTCTAAGATCTTTTCCCCCGTCATCTGACTTTCCAAAACGGAAAGCGGCGTTTCGCCTTGATCCAAGAGAAGTTGCGAGTTACCGCCGTATCCGCGAAGGGAAAGCATCTTGTTGATGCAAACGGCCAAACTTCCCTTTTCCTCGGAAATCTGTTCTTCCGTGATCGCCATGATCTGATTGGATTTTGCGCGGTTTGCCTTGATCCAGACATACCGGCCCCCGGTATCCACCACGGTTCCGTAGAATTCATCCGCATAAAGGATCGCTTCCGAAGGCGTCGAGAAGATACTGTCTACACCGTCATCGCCGAAGACGTAAAACTTTTCTTTTTCTTCCGTTTCCGCCTGCAGGATGATCTCATGTCCGCCTTCATACATCACTTCGTTCGGCGTCAAAAACTTCAGGGATTTCGTTGCAAAATTTCCCTTCGCCGCGATCTGCACGATCTTTTCAAGGTTGCTCGTTGCAACCGTCTCCATACGATTTGCGCCCACATTTCCGGTCGCATTGCTCATGATCTGATCATCCGTGGTATAGACGTAGTTGCCGGAAACGGTATTTCTTTGTACACGCTTCATATTGATCTGATTGTCTTCGATCTCCACATCCAGAACATAAACGCCGTCCTTTTCATACGACATCGAAACGTCATTGCTTTCGGCTTCGCTGATGTTTACGACATACATGGGATTCATGATTCGTCCGACGGTATCCATATAGCGATCCGAAGAACGGGAGATTCCGTAGATCAGATCCTCCTCCATAAAGCCCAGCGGGTAAATATGATTGTTCTCCCCGGCCGCGATCGTGATCACGGACGAGGTATTCAGGTTCAACAAAGACAGCTCCGTAGAGTCCGTTCCGGTCCGGTCATTGGACCAGACGATCATGCGGTTACTCTCGGACACCTTCAGATTGTCCTGACTTAAGTTGCTCACGAGCACATCGTAACTCTTTTCCTCGAGTTTGATGCTGTAAAGGCATTCATTCATATAGAGGAAGAGCTGATTGTTGTTGTTCAGATATACCAGTCTGTTCAATTCGTTTTCCAAAACGGAAAACGCCTTATTGTACGGAATAAACGCCTGCTCCTCGATGGTGTTTAAGACGCTGTTGTAGAAGTATACGGCAATGCCCATATTCCCTTCGTGCGTACCACGGTTCATGTAACCGTACACGAGGAAATATACATTTCCGGTCTCATCCACATTCAGGATATGAATGCCGTTTCTGTCGTAGGTCGTTCTTTCATCCGGATCTTCCTCATCGTAAAATGCAAACAGTCTTGCAAAGCGGTTGCTCGAGGAATTGTAGGAAAACAGTCTGTTTTCGGAGACAAATGCAAAGACACCGCCCTCGTCGCTTTCCATCATCTCAAGGTCTGCCGTATTGATACCGAGGTCCAGTTTGTTGTTCGTAAAAGCAGACTTATCCATGCAGAATACCTCATGCATGGTCCTCTCATATCCCAAAAGATACATACGTTGCGTACCCCTGCGCAAGCGGAAGCATTCCTCCACGCGGCAGATCCTGTCGCGATCCTCCGTATGCACCTGGACAAAGTAGGTCAGACGCACACGAGCGGTCTGCGCAAAAAGCTCCGTCAGATTCACCATGGTATCCGTCAATTGCTCTACCTGAAGATCGCCCCAGGTGATCTGCTTGAAGCTGGAATGGATATCGACATTTGCATAGCTGGTGTTGTCACCGGTCTCATCCGTTTCCAGATAGGTGGCAATGCTCTGGGCCTCGTTTGTATCATAGGTTTTATTGTGAAACTCCGTGGCAAAGCGGATCTCTTCGCCCGCGTAATTCTCCGTTCGCTCGATCACTCTGGTATAAAACCGGAGAGGATTCCCGTCGCCGGCTTCCACGAGGAGTACCAGCATGTATTCCGTATCCGGATCGATCAGATCCTTCAATCGGATGTCGGCGGAGATCGACGTGTTTTCTTCTTTGTAATCGAAGATCTCTTCGTTTTCGATCAGACGGCTGCCGTCGATGGAGCGCACTTCATAGGAAATCCCGTGAATGGTATTTCCGTACTTTTCCATATAAATGGACAATTCTCTGTTCTCGGTCAGAGGCGTGATGACATCACGCATCAGGGCCGGCTCCATTTCGTTTTTGTACCCATGAAGACAGTTGATATGTTGCCCCTCATAATTGATATAAATTAAAGGATAACTTGCCTCCGGCATTTCCATCGTCATATCCGTATTGCCGCGGTTCATAATGGAACCGATGACATACAGCGACACGATAAAGGAAACGATCGCGACAATTACCTTGATCAGTCCTTTTTTCATACTTCTCTTTTACGTTACAGTCATAAACGGGGCGTTGCAAAACACAACGCCCCGTCATCGATTATTTTAATACTTCAATTCTTGCTAACGAACGAAGCAACGCGGTTTCCGCTCTCGCAACATCCGTCTGGCTGGTTCGGTTCGCCAAACGCTGTCTTGCGCGTTCCCTTGCTTCTTCGGCTCGTTCCGCATCGATCTCCGTCGGCCATTCGATGATCTCGGCCAGAATGGTGACTTCGTCGGGTAGAATCTCTGCAAATCCGGCATGAAGGGCAGCTTCTTTGACTCCGCCCTCTTCTGTAATCGTCAGAATACCGGGCTTTACAATGACTGTCATCGGGAGATGTTTTTTCAAAACACCGATTTCCCCTTCTACGGTATTAAATTCTACCATCGTAACTTCACCTTCATAGAAGACACGATCGGGTGTGATGATTCTCAATGTAAATGCATTTTCGCCGGCCACGCTATCACCTAACCTTTACTGGCTACCACTTCATCGATGGATCCCTTATTTAAGAAGTGACCTTCCGGAATGTCGTCATGCTTTCCTTCCAGAATCTCCTTAAAGCCACGGATGGTCTCGCTGAGCGGTACATACTTACCTTCGATACCGGTAAACTGCGTTGCTACGAAGAACGGCTGGGACAGGAATCTCTGAATCTTACGAGCTCTGTTTACAACCAGCTTATCTTCTTCGGAAAGCTCGTCCATACCCAGAATTGCGATGATATCCTGCAACTCTTTGTACTTCTGTAAAATTTCCTGAACGCCACGGGCTACTTCATAATGCTCCTGACCTACGATACGGGGATCCAGAATACGGGAGGTAGACTCCAAAGGATCCACGGCCGGATAAATACCAAGCTCTGTGATCGCACGGGAAAGTACCGTGGTCGCATCCAAGTGAGCGAAGGTTGTCGCCGGAGCGGGGTCGGTCAAGTCATCGGCCGGTACATATACGGCCTGTACGGATGTGATGGAACCGTTCTTTGTCGAGGTAATTCTCTCCTGCAACGCACCCATCTCCGTCTGCAGCGTAGGCTGATAACCTACGGCGGAAGGCATACGGCCGAGCAACGCCGATACCTCGGAACCTGCCTGTGTGAAACGGAAGATGTTATCGATGAACAACAACACATCCTTTCCACCCTTATCACGGAAGTACTCTGCCATCGTAAGTCCCGTAAGACCTACACGCATTCTTGCTCCCGGCGGCTCGTTCATCTGTCCGAACACCATAGTCGTCTTATCAATAACGCCACTTTCCTGCATCTCATGATACAGGTCGTTACCTTCTCTGGTTCGCTCGCCTACACCGGTAAATACGGAATATCCACCGTGCTCGGTAGCGATGTTACGGATCAACTCCTGGATCAATACGGTCTTACCTACGCCGGCACCGCCGAAGAGTCCGATCTTACCACCCTTCTGATACGGGCAAAGAAGGTCAACGACCTTGATACCGGTCTCGAGCAACTCTGCCTGTGTTGCCTGCTCTTCAAAGGTAGGAGCCTGTCTGTGAATCGGCTCGTAGGATACGTCCGTGGGAGCCGGTTTATTATCGATGGGCTCACCCAATACATTGAAGATACGTCCCAATGTGTTTTCCCCGACGGGAACCGTGATCGGTGCACCGGTCGCAACTGCGTCCATGCCTCTTACGAGTCCGTCGGTAGAGTCCATAGCAATACATCTTACCGTGTCATCACCTAAGTGCTGTGCGATCTCTACTACAAGAATCTCGCCGTTTGTTCTGGTAATCTTTACTGCTTCGTTGATATCAGGAAGCTTTCCTTCCGGAAACTTGATATCCAGAACGGCACCGATGATCTGAGTAATCTTTCCAACTACTGCTTCTGCCATCATTTCTCTCCTTACTTATGATTTCTTTCCGGCCGCGTGCGATCATCCGATCGCATCCGCACCGGCTATGATTTCCGTTAATTCCTGGGTAATAGATCCCTGACGGGCTCTATTGTATTGCAGGGATAATTTTTCGATCATTTCCTCCGCATTGCTGGTCGCCGAATCCATGGCCTGCATTCTGGCTCCGTTCTCGCTGGCTACCGCTTCAACCATTGCGCCGTAGACCAAACTCGAAACATATTTGGGTACCAGCATTTCCAGTGCTTCTTCTTCATCCTGCTCGAAATTCATCAATGCCTTGGCATCGGAAGCCGCCTCTTGTCCGGACATATCCGAGGTATCCACCCCATCCGGATTAACGGGAAGAAGCTTCAACAACGTCGGAATATGACTTACCGTATTCTTGAATGCGGTATATGCCAGATAGATCTCTCCGAACTCTTCTTCCTTGAACGCTTTCAGAAGTTCGTTACAGATATACATCGCGTCCGAATACACGGGCTGCTCGATCACCTCGGAATATTCCGCGGCAACCTGATAACCGTGGCTGCGGAAATAATCCGCACCCTTGGTTCCGATCGCATAGATCAGAACGTTCTCCTTGGTAAACTTCTCATCCCTCGTCACAAGCTTGATAACGTTGGAATTGTAACCTCCGGCCAAACCGCGATTTCCGGTGATCACGATGATCGCCTTCTTTTCGCTTTTGCCTTCCACAAGATAAGGACTGCGGATCTCTCCGGTCTTGCTTAAAAGACTTGTGACCGTCTGGTACATGCACTGAAAATATGCTTTGCTTCTTTCTGCATTGGCTTTGGCTCTCTGAAGCTTTACGGTGGAAACAAGCTTCATCGCTTTGGTGATCTGCTGGGTGCTGGTAATGCTGTCCCTACGTCTTTTTATACTTCGCATGGAAGCCATATGTTTATCACCTTACCTTTCGGCTTATTTAAAATCTGCCTTAAAATCTTCGATCGCCTTTACCAATTTTGCATCCGTCTCATCGTTGATCTCTTTATTGGTACGAATGCTCTCCGGAATCTCCGGATATTTTGTCTTGATAAACTCAAACAATTCGGATTCAAAACGTCCGATGTCATCTACCGGCACATCCAAAAGATACTTCTTGGTTGCCGCATAAATAATGATAACCTGGAACTCTACCGGCATCGGGTTGTACTGCGGCTGCTTTAAGATCTCGCGAATACGCTCACCCTGTGCCAAACGCTCCTTGGTATCGTCATCAAGCTCGGAACCGAACTGTGCAAAACTTGCGAGCTCACGATACTGAGCAAGCTCGATACGGATCGGACCGGAAATCTTCTTCATGGCCTTGATCTGTGCCGCACCACCTACACGGGATACGGAAATACCGGGGTTCACCGCCGGACGGAAACCTGCGTTGAACATCTCGGTCTCCAAAAAGATCTGACCATCCGTGATGGAGATAACATTGGTCGGAATGTATGCGGATACGTCACCCGCCTGTGTTTCGATGATCGGAAGTGCCGTCAGGGAACCTCCGCCGTATTCCTCGCTCATACGTGCCGCGCGCTCCAACAATCTGGAATGCAGATAGAATACGTCACCGGGGTATGCTTCACGTCCCGGCGGTCTTCTGAGCAGCAAGGAAAGTGTACGGTAAGCGGTTGCATGCTTACTTAAGTCATCGTAGATCACAAGAACGTCTTCGCCGTTCTCCATCCACTCCTCACCGATGGCACATCCGGAATACGGAGCGATGTACTGAAGCGGTGCCAGCTCACTGGCCGTTGCAGCAACCACCGTGGTGTATCCCATAGCGTCATACTCTTCCAACGTCTTTACGATCTGTGCTACCGTAGAGGCCTTCTGGCCGATGGCAACATAGATACATTTTACTCCCTGTCCCTTCTGGTTGATGATGGTGTCGATCGCGATCGCCGTCTTACCTGTCTGACGGTCACCGATGATCAACTCTCTCTGTCCTCTACCGATGGGGATCATGGAATCGATTGCCTTAATACCTGTCTGCAAAGGAGTATCCACACTCTTACGTGTGATAACACCGCTTGCAACTCTTTCGATCTGACGGAACTTGTCTGTCTGGATCGGTCCTTTTCCATCGATGGGCTGTCCGAGTGCATTTACTACACGTCCGACCAAAGCGTCACCGACCGGAACCTCAACCACTCTGCCTGTGGTCTTTACAATATCGCCTTCCGAAATGTTCTTGCTGTTACCCAACAATACAACACCGACGTTGTCTTCCTCGAGGTTTAAGGCCATGCCGTATACCTCTCCGGGGAACTCCAAAAGCTCTCCCTGCATCGCGTTGGATAAACCATGAACACGGGCGATACCATCTGCTACCTGAATAACAGTTCCGACATCCGTAACTTCCAATGTAGAAGCATATCTTTCAATCTGCTGTTTGATGACTGAACTGATCTCTTCTGGTTTTAAATTCATGGATCTTCGCACCTTTCTTATTATTTTCGGGATAGTTCGGTTAGCATATGCTAACTAACTTGAATCTTCAAAAGCTGCCGTTTCAGCTCTTCAATCTTTGTCTTCACACTGCTATCCACAACTCTGTCACCGATCCGGATCTGCATGCCTGCGATCAGACTCTCGTCCTCTTCGTAATGCATCTCCATACTCTTGTAACCGGTGGTCGCAAGCAAGCGATCTTCCACAGCCTTCTTTTGCTGTTCGGTCAATGCCTGCGGCGTCGTCACGGAAGCAATTCCTATGCCTTTATTCTCTTTGATACGACTTACGATGTATGCGAGGATCGCATCGATCTCGGAGAACCGGTCTTTCTTTACGATAATGGTAAGAAATCCGGTCATCTCATCGGATGCCTTTCCTTTGAACGCTTCGTCAAGGAGCGACAGCTTTTCTTCTTTGGTGACCTTCGGATGATTCATCAAAGCGGTAAATCCCGGATTCTCATCCAGTATGTGTAAGACCGCTTCCACCTCTTCCAAAAACTGATCTTCCTGATTCCGTTCGCACACAAGTTCAAAGAATGCCTCGCCGTATGTCTTTGAAATCAGCTTAGCCATGTGCTCTCACCTATTTCCTTTAACGTCTCATCGATCAGACTGTCCTGAACGCTTGTGTCCACATTGGCCTTAACGACCTTACCGGCAAGTACGCTCGCGAGATTTACCATCTCGGTCTTTACTTCATCGGCAACTCTTTGCTTCTCCAGCTCTGCTTCTTTGTTCGCCCGTTCAATGATTGCCTGAGCATCTTCTCGCGCCTTCGCCAAAATGCTTTCCTCATTCTTGAGAGCCTTGGCTCTGGCCTCGCTTAAGATCTGCTCCGCTTCTTTGTCAATACTCTTTAATCTGTCCTCGTATTCCAGCTTCAGAGCCTTTGCATCTTCTTTGTCCTTTTCCGCATCTTCGATATTCTTTGCGATACGATCGGATCGATCCTTTAACATCTTGCGGACCGGATTGAACAATTTGTTGGATGCGACAAGCAACAGTACAAAAATGGCGATCATCATCAGAACGGCATCATGTAACAGCTGAAAGTCCAAGTCAAACAATCTTGGTTCCAAATCTTAAGCCTCCTTTCTTTAAATTTGTAATGGAAGCTTATTATACTAAAGGCTTTACGAATAACAGCATCAATGCGATGAACAAACCGTAAAGACCGGTTGTCTCTGCTACGGCCTGACCAAGTAACATGGTGGAAGTAACATCACCCTTTGCACCCGGGTTTCTACCTACTGCCGCTGCGGCATGACCTGCTGCGATACCCTGACCGATACCGGGGCCGATACCTGCGATTACTGCCAAACCGGCACCGATTGCTGAACAGCCCAAAATAAAGTTTTCATTGAATTCCATTGTGTTTCCTCCTTAAAATGAATGGTTTTCTTTTTTCTAAGATTCACTGCCAATTGCATCATTTACATATGTCATGGTAAGCATACAGAACACGTAAGTTTGAATTGCTCCGGAGAACAAGTCAAAATAAATGTGCAATGCTGCCGGCCATGCTGTCGCGATCCACCCGAGCAATCCGTATACCAATGCCATGATCGCCGTACCCGAAAGGATATTGGCAAACAAACGCAAGGACAACGATACCGGAACCGCAATATCACCAATGATATTGATCGGTGCCCAGAATACCCATGGATCACACAATCCCTTGATCACACCGGACACATGCTGATACTTGAATTTGTTGAAATGGATCATACAAAACGTGATCAGCGCCAGTGCAAGGGTCACACCGTAGTCTGCTGTCGGCGGTCTGAGTCCGATCAGACCGGAGATGTTACTGATGAAGATAAACAAGAACAAGGTGCCGATATAATTGGCAAACTTTGTTGCATTGGAACCCATGGCACTTTTGATCATACCATCGAGCATCTCTACGATCAGTTCCACTACATTCAGAAACCCCGTCGGGACAGTGCCTGCCTTCTTTACCGCACGATTTGCTGCCAAACAGAACCCTATGATGATCAGCATGACGATCAAGAGACAAACATGTGTGGTTGTTATCCATACCGTTTGACCGAAGATCTCGTAGGAAAAGACACCGTGTATCATAAAATCAATGTCTGATCCCGCGCTCGCTTCTGCTTCGGCGGCGGACAACAATATTCCATGTCCCATACATTCACCTCCTAAATATTTTATGAGTAAACGGCGCAAGATACGCCGATACTTTCAAACCAAATACTCCCACCAGTGCTGCGATGGGATTCCCCAGATCAAATGCGAATAAAACACCGATGACGATAAGGATCACTCCGTAGCGAAGCATGCTTCCCTTTTGCAGGGAACGAACTGCCTCCCCCTCATCATACGAAACGGCCCGATCGATGGAGCGGGCCATGTGCCATGCACAAAACGCTGCCAGAGCACTGCCGCATAGAAGTCCGATCAGACAATACAGGGGCCTGTCCACAAACCATACGCCGATGCCGATCGCCAGCAACGTATATATCGCTATTCCGATCCACAGATCCGGAAGGGAATCATTTATTTCTGCGGCGTTTTTCACGAGGTGTCTCCTTATCTTCATCTAAAATCCGTTTGGCAAAGCGGTATACATTCCTGCCGCCGGCCAGTGCACCGAGGATAAAAAGAACGATCGCAAAAAAGTTTGTTCCGAGTTTACGATCCAAAAAAGCCCCGAGCAACGTACATGCCACAATGGGCACGATCATATTGATACCGAATTGAGTGACCATCATCAGTGATCGAACGATTGTCCTGTCATGTTTCACGATGTGCCGACCCCTCTCATACAACTCCGATTTTACCCAGAAATACTCCTAAATATTATACTGTTTTTTCCTTATTATGTCTACTTTTTTCCATTGACTTTTTTCGGGGCGGATTGTATGCTTTTGTTAATCATTTCGCTGACGTAAAAGGAGGAATACTTATGACGGATCCCGTTCTTTTTCGTAAACGCATCATTCCCGAAGAGTGCATATTGTTAAAAGACGATGAAATCCTTCTCTTCGATCCCGAGAACAAAAAGCTCATAACCAAATGGCACGCCTTAAAGCCCAAGAAGGATCTCCACCACGGAATATCCGCTTACTTTTGGGACGAAGGCTTTAAGGTCAGCAAATTCTACGATGCCGACGGTGCTCTTTTATACTGGTACTGCGATATTATCGACGTATGTTATCCGGCCGAAAACGTTATAAATTCAAAGACCGGAACAGTATTCGGAATGCTTCCCGAAGAGCAGGGACACGAGGCCTTTCTCGCCGTCGATCTTTTGGCCGACGTCATCATCTATCCGGACGGCACCGTAAAAGTCGTGGATATCGACGAACTGGCCACGGCATTTGAACACGATACCCTCACAAGCGAACAGCTTTGCGACGGGCTTCGTAAGTTAAACCGGCTGCTCAGTCTGATCTACTCGGGCAAATTCGAAAAATACCAGGATTACATCGATACCTTCGAATACTAAAACAAAAACAAGCGACGTTTGCCGCTTGTTTTTTTATGTCTTCTTTACGTTTTAATAGAATACATGTCCGCCGATGTTCATACCGACCAAACCGGGGATCGGGGTACGGAAGAACAAACAGTTTCCGACGGGAGCCGAACCGTTCATCGCGTCCTGCGCCGCCTGATAACAGGTCGCATTGGCGCCTCTTGCCAGAACCACGGCAAAACGTCCGCTGCCGACCGGTGAAAACTGTCGGTTCTGATACAGCACTTCCAAAACCGTATTCGGGAATTTCGGGGAGCGCACACGGTTCATGACAACATTACCGACCGCCACCTTTCCGACATACGGTTCTCCGCCGGCCTCACACTCGATGATGGCCGCCATCAGATCGATATCGCCCGCCGCAAACGAAACGGAGGACAGGTCGTTAAATCCGACGAGGGCCGCCTCTCTGGAAAGCGCAAGTTCCTCTTCGTATTTGGCCTTTAAAGCCACGATATCATTCTCACTCTCGGCGAGCCTCTTCTCATATTCCAAAAGTTCCTGTTCTTTTGCCGCGATCTCATCGGAATAGGCAAGCATACCCGCACTGGTCTCTTCCACCATGTTGTGGACTTCTTCCTGCTTTTCCGAAGCCTCGGTCTGCAGTGCCTTTAGCGCATTCGCCTCATCCTGCACGGACTGCTCATCAAAGGCGATCTGTTTTTGCAGGGCGACGAAATCCTGTAACATCGCTCTGTCATACGCCGTCAGCTGCTCGATATATTCCGACTTGTTCAGAAAATCCGCAAAACTGTCCGAGGTAAAGAACAGATTCAGATAAGCCGTATTGCCCTTCTCGTACATAAACTTGATCCGGGCTTTCATCGCCTCATATTGCGTCACTTCATCGATCTTGGCCTGTGCGAGCTTATCCTGAAGTTCCGTTAAAGTCACGTTCTTTTCATCGATCAAAGACTCGATCGTATGTAACTCCGACGTTGCCTGCTGCAGGTCCTTATTCAACTGATCGAGGGAATCCTGCAATTGGGATCTTCCGGTTGTTAAATTGTCCAAATCTTCCTGCGTGTCGCTGATCTGCTGCTCGGCCTGTTCTTTTTCGCCCTCGGCTTCCTTTAACTGCCCGTACGTCGTAGACGCAAAGACCTCTTTTCCACCTGTAAAAAGAAACAGCACCATGATCAGGACGGGCAGTGCTCCCATAAACGGGAATCTTACCTGTCGCATAGGTATTCCTTTCCGATCCGTGAAACTAAAGTTCCAGCGTAATCGTCTTTCCGGAATGGTCGTATTGGTAATACCGTACACCCGCAGCGTCAAACATGCGCTTTGCCGCACGGTTCATATCCGTTCCGTTATATTTATCGGACGCAAACACCACCGTCTTGATACCGGATTGGATGATCGCTTTCGCACATTCGTTGCACGGAAACAACGACACATAAAGCGTCGCTCCGTCCAGACTTCCGCCCCTGTAATTTAAGATGGCATTCAATTCACCGTGCGCCACATACGCATACTTTGTGTGGATCGGTTCACCCTCTCTGTCCCAGGGGAAATCTTCGTCCCGGCATCCGTTCGGAAGTCCGTTGTATCCCATGGAAAGGATCCTGTGGTCTTTTCCCACGATACAGGCACCCACCTGGGTATTGGGATCCTTGCTGCGCATGCCCGAAAGCATACAAACTCCCATAAAATACTCATCCCAGGAAATATAATCCGTTCTCTGGTTTGCCATAGTTCCTCCTACTTTGTACCGAAAATACGATCGCCCGCATCTCCGAGTCCCGGAACGATATAACTGTCCTCATTTAACTTCTCATCCATTGCGCCGATGTAGATATCCACATCCGGATGTGCTTCCTGCATCGCCTTTAAGCCTTCGGGAGCCGCAATGATGCAAAGAAAATGAATGTTTTTGCATCCCTTTTCCTTTAACATCCTTATCGCAGCGATCGAAGAGCCACCGGTCGCAAGCATCGGATCCACAACGAACACATCACGCTCATCGCAGTCCGGCGGGAGCTTACAATAATACTCCACCGGCTTGATCGTAACCGGATCGCGATACAGGCCGATATGGCCCACCTTCGCAGCCGGGATCAAGCTCAGCATTCCGTCCACCATACCGAGTCCCGCACGTAAGATCGGTACAACGGCAAGCTTCTTTCCTTTCAGTTCCTGTACGGTCGTCTTGCAGATCGGTGTCTCAATGTCCACATCCTCAAGCGGAAGATCTCTGGTCGCCTCATAGCAGATCAGCATTGCGATCTCGCTGATGGTCTGACGAAAATCCTTCGTTCCCGTATCGCTCCTGCGGATGTAACCGATCTTGTGCCGGATCAAGGGATGATCCATGATCACAACTTTTGCCATAACTACCCCTCCTTATATTTTTATACGTATTACTCTTCCATTAATGCGATCCTGCGACTGTGACGTTCCTCACCGGAGAACTCGGTCTTTAAGAACGTGTCAACGATCTCAAGCGCAAGCCCTTCGCCGACGACATGTGCGCCGAGTGCCAGCACATTGGAATCATTGTGAAGTCTTGTCATCTTCGCAGTATAACTGTCGGTGCAAAGCGCACAGCGCACACCTTTTACCTTATTGGCCGTAATGGATACGCCGATGCCGGTCGTACAGATCACGATACCCTTCGTCGCCGTTTTTGTCGCCACCGCTTCTGCCACTGCCTTGGCAAATACGGGATAATCACAGGAAGACTTGTCATAACACCCCATGTCATTGACATCGATCCCCTGTTTTTCCAAGTGCTCGATTACTTTTTCCTTCAGATCGAATCCACCGTGATCGCTACCGATTGCTACCATGTTTTCCTCCTTCTTGTTAGCACATGCTAACTCTATACTTTCGTCACCTTATGTCCGGCCGCCTTCAAAAGACGGTTCATAACTGCCTGTCCGAGCCCTGCCGAAGAAAAAGCTTCCGAAAAAATGATGTCCGCTTCTTCGTCATCAAATTCTCTGAGCACCCGATAAAGCGTTCTTGCAACACTTGCGGGGTCGTTTCTGTCTCCGACGTTCTTTTTGATATCCGCTTCATACCGCGCGATCGTTTCCGCGGTTGCAATGACACCGATCCGCTTTCCCTGCGCACCGAGCCGTTTCGTTTCTTCATTTATATAAGAAACAACCGCTTCGGTCTCCCCCGAGACGATCGTAAGATCTCCCTTGGGAGCGTAATGCCGATACTTCATTCCGGGGGCTTTGGGCGCCACACCGGAATCCGCACTCAGGATCGTCCGGTCCGTATCCACTCGTCCCAAAACTTCCGACAGATCCTCTGCGGTATAATACCCCGGTCGTAAGATCACGGGCGGTTCTTCCGTCAGATCCACGATCGTCGATTCCAGACCGATCTCGGACGATCCGCCGTCCAAAAGCATTTCAATGCGTCCCTTCATATCTTCGTACACCCACTTGGCTTCCGTCGGGGAAGGCCGTCCGGATGTATTCGCCGAAGGCGCCGCCACATATCCGCCGGCGGCATCGATGAATGCTCGCGCCACGGGATCCGAGGGGCAACGTACGGCAACCGTATCAAGGCCGCCCGTCGTCTCATAAGGAACGCGATCGTTCTTTTTCAGGATGATGGTAAGAGGTCCCGGCCAAAAATGTGCGATCAGCTCTTCCGCACTCTCCGGGATTTCTTTTACAATATAAGGAAGCGCCTCGCGCCCCGTTACGTGAATGATCAACGGATTGTCGCTCGGTCTGCCTTTGGCCGCATAGATTTTTTTCGAGGAAGCCGGGTTTAATCCGTCTCCGCCCAATCCGTACACTGTCTCCGTGGGAAAGGCGACCAGCCCACCGCGTTTGATCACGTCTCCCGCCTGCTTTATCTTCTCCGCAGGAATCGTTCCGTCCTGCGGTTTCACCCATTCTGTTTCCAAACCGTTCCGACCTTTTCTCTAATTTGCCAAATAGGACTGAATGAGCGGCCAGATGTCACTCGTCTCCTGTCCCAGTCTCCAACCGGCCACGCCGCCCAGATTGTATCCGCTCATCACGGACAGTTTCACGGAAATGGAATCGTAATCCTCAAGCCATACGCATTTCCCTTCTCCGTCACTGTTCGTCCATTCCACAAAATTGCTGCAGGTCAGATCATCCCAGACCGGTGATGCGCCCGATTCCGCAACCAATTGTTTTACCTCGGCCATACCGTATGCCGTCTGACTCACATCCCCTGTCGTCTTCCATACACGACTGTAAAAAGGAAGTGCGTTTATCACTTTTTCTGACGGAACACGTTCGAGTGCGGATTCAATCCCGCTTCTGACGAATTCCACCGATGCACAGGGACCTACGCCGTCTCCGGGAGCAACGTGTTCATCGTACCCCATTAAGATCACGTAATCCACAACTTCGCCCTGCTGTTTGATATTGTAATTTACCAAATGACTGTTGTCTGCCGAAAGATAGATCTGATTCTTTCTGCATTCCACGGACAGCTCGCGCAAGAACTGAATGTATCCTTCCGCCGCTTCCTTGGTCACATACTCA
Source organism: Lachnospiraceae bacterium (assembly GCA_024690725.1). Classification (GTDB taxonomy): domain Bacteria; phylum Bacillota; class Clostridia; order Lachnospirales; family Lachnospiraceae; genus UBA2882. The sequence continues at coordinate 46,481 of JAILOQ010000102.1, forward strand.
AAGTCCACATTGATGCCGTCGATCCCATTGGAAAGAACGGTATTCATCAGACCTGCGATCAAGGCGCGTCTGCGCGATGTCACATTCACAACATCCGCGGTCACGACATCGTATTTAAAGTTATCCACCGTCGCCCATACCATCACGCCGCGGGAATGCATCGTCTGCACATAAGACGGATCCACCAGGGATTCGAAATTTCCTGCGCCGTCCGTAAGCGACATCCACGTAGGTGCGATCACGTTCACGCCTTGTGTGGCGTTCAACAGATCCGTGGCATATTGATTGGCAACCGTATTGTTCACATTATTCCAGACCAGACATACCTTGCCGTCCACGTGCATGGACGTATACTCCGGTCTCGGTATTTCATTTAAGGAAACACTTGTCACATCCTCCGGATCCGACATCCTTTTATTCTCCGTATAGCCGATAAAGCCGGATTCCGTGATCACTTCGCTCCACTCATCCATCCGTTCTTTGACCTCGACTTTTTCTCCCTTTTTCACATCACAAACAACGGCACTTTTGATGCCGCCGAGCACACGTACCTGCGTGTCTTTTTTTATCTCCGCAAACTGTTCCGTTCCCCACTTCGTGGTCACAAAAACACGGTTCGGATCCCGGAAAAAGGTATATTCGTAATTGCATAACGTCTTTAGATAATCCGCCGCAATGTAGATATTTTCTCCGCTTTGACAGGTTAGAGGATAGGTCTCCGAACGAAACCCTTCCGATGAATTGATGTCCGTAGATCCCACCGTTGTCGTGAGAACATCGGTAGCACTCGTGAAGATCACATAGCTTTCCGTTGCATCGTGATAGAAATGATCATCGATATGCTCATCCACAAAAGCCATCGAGAAATAAACCCTTCCGTCCTGTACAAGGGCTTTTTCCTCTATCTGCTCATCGTTTAAGATGATGGTCGCGCCGGAATCTCCGGGATTACCGAAATACTCATTCAAATCCGCTCTTTCTTTGGAATAGGAGAGTTTTTGCAAGAGCATGGATCCCACTCCGATCAGGATGATCACCAGGATCATGACAATGGCGATCAACACCGGCATATATCTTTTCTTCATCTTTCACCTCGGTCGTCGATTTTCTCTCGACACGTTTCTTTCTTCAAATGCTTGTAACATTATAACAAAAGTTCCTCGGTTCTACAATGCTTAACCCCCTTTCCCCGCTCGGGCAAACTCCCGGCGCAAACCGAAATCGACATGGAAAACCCTCGTTTTCGTACCCCTTAAGCATTGTCGGCTTACAACTTACGACAGTGTTACCGCATCAAACCGAATCTGGACCAGTTCCCCTTTTTCATCGGAAACGTAATCCGGCATGTAGCATACGTCTTCTCTTGCAAGCATCCGCCCGATCCGCTTGGGAGAGGCCGGTTCGTCGTCAATATACAATTCAACACCGTTTTTTGCCTGCTCTTTCAGAGAATCCCTCCACTCCTTTGCATATTTTTTTGTTGTCTTCAATTCTTTCCCCCGTATTTTCACACTGCAAAACACCTTCCCAAAAGGACTGTGATATATTTTCCGAATCTGTTTGAAAGTGTTTGCACAACGATTGATGCAACGATCTGCCCGGGACATGCAGCACAAAAATAAATGCTTTGTAAAGAATACAAAAAATAAAAATAATAAAATGAAATTGTGAATTATGTTTTTAAATCAAATTTGGAAATCTAGTCTGAAAGCACGAACGCTTTAGACCGGTACAGAATGTACCGTTTGTGATGAATTCCTCTGCCCTCCTCTCCGCTGCGGAGTATCCCGGAGGCATCTCGTGAGATTAATTATAACGAATGTGTCATTTTCTGACAAGGGGGAAATTTCAATTCTTAAATTTTTATAACCTTATTGACGTTTTCCTACCATGCTATTACAATACATTTACCATGAAAATAGAACGTATCAACGACAATCAAATCCGGTGCACTTTGACCGCAAAAGATCTTGCCGCGCGCAAGATCAAGGTAAGTGAACTGGCATACGGTTCCAGAAAGGCACGCAGTCTTTTTGAGGAAATGATGCATCAGGCCGAGGAAGAATTGGGCTTTACTGCCGACGACCTTCCTTTGATGATCGAAGCGATCCCGATCAATGCGGACTGCATCGTATTCATCATCACACGTGTGGAAGATCCGGAAGAGCTCGATACCCGTTTTTCCAAGTTCATGCCTCAGGTAACCCGTGAAGAAGACGACGAAGAAGATGACGAAGAGGAAATCTCTTCCACCTCCTTTGATGACTTTTTGCGCCGTGCTCTCGGTGCCGAAGAGGTCACGGAGCCCGTTACGGTTTCCGTTGCTTTCCGTTTTGCGTCCTTAAACGATCTGATCTTACTTGCCAACTCCCTTCCGGAGGAAGCGCCCTGCGACAGTGCGCTCTATAAGGATGAAGCAAGTCATGAATACATTCTCTATTTACCCGCGTTATCCGACGATGATACCGCGGATATCGAGCGCTTTTGCGGTCTGCTTTCCGACTTCGGAACCCCCGACCGTTCTCTTCGTGTGCTCAATCATCACACCCCGGGATATGAGTGTCTCATTCCCGTCCATGCTCTGTCCCATTTAAAAGAGCTCTAAAATTCTTAAAGTGTTCCCGAAAAAGTACACAGTGCCATCTTGCGATTGTCAATCTTTTAACCTATAATCAAATGTACGAGAAGGTTTGGTTTTTCAACCAAAATCTGCACCGAGCGGGTTTTACCCGTGACAATAAAATATATTTATAGGAGGCTATTGCAAAATGAGACCAGAATGGACAGATTTTGTAGGCGGCAAGTGGGACAGAGAGATCAACGTACGTGATTTCATCCAGAGGAATTACACTCCCTACACAGGAGATGATTCTTTCTTAGCAGGACCTACACAGAACACAAAAGACTTATGGGATCAGGTACTTGATCTTCAGAAGCAGGAGCGTGAAGCAGGCGGTGTCCTTGATATGGATACCAAGGTAGTTTCTACCATCACCTCTCACGGACCGGGATATCTTGATAAGAGCAAGGAGACCATCGTAGGTTTCCAGACAGACAAGCCTTTCAAGCGTTCCTTACAGCCTTACGGTGGTATCCGTATGGCAGAGAAGGCATGTGCCGACAACGGTTACACCGTAGATCCTGAGATCTCCGAGTTCTTCTCTACACACAGAAAGACACACAACGCAGGCGTATTCGATGCTTACACACCTGAGATGCGTGCATGCCGTACCGCTCACATCATCACAGGTCTTCCGGATGCTTACGGTCGTGGCCGTATCATCGGTGACTACAGACGTGTTGCTCTGTACGGTATTGACAGATTATTAGAGGACAAGCAGGCACAGAAGGATTCCACCGGCGACGTTATGACAGATGATGTTATCCGTCTTCGCGAGGAGCTTTCCGAGCAGATGACCGCTCTTAAGATGATGAAGGAAATGGCAGCTTCTTACGGTTGCGATATTTCCAAGCCGGCAGCAAATGTTCAGGAAGCTATCCAGTGGACATACTTCGGTTACTTATGTGCAGTTAAGGAGCAGAACGGTGCAGCAATGAGCCTTGGCCGTACTTCTACTTTCATCGACTGCTACGCAGAGAGAGATTTAAAGAACGGAACCTTCACAGAGGAGCAGATCCAGGAATTCGTAGATCACTTCATCATGAAGTTACGTTGCATCAAGTTCGCTCGTACCCCTGAGTACAATCAGATCTTCGCAGGCGATCCGGTATGGGTTACCGAGTCCCTCGGCGGTGTTGGTATCGACGGACGTCCGATGGTTACAAAGATGAGCTTCCGTTATCTGAACACCTTGAACAACTTAGGACCGAGCCCTGAGCCGAACCTGACTGTTCTTTGGTCCACCAGACTTCCGGAAGGCTGGAAGAAGTTCTGCGCTAAGATGTCTATCAAGACCTCTTCCATCCAGTATGAGAACGATGACCTTATGAGAGTAACACACGGCGATGACTACGGTATCGCTTGCTGCGTATCCTCCATGAGAATCGGTAAGGAAATGCAGTTCTTCGGAGCACGTGCTAACTTAGCTAAGTGCTTACTGTACGCTTTGAACGGCGGTATCGATGAGGTTACCAAGAAGCAGGTTGGCCCGAAGTATCGTCCGGTTGAAGGTGACGTACTTGATTATGATGATGTTTACGCTAAGTACATGGATATGATCGAGTGGCAGGCTAAGGTATATGTAAATACCTTGAACATCATCCATTATATGCATGACAAGTATTGCTACGAGAGAGCTCAGATGGCTTTACATGACAGAGATGTTCGCAGATACTTCGCAACAGGTATCGCAGGTCTTTCCATCGTAGCCGACTCCTTGTCCGCTATCAAATATGCAAAGGTAGAAGTTGTTCGTGACGAAGACGGCATCATCGTTGACTTCAAGACGACCGGCGACTTCCCTAAGTATGGTAACGACGATGACCGCGTAGATGATATCGCTCAGGATATCGTTCACAAGTTCATGACAGCCGTAAGAAGACATCATACTTACAGAGATGGTTTCCCGACCACTTCCATTCTTACGATCACATCCAACGTAACCTACGGTAAGGCTACAGGTAATACACCGGATGGTCGTAGAAAAGGACAGCCGTTTGCACCCGGTGCTAACCCGATGCACGGTCGTGATTCCCACGGTGCGGTTGCATCCCTTTCTTCCGTATCCAAGCTTCCGTTCAATGATGCACAGGATGGTATCTCCAATACCTTCACCATCATCCCGGGCGCTCTTGGTAAAGAGGATCAGGTATTCGCAGGCGACATCGAGCTTGACTTAAATAAGTAATTCACTACATTCGGAGGAGACGATATGGACGAAAATCAAATGGTTGAAGATTTGATCGCACAGTTGGACGGCGGAATGGCCAAAGGCACCGGACATGTGAATGTCGATGTCAACAGTTTGGCCGAAGGCGTGAAGAACGTTGAGACCATGGGCTGCGTTGATTGCAGCACAAACCCGATGGCTTGCAGCGTCCCTACGCTCCACGAAGGCTTAGACAAAGAAGAATAACAAAGGAGGTTTTTACCATGGCAGAAGCTAGTGCAACACAGGTTGATAACTTAGTAAACTTATTAGATGGTTACGCAACAAAGGGCGGACATCATTTGAACGTTAACGTTCTTAACAGAGATACTTTATTGGATGCTCAGAAGAATCCGGAGAAGTATCCGCAGTTAACCATCCGCGTTTCCGGTTATGCAGTTAACTTCATCAAGTTGACTCCGGAGCAGCAGGCTGACGTTATCAGCAGAACATTCCACGAGTCCTTCTAATTGGACGCAAAAGAATACAAACGAAAGCCCTTCGTCATATGGCGAAGGGCTTTTCTTTATGCTAGAATAAACGTATCAAAGAACGAAGGAGATAAGCCTATGAGCGGAAGAATTCACTCTCTCGAAAGTTTCGGTACCGTTGACGGACCCGGAACCAGATATGTCGTATTTGTACAAGGCTGCCCCATGCGCTGCCTCTACTGCCATAATCCCGATACCTGGGCGATGACCGGCGGTAAGATCATGGAAGCTTCCTACATCATGGAACAATACGACCGCAACAAAGCCTTCTATCAGAATGGCGGCGGCATCACGGTCACCGGCGGTGAGCCTCTCATGCAGGTCGACTTTCTGATCGAGTTATTCACCCTGGCCAAAGAACGTGGTGTGCACACTTGCATCGATTCTTCCGGTATCGCGTTTAACGCCAAGAATACGGCTTTCATCGAAAAACTGGATAAGTTGATGACCTTAACGGACCTCGTTATGCTCGATATCAAACACATTGACCCTGTTAAGCATAAGGAACTGACCAGTCAACCCAACGAAGGCATCCTGGCCTTTGCATCCTACTTAAACGACAAGGGTGTCCATATGTGGATCCGCCACGTTGTGGTACCCGGCTGGACGGATGATCCGAAGTATTTATATGATCTTGGTTACTTCATCGGGCAGTTTACCAACATGACGGCCCTCGATGTCTTGCCGTATCACGATATGGCCAAGAAAAAATACGAAGAACTCGGCATCGACTATGTATTAAAGGATGTTCCGCCGATGGATAAGGCAAGAGTTCCGGAATTAAAGGCACACATCCTTGACGGGATCAAGAAACGCCGTGAAGAGCTGGGCATTACCCATCATACCTAATTACGGGAAATCTATTGCTTTTTTTCGATTTCTACCATATAATGACCTTAACGAGACTTTTTATCAAAAAGGAGGGTCGATTATGGCTTACGTAATTAATGACGGCTGCGTAGCATGCGGTGCTTGTGAAGGTGCTTGCCCTGTAGGAGCTATCAGCATGGGCGATTCCAAGTATGAAATTGATGCAGATACATGTATCGATTGCGGTACCTGCGCAGGACAGTGTCCGACAGGATCTATCAGCCCTCAGTAATAAGACAAAAAAAGAACTGCGATGAGCAGTTCTTTTTTTGTGCTATTTTTTTGTAAAACATCGTCCGTATCAATACTCTTCCTGCTTCGCATACCGCTGCTCGCCTTCCAAGTTGGCGAACTTCGTGTACTCCCCAAGCCAGGCCAGCTTTGTCGTACCGATCGGGCCGTTTCTTTGCTTGGCGATATTGATCTCAGCAACACCCTGTTCTTTGGAATCTTTATTGTAATAATCGTCACGATAAATAAACATGACCACATCCGCATCCTGCTCGATCGCACCGGAATCACGAAGATCCGAAAGCATCGGCCGCTTATCCGATCTGCCTTCCACGGAACGGGATAACTGGCTGAGCGCAATGACCGGAACATCCAACTCTCTTGCAACCGCCTTTAGGGAACGGGAAATCTCGGATATCTCCTGATTTCGGGAATCCGAAGCAGCACCCTTTCCACTTCCGCTCATCAGCTGAAGATAATCGATGATCACCAGATCCAATCCGTTCTCCACCTTAAACTTTCGGCACTTGCTCCGAAGTTCCGACGCAGTGATACCGGGCGTTGCATCGATAAACAGCTTTGTCTTTCCCAGTCGATCTGCTCCGATCAGGAGGTTGTCCCACTCTTCGTCATTCAAATCTCCGATACGCATCTTTCCGGCATTCACGCTCGATTCCAGAGACAGCATACGATTGATCAGCTGAACCTCCGACATCTCCAACGAAAAGATCGCTACCGATTTGTTTTCACGCGTGACCACATGATGTGCGATATTTAACACAAACGCAGTCTTACCCATGGAAGGACGCGCTGCCACAAGGACCAGATCGGAATTCTGTAAGCCTGCCATCTTGTAATCCAGATCCGTAAATCCGGTTGGGATACCGGTGATGTTTCCTTTTGTCTGATAAGCCTTTGCGATCCTGTCGACGGCTTCTTTCAAAATATCGTCGATCGGCCTGACCTCATTCCCGCTACGGTTCTGCAAGAGGGAAAACACTTTCTTTTCGGTCTCTTCGAGGAGCGTATCCGTATCGTCTTTGCCAAGAAAACAAGCATCCCCGATCTCTTTCGTGGTACGGATCAGTTTTCGCAAAACAGACTTTTCGTACACGATATTCGCATACTCACGAACCTGTCTGCTCGACGGCAGTTCCGTCACCAGATTTCCGAAAAACGCCGCATTGTTGATCTCTGCCGGCATGGATAACTGATTTAATTTGTTCTGTAAGGTAACGATATCCACCGTTCCCTGTTCATCATTGATATCTTTGATCGCCTGAAAGATCGTCCCAAAATGCTTGGAATAAAAATCATCCTTACCGATCACGGTAGACGCAGTATAGATCGCATCACGATCCATGAGCATTGCCGCGATCACGCTTTTTTCCGCAAGGTCACTGTGGGGCATTTCCCTGGCGATCGTTGTGTATTCTTCCGAAGGCATGGTGTTCTCCTTATGACTCTTCCGCAATATGAACCGAAAGCACACCCGTCACCTTGGGATGCAGTTTCACTTTGACTTCATAGGTTCCGAAGCTCTTTAACGCCTCGGGCAATATCAGTTTCTTTTTATCGATTTCCTTGCCGAACTGTGCTTTGTATGCCTGCGCGATCTCCTTGGACGAAACGGAGCCGAAGGCCTTTCCGCCGGCACCTGCTTTCATCTTCAGTTCCACCGTCTGCTCTTTTAATTCATCCGCAAACGCCTGTGCATCGGCCAGTTTTTCGGCCGCCAGTTTATCATCATTTGCTTTCTGCAGCTTTAAATCGTTTAGATGCTTTGCATCTGCCGGTACCGCAAGCTTTTGCGGCAGAAGGTAGTTGCGTACATATCCGTCGTTCTTGTCGACGACATCGCCCTTCTTGCCTACGTTCTTTACATCTTCCAATAAGATAACCTTCATCTTAGATTGCTCCTTCCTCTTGCATCTCATCCAGAGTTGCCTTCAGTGTTTCCTCCGCCTCTGTAAGCGATACACCCTGCATCTGCACCGCCGCAACGTTCAGATGACCGCCGCCGCCGAGACGCTCCATGATGATCTGCACATTGATCTCATCCATGCTGCGGGCACTGATGTAGATCGTTTGATTATAATCCGTCAGCACAAAACTGGCTTTGATCCCGCTGATACCCAAAAGCTCATTTGCCGCCTGCGCACCGACAATGGTCGGATTGTGCGCCTCTCCGGCCTGTGTGGCCGCAATGGCAAAGATATCTTTGTATATGGCTGCCTTACTGATCACCAGCGCCTTTGCGCGATAATCGCTGACATCGTCACGCAGCATCTTTCGCACTCTTGTCACATCCGCCCCGCTCCTGCGCAGATATGCGGCAGCTTCAAAGGTACGGACACCGGCCTTGTTGGTGAAGTTATTGGTATCGATCACCATACCGGAATACAGGCAATCTGCCTCTGCACTGGTCAGTTTCACACCGCTTTCAATGTACTGTGTGATCTCCGCAACCATCTCACAGGCACTCGATGCGTAAGACTCAATATAGGATAACGTCGCATTCTCGATCGTTTCTTCGCCCTGTCTGTGATGATCCAATACAACGATCGTACGACATACTTTCAATAATTCCGGACATTCCGTAATGCTCGGTTTATTCACATCCACAACGACCAGACAGGTATTCGCACCGGCTAACTCCATGGCCTGGGAATTGTTGATGATGATGGAATTGTCCTTCTCACTCTCCAAAAAGTGATCGACCATCGGGCGGATGGAACCGCTGATATCATTGATCACGATATTGACATTTCTGCCCAGAGCCTTTGCCACACGGAAGATCCCGACACCGGCACCGAACGCATCCTCGTCGGTCATACGATGTCCCATGATGAGCACGCGATCCTTTGTGGAGATCAGCTCCTTTAGAGCCTGTGCCTTTACACGCGCTTTTACGCGGGTGTTCTTTTCCATCCTCTGGCTCTTACCGCCGTAATATTTCATACCGTCATTCGACTTTACGATCGCCTGATCGCCGCCGCGACCGAGCGCCAAGTCCATAGACGTACGGGCATACTCATAATTTTGTGCATAGGAGAGTCCTCCCACACCCACACCGATACTGATCGTAACACTCATTTCGTTGCCGATCGTAACGGTCTTAACGTCTTCCAAAAGATCGAAGCGGTTCGCCTGGATCTCCTGCAACGCCTCTTTTCTTATAACAAAGAAGAACTTATCCTTTTCCGTCTTTCGTACGATTCCGTCCATCGATGCAAAGTACTTGTTGATCTTTCGCTCGATCAGAGCACCGAGCAGGGATCTTCTGACTTCTTCAACACTGTCCAAGGCCTCTTCGTAATTGTCCAAATAGAGAAGCCCCACCGCAAGAGACTGCTTATCGTTTTCACGGATCGCAAGCTTTAAGGCTGTGTTATCAAACAGGTACAGAGCGATCAGGCATCCCTGATACGGCCCGTCCGACTCGAAGATATCGCTGTTTTCCACCATCTCATCCAACGGCACTCTCTTTAACTTCGCCCGGAAATCTCGGTCCTCAAGCTGAAACTCCAGTTCCGCTTCGTTCATATCCGCCTTGACCGGCAGGTACTCCTCCGTAATCTCCGGAAAATACGTTCCGATCTGCTTATATTCGGCTTTGTTCTTGCCGATGACCTGTAAAAATGCGGCATTGGCCCAAACGATCCTGCCTTCGTGATCGAGCAGGGCATTCGGAAGCTCCAGATCCCGCAACAGACTCTTTTGTATCTGACCGTATTGGGTGGCGAAACTGACCATTTCGTTGATCATGATCGGTTTGTTGAACCGGTCCATCAGCAAAAAGACGATCAGATAGATCAACGTAAAGCAGGACATGATAATCCCCACCTTCATGTCTACCAAATAAAGCGCTACGTCGATCAATGCCAAAAACAATCCAAACCATAACGGCATTGCCATATACAGGCGCAAACGGCCTTTAAATCGCAAATTCTTGTTCATTTCAGTCCCTCAATTTCGGCGTCAAAAGAAAACCCGCCAAATACAAGTATATCATATTTCAGACCATAAAAAAAGAGTCCGAGGATATCCTCGGACTCTCATGTCCTTATTAGTCCTGTACGTAAGGCATCAATGCGATATGACGAGCGCGCTTGATAGCGACGGTTAAAGCTCTCTGATGCTTTGCACAGTTACCTGTGATCCTGCGGGGAAGGATCTTTCCGCCTTCGGAGATATATCTCCGTAACTTAGCGGCATCCTTATAATCAATGACATTGTCTTTGCCACAGAATACACAAACTTTTTTTCTTCTGCGGATGCCCGTTCTTCTCTTCGGTGCATCAGCTCTGTCTGTCTTATTGTAAGCCATGATTTGCCTCCATTCTTAATCCATCTCTAATTGAACGGCAAGTCGTCAACTCCGGAAGGAATATTCATGAAATCACTGTTGGCCGGTGCAGGTTCGCCGCTCGGAGCCTGCGGAGCATCATATCCGCCGCCGTTTGACTGGTTTGCGGCTTTGCTCTCTGCAAATTCCACATCTTCGGCTACGACATCCGTCGTGTAAACCTTCTGTCCGTCCTTATTGGTATAACTGCCGGTCTGAATACGGCCTGTCAGAGCGATCTTGGTTCCCTTGTGCAAATACTTCTCAACGAACTCTCCGGTCTTACCGAAAGCCACGCAGCTGATAAAATCCGCTGTCTGCTGTCCGTCCTGATTGTTGCGGGAAAATCTTCTGTCCACGGCAACCGTAAATCTGGCTATCGCGGTACTGCTCTCGCCCTGTGAATATCTGACATCCGGGTCTCTTGTTAAACGTCCCATTAGAATAACTTTATTCATCTGTAATTCTCCTTATTATGCCTCGTCCTGTCTTACGCATAAATATCTGAGAACATTGTCCATAATACGCATATTTTCTTCAAGCTGCGCGGGAACATCTGCCTCAGCATCGAACTGGATGAAATAATAGAACGCTTCACTCATTTTCTGAATTTCGTAAGCAAGTTTCTTCTTACCCCATTCATCAACATTTGTGATCGTTCCGCCGAACCGCTCGATATAAGCTTTTGCCTTGTCTACAGTAGCAGCTCTCTCATCGTCTTCGATGTTTGCGTTAACAACAACGGCTAACTCATACTTGTTCATGCTTTGTTACCTCCTTTTGGTCTCTGGCCCTAAGTCTATGCAAAGAGCAAGGAAAATATATCACAAGTAAAGATTTTACCATCGACTCCATGCATTTTCAAGCCTTTTTCCAAAAATAGAAGGCATTTTTTTCGATACACCACATTTTGTGTCACTCTTCTTTTTCCCGGAGTTTCGCATTCTTTTCCACGAGACTTCGCGCCATCATCACCTGACGCCCGCAGCCCTTGCACTCCAGGCGAAAATCCGCTCCCACACGCAATATGGTCCATTCCCTGCTGCCACAGGGATGCTGTTTCTTCATTACGACCGCATCGCCTACCTGAAACAAATCGCACCTCGCTTCCGTTACGGCCAAAGACCGCTCCTCATCCTTTTTTAGAGTTCGATCCCCTGTCGCTCTGCCACCCGGGCAAAGAAGGTTCCGATGCTCTCCGTTACTTCCAGGGTATCCACAGCGATACGAACGTGGAGTTTGTCACGGTTGATCACCACAAGACTCCGCCCGCTGAAATAGTTGATGAAGGATGCTGCGGGATATACCGAAAGGGACGTTCCTCCGATGATGAGCATATCCGCTTCGGAAATACAACGGATCGCACCCGCTACCGCGTCATCCGGAAGTCCTTCTTCATATAAGGTGATGTCCGGTCGGATGATGCCGCCGCATTCACAGGTCGGGATCGGCTCCGTGGAGGTGAATATATAATCCTCCGGATAGACCTTACCGCAGTTTACACAGTAATTGCGCAGTGCGCTTCCGTGGATCTCATATACCTTTTTGCTGCCGGCCTTTTGATGCAAGCCGTCGATATTCTGTGTGACGATCCCGGTCAGTTTTCCGTTTTCTTCGAGTTTTGCCAGATACTTGTGTGCATTGTTAGGCTCGATGTTTCTGGTATCCATCTTCTGTCTGTGGAATTCATAATATACCTTCGGCTTGTCCACAAGGCAGCTGTGGCTTAAGAGATATTCCGGCCGATACATATCAAACTGCACATCATGCTGGTTATAAAGTCCGTCTTTGCTGCGAAAATCCGGGATCCCGCTCTCCGTGGAAACACCGGCGCCTCCGAAAAACGCCACTTTCTGTGCTCTATCCAGATACTCGATAAAACTGTCATAAATATCCTTCATACGCTCACCTCTACTTCCATATGCTGGTTCGTTTGCTCTGCTTTTGAACATAAAGATCGTCGTCTGCGATCGCCATCATATCATCCAGATTAGTATCCGCCGTGATAGGGAACGCATGACTACCGATACTCATACTCACGTAATAAGGTTTTTCACTTTCTCCGTTTTGCCGTCCGGTCTCATCTCTGACCCGAGCGCGGATCTCTTTTTCTTCCTCCATGTTCTTCAAAAGAACGAATACGCCGAATTCATCTCCGCCCAAACGGCCGATGATCGCATCCTTGCCCATCGATTCCTTCAGGATGGAAGCAACCATACGCAGGGAATTATCACCTTCCTCATGTCCGAACTGATCGTTTACCAACTTCAGATTGTTCATGTCCGCATATCCGAACATGGCGATCCGCCCCTGATTTTCTTTGGCCCGGATCAGTTTCTTTGCCGTCACCAAAAATCCGCGGCGATTGTATACTTCCGTAAGTTCATCGGACTTGGAAACCTCATCCAAAAAGGCATTGGTTTCTTTTAATTCCTGCAGATTCTCTTCGAGCTTGTCCGCGATCTCTTCCTTTTGTTCCACCAAAGAGATCGTCTGGAGCGCCGACGAGATCTGGAAACGCAACGGCTCAAGTGCCGTCAGATTATCATAGTTCGGTTCCGCCACAAACAGACCGTACTGCTCTCTTCCCGAAAACAGGCAGGAGACTGCCATCGTCCTTCGGCGGTTGCTGTCTAAATTGCTGTTGGAAAAGAAGTTGGAAACATCCACCTTCTGTTGGTTCTTCGGCGGTGTCACCGCTTCGGAGCCCACCTGGATCGCGCGCACATACATCTGCTTTGGCATCTTCCAATCGCCCACCGTCGCGCATTGGATCGGCTTTTTCAATGCAATGATGGAGCTGGAATGGATTCCCAGCATTTCCATCTTCCGAAGCAGGATATGCATCCGGATCCGGGACATATCCTCGGAAAGAATATCTCTTGTGATGTCCATCATGATCCAGTTTAGGATATTGCCTTCCCGGCCTTCGTTGTTTCTGCAGCGCTCCACCTCCACGCTGATGCTCTTAAAGCATTCGGACAGCGCCAGATAGAGTTCGTTTCGATCCTCATCGGTGCTAACATAACGCGAAAAAAGAATGGTAAGAAACTCCGCCAGATCGAACAACAACTGTCTTTGTGTCGTAATGGGAAGGATCTCCACGATGATCATGCGGTACTCATCGATGAGCATCGGGATCTTGTCTTTGACCGGTTTTCCGTCGCAGATCCTGCGATCGTAAAAACGTACCAGACGCTCCACATTTTCGCGCACAATACTAAGACCTCCGATATCCGTATGGTTATGAAACAGCCCTTCCGTAATGTGATCCGTAAGCTTCGGGATCGCTTTCGCAGAGTGAAGGGTATATTCGTACTTTTCCGCTGTATTCACAAAACCGGTCAGCTTGTTGCCGCCGCAGGATTCGCGTACCACAAGCGTCGTATCGACCAAGATCTCTTTTTCTTCGTTCTTTTCGATCTTTAATAATTCCTTGATGGAACGATATCCGAGTTCTGCGGCATCCGCCTTGGTCGTCGTCAGTCGCGGATTCATAAGCGCCGCAAACGGAGCATCGTCGAATCCTACAACAACGATGTCCTGTCCCGGACGAAGGCCGCGCTTTTCAAACACACGATACCCGCCGAGCGCCATATGATCGTTGCAAAAAACGATCGCTTCCAGGCCGGGGTTTGCATCCAAAAGGCCTTCCACAACCGTGTCGCAGTATTCGGAGAAATTCCCGTATACGATACGCTCCTCCAAAATCGGAAGATCGTGCGCACGCATGACTTCCTTATATGCTTCCAGACGAGCGATCGCATCCGCATTGGTATCCGGTCCGCAGACAATGCCGATCTCTTTCTTTCCGAGCGTATCGATCACGTATTCCACTTCTTTTTTGAAACCGCCGATGTTGTTAAAAGCAATGCTCGCATAGCCGGGAGCCTTATCGGCAATGGAAATGATCGGTACGCTGTCAAATCTCTTCAGAAATGCCAGTTTCTCTTCTTCATCGACATGACTTGCTATGGTACCGAGAAGTACCGCCACGCAATCCACATTTTGTTCATTCACAAATTCATACAGGAAATTATTCTGATACTCGTATGCGTTTTTACTCGCATCGACATACGTAGACTTTAAATATCCACCGGAAAAGATGAACATATCCTGATCCAGATCTTCCGCTGCGCGCATGGCGCCTATGCAGACTTCCCTGGCAAAAGAGTCGTAGTATTCACTGATCAATAACCCAATCCGTTTTCTGTTTTTCTTCACAAAACGTCCCTCGCATCGTTGTAATTTGCTACCCCATTTCATTATAAATATTCGATATTTTTTTGTAAAGCGGACAATCAAAAAGGGACGCAGAATCCCTGCGTCCCCGGATTAATTTTTTTACATTGCAAGATCAAGCTGCTGCATCGTGCCGACCCCTCCGTCTTCATATAGGAAGAAACCGGTGGACCGAACCTTTCCGTAAACACTGTTATCTTCCTGCGAATTCAGCGAGAACTCCGTTTGTGCCTTGGCAAGACAAAGGGCCCCGACACCCGCTTCCTTGAGATAATACATTTCATCCTCACCGGCATCGTTCTTTGACCAGATGATCAGTTTGGAAAAGATCTCATCGTTCTCATCGATCCAGCCGTTGCCGTCCTCATCGTAGATTGCAAGATCCCGGAAGCCGTCACCGGAGGATGTCCCGAAAAGTTCCGAACCGTCGCCGATACGACCGTCGCCGTTTCTGTCCAGAGCCAGATATCCGTTTCCGGATTCAAGCCGGTGGAGATTCTCCAATACTCCGTCCCCGTCCAGATCGAACGTAAAGGTCTGATCCGAAAGACCGGTCAGATTCCCTTTCGTGTTGATCACCAGCGGGTCCATCATCTGAACGATCTCACCCATGTTTTTGCTTGCATAGGTTTCTTCGAAGCTACGGCTCATCGTCGCGGAGATGTTAAAGGAAATCTCCCTTCCGTCTTCGGTGATGACCGTGCCCTGCGTAGCAAACGTCGTTGTCTCTTCCTCACGATAGTAGGAGGAATAGTTGACTTCCATCACGCTTTTTGCGGATGCGGTCTGTGCCGTCGGCGTTTGACTCATGCAGCCATCTCCCATTTCGTTCATGCGTTCTTTCAGTTTTTCCATATCCCCGCCGAACAACCAGTAGATCAGATACTGCAGGCAACTTCTCCGAATGCGTTCGATCTCTTTTTTGGCATCGAACCCGTCGGTCTCGAAGCGGTTTGCGATATCCATGCGTTTATCGGATACCTTCTTCGCTCCTTCCTCGCTTTGCTCATCGGATGACAAAAATCCCGCAAAGCCTAATTCATTCCCTTCCTTGGCGCTTTTCTCGGTACCGATGGTTGCGGCTCTCGCAAACACCTGTGACTGAGAAACAGAAGCATAACTTCTGGCGGACTCCATTCCTATGGTACCGGAATAGATCTTCAATAAAACACCTTTCTGTCCTGTTATTTTTTACAGATATTCGGACTTATACCTGTATCTATTGTATCGGCATTTTCCTGCATCTTCTAAACCGTATTCCCCGGATCGCTTCCGGCAAAAAACAGGCAGATACGATACATGGCCGGGATCCCGGCTCATATCATAACTGCCTGTTTTGTATTCGCTTATATGTTTGTTCCTTCTTTGTCCGCGCGCACGGTAAACGATCCAACATGGGCGAATCGTCGAAATGCAATTTAGGATACGCGGTTATAGTTGATCAGACAACCCTTTAAGATGATCTCTCTTTCCTCATCGGTAAGCTCGCCGAGCGTCATCTCGAATTTCTTGAGCGCGCCGTCTTTTACGACATATGCTTCGATCGTATCGTCCTTCTCTTCCACTGCCTTGCGGATATTGGGAAGGAAGATGTAATCCAAGTTTGCAAACGGAAGGTCACCATCCGGGATCAGGAAGGGCAGCATACCCCAGTTGATCAGGTTCGAACGATACCGCTTGGTCGCATATTCATTCGCGATGTTCGCCCAGCCGCCAAGTACCTTCTGGCAGCTCGCAGCCTGCTCTCTCGCGGAACCGTCACCCGGCTTGACCGCAAAGATCGTGGAACCGATCCCGAGATTTTCCGGTGTAACATCGTAGCTTGCTTTTACTGCGGCAAGAGCCTCGGCAAAGCCTTCCGGCGCCTCGGAGGCAAACGCAGCGTCCGCTTCTCTTGCTTTTTCCACCTTTTGTACTTCCTTGGCTCTTCCGACATATGCGGGATCCTTTCTGGAAAGCGCAAATTCCGCAAGCCCCAACGGATTGGAACGATAGGAACTGGTCTCACCGGAAGGAATGAGCTCATCGGTCGTGGTTACGGGATCGTGGATCTCGGATACCACACGAAGCATCAAATGATCGGTCAGTGCAACCATGGCCGGCCAGTCCTTGATGTTGGGACCGAATTGGATCTCAACAGCAGGGTCTGCAACGCCCTTGGAATCAAAGACGCGATTTGCGTAGATCTTGCTGTCAAAGTGATATTCGTATTTATGCAACTGTCCGTCGAACTCGGTCGCCGGTGTCAGATAGCCCTGATTTGCGGCTGTTGCTGCGATGGATCTTGCGTCCATCAGTGCAACGGAAGAAATCTGTCCGTTCTGCAGCTTCGAACCCTCGCGGTTCGGGAAGTTTCTGGTGGAATGGCGAATGGAGAATGCGTTGTTTGCCGGTGTATCCCCCGCACCGAAGCACGGTCCGCAGAACGCGGTCTTCATAACGGCACCGGTCTCCATCAAGGTTGCGGCACAACCGTTTCTTACCAATTCCATATAGACCGGCATGGAGGCCGGATACACACTCATCGTGAACTTATCGGAACCGATGAACTTGTCTTTCATAATGTCCGCTGCGGCACAGATATTCTCGAATCCACCGCCGGCACAACCTGCGATGATACCCTGATCGACCAAAAGCTTTCCGTTTACCACCTTATCCTGCAAACTGTAAGGCACCTGATTGTCCAAAGAAACCTTGGCTCTTTCCTCCACGTCATGAAGGACATCCTTTAAGTTTTTGTTTACTTCTTCGATCGTGTAGGTGTTGCTCGGATGGAAGGGCATTGCGATCATCGGACGGATCGCGGAAAGATCCACTTCGATCACACCATCGTAGTAAGTTACGGCTGCGGGCTTTAACTCCTTGTAATCCTCACTTCTTCCGTGAATATCATAGAAATTCTTCACCTCATCGTCCGTCTGCCAAATGGAGGACAAGCAGGTCGTCTCCGTCGTCATGACATCGATGCCGATACGGAAATCGGCACTTAAAGATGCAACACCGGGACCTGCAAATTCCATTACTTTATTCTTTACATAGCCGTTCTTAAATACCGCACCGATGATGGCCAAAGCCACGTCCTGCGGACCGACACCCTTTACGGGCGCACCGGTCATATGTACCAAGACAACGCCCGGCATGTTGATATCATACGTCTGATTCAATAACTGCTTTACAAGCTCCGGACCGCCCTCGCCCATGGCCATGGTGCCGAGTGCGCCGTATCTGGTATGGGAATCGGAACCCAAGATCATGCGTCCGCCGCCTGCGAGCATCTCGCGCGCAAACTGATGAATGACTGCCTGATGCGGAGGTACATAGATCCCACCGTATTTCTTTGCACAGGTAAGACCAAACATGTGGTCATCCTCGTTGATGGTTCCGCCGACCGCACACAGGGAATTGTGGCAGTTCGTGAGAACGTAAGGGATCGGGAACTTCTCAAGACCTGACGCACGCGCGGTCTGAATGATCCCGACGAAAGTAATATCATGAGAGGTCAGCTTGTCGAATTTGATCTTCAGCTTCTCCATATTTCCGGACGTATTGTGTGCTTCCAAAATTCCGTAGGCGATCGTGCCTTTCTTTGCTTCTTCTTTGGAAGGTACACTGCCGGTCTTTGCCGCTACGGCCGCTGCCGCATCCGCATCATCGTATACCAGCTCCGTTCCGTTGATAAGATATGCTCCTGTTTCCGATAATTTCATCATCGCTTCCTCCTGTTTTCCGTTTTATCTTTATGATTATAAGTTGTTTTTGTCATTTCTGTAAAGGACGAATCTTACATATCTATCCCCAGGCCAAAGATTCCCTCCGCAACCTGCGCAAACGGATTCTCGTAGACGATCGCATGCCAAAACCCGCTGCTCTCGGCCTGCGCCAGGATCTCTTCGTTCCAGATCGGCACATGAAACTGTACCAAAACAGCCGCCAAAAACAATGCGACGCACGCTCCGATCAGGGCACCCGCCACCATACCGAGCGTCTTATCCACGCCGTGGATGATGGGAAGCTTCGTCAAAATCCGTAAGATGAGCAAACACACACGAAAAGCCAGGACCGCCAGTGCGTAACACAACAACACCACAACGACCCGGACCAAAATATTTTTCCCCGAAAAAAATGCCCACTGAAACAAAAAACGAAATGCCCAGGTCTTCAGTGCGATGACTACCACAATTGAAGCCACCGTACAGATCACCGGGATACAAAGATTTACCAAACCCTGCCATCTTCCGAGTATGGCAAAAAGCACTATCAATACCAAAAGACCGATCAAATACTCATTCATCACTTCAGTTTTATCGTCTCCATCGCTGAGTCCCGCACGACAATAAACTTCGTCGAGCCGGAGGCGGGAACGATTCCCCTGACTCCCTCTCCAAAGGTTCCTGCATACTTTTCCACACCGCTCTTGGTAAAGAGCAGCACCTCGCCTTCATTGTAGATCAAAACCCTGTCATCTGCGATCAGGATATCATCGTATTCCATGTTGAAGGTGCGACGCAATACTTCCTTGGCATCGGTATTATACAAAGCGATCGTATACTTATCTTCGCCTTCGTCATTCAAAAATACAAGTCCCACGAGGCCGTCTCCGCAGTACACACTCTCAATGTCTTCCGGGATCTCAACCGTGGCGCGTTCATCCGGGATCTGCTTTCCGGAGTACACGGTCAAAGAATGTTCCCCGACGGCAACGGCATCATTCTCCGTGACAAACCGCAAAAACGGGATCACACAATCATCGTGGTCAAAGCCGCTGACGATCTTATCCGTCATATTCTGTCCGACATCGCCGAAATTATAGAAAGCCACACTGGTCTTCGCGCTCGTGCCTCCGGTCTTTAAATAGGACACGCCCATCTTCACATTGTCCGAAGACATCGTCGTGGTCAGCGGAAATCCCGTTTGCTCCATCGACGTCTTGACGGAAACGATCTGTTCCCCTTCCGAAGAGTAAATATTGAGCCATGTCGTACTCTTATCATCCAGGGTCGCGGTAACAACGCCTTTCCCGGAAATATTCAGATCCAGGATCACAAGGTTCGTATCGATCTCTCCGCACAACCCCATTCCGTTCATAATGTAGATGCTGTTTCCCTTGTAATCTCCGACGACCACATATTCGCCGGCAAACGCAACGATGGGAGACTGCATCTCATAGGTATGATTCCAGATCTGCTCACCCTTTGCATTATAAGACGAAATACCGTCCCTGCTGTAGCAAAGGATCTGCCCGTTGTTATACGGCTTGATCACGCTGTCCGAAGCGCCGATCGTATCGGTACTCTTCACCACCTGAAAATCCGTATACTCTCTTGCATCAAAGGAAAACTTCAGGATCAAAATGATGGCCACGATCAGTGCCAAACCAAGAACCACCTGATATGTAATTGTCAGCCTGTGCCGGACGATCCTGTCCTCCCAGCTCATTTCCTGTCTTGCCATCTGTCGCTCCCTTAGATGAACCGATATACCGTCTTATACGTTACCTTCTTACCGGGTAAAAGAACGGGTGTCTCAAAGTTTTTGTCATTTGCACTGTTCGGGAAGAATTGTGTTTCGAGACATACGGCATTTCTTCTGTGATACATCACATGTTCTTTGCCCAGGTGACGTCCGACAAAGTTTGCGGTATAGACCTGGATGCCGGGCATATCCGTATACACTTCCATGGTACGACCCGCCTTCTTATCACTCAAAACGCCTGCCAGCTTTAACTTTCCGTTCGCACCGTCGATCACGAAATTGTGGTCATATCCGCCCGCCAGACGAAGTTGCGGATATCTTGCGCGGATCCGTTTGCCGATCACCTCCGGCTTTGTGAAATCCATGGGTGTGCCGATGACCGGAACGATCTTACCGGTCGGGATCAGATCATCTTCCACCTCGGTATAACCGGAGCAGTTCAGCTGAAGGGTCGACTCCTCGATCGTAGCCGCATCGTGGCCGCGCAGATTGAAATAGGAATGGTTCGTCGGATTGAACAAAGATTCCTTATCGCTCTTTCCGGTATACGTGATCTCCAGACCGTTATCCTCGGTCAGTGCGTAGGTTACGGTAAAATCACGATTTCCGGGAAGGCCGAGCTCGCCATCCTTTAAGGATACGGAAAAGGTTACGGCGTTCTTCTTCTCATCTGCCTTGGCCTTGAAAACTCTCTTATGAAGTCCCGCATCCGCATCGGAATGGAGATTGTTTGCATTGTCGTTTACGGGAAGTTTATAGGTCTTGCCGTCGATCTTTACCTTTGCCTTTGCCGTACGATTGGAAAGAGGACCGATGGTAGAACCAAAGTAGCAACCGTTCTTGTAGTATTTCTTGATGTCGTCATAGCCTAAGACCACATCTGCCTTTTTGCCCTTCTTGTTCGGAACATAGAGATTTACGAGGATCGCCCCGAAATTCATCACATCCGCCTGCAATCCGTTTGCATTGGCGATGGAATACAATGTGATCTCTTCGCCGTTCGGTGCCTTACCGAAATTCTTCTTTGTTATCATACTTCATTTCCTCCCACATAAACTTATCTGTTGTCTGATTTGTTATTCTATTTTGACATGTAGTTAGCATGGGCTAACTTATAATTCCACGCGTCCGTCGAGCGCGCGCAAAAGTGTTACCTCATCGATATATTCCAGATCGCCGCCGACCGGTACACCGCTCGCGATCCTGGTGACTTTGATGCCGGTGGGCTTGATGAGCTTGCTGATATACATGGCCGTTGTCTCGCCTTCCAGACTGGAATTGGTCGCAATGATGACTTCCCGGACATCCGCCCCCTGCAATCTTTGCATCAGTTCTTTTAAGCGAATGTCGCTCGGACCGATACCGAGCATCGGCGAGATCGCTCCGTGCAATACATGATAGACGCCGTTAAACTTCGACGTCCTCTCATAAGCCGCCAGGTCCCTGGAATTTTCCACCACCATGATCGTCGTATGATCCCGCTTGGGATTCGAACAGATGGGACAGATCTCCTGATCCGTCAGCGTACAGCAACAGCTGCAATAACGCACCTTTTCCTTGGCTTCCACCATGGTATTCGCAAGCCGCTTCACCGATTCCTCCGGTTGATTGACCAGATAAAACGCCAGCCGTTGCGCCGACTTGTTTCCGATCCCCGGCAATGCCGACAATTCTTCAATTAAACGATTGATATAACCGCTGTACAGATCCATTAGAACGGAAGTCCTCCCAGTCCGCCTGTCAAACCGCCCATCATGGCGCTGCTTGCTTCATCCGCCTTGCGAAGCGCTTCGTTTACGGCAGCCATAATGGTATCCTGTAACATTTCCGTTTCTTCCGGATCTACCGCTTCGGGATCGATCTTGATCTTCGTCACTTCCTTTGCTCCGGATACGGTTACCTCTACGGCACCGCCGCCTGCAGTCGCACTGAATTCCTTGGACTCAAGTTCTTTCTGACTCTCCTCCATCTGCCGCTGCATTCTCTGTGCCTGTTTCATTAAATTGTTCATGTTGCCCGGCATTGCGCCACCGGGAAATCCGCCTCTCTTAGCCATAGCTTCCTCCAATAAAAATATTTATACTATTCTTCCTCTTCCGTAATATCCATTTGAATGATCTTTGAAAGATCCACAAAATGATTGGAAAAGGCATCCTGAAACTGATTTCTTTTGACCGAGACCTTTACCTCTTTCCCGATCACTTCGGCGATGGCCGCCTGTACGATTTCTTCCACGGAAGGTTTCCTTTGTTCTTCCTCTTTCCCGTCACTCTTTCCACCGAAAAACTTCATCGCGAAATCGTTGTCAAGATAGATGATCAATTCTCCGTTTTTTCCGAGTGTCTGTTTGCCCCTCTTTATAACCCCCTTGAGCGGTTGATCGATCTTTGTCAAGATCATCGCCCAGTTTCGGATCGCTTCTTTGACGTCCTCGGGCACCGCGGCAGGTAAGGTCGGCTTCGACAGAACCTCTCCGGCATCGCTTCCATCCGCCGGGGCAGCCCCGGATCTTACAAACACACCGCTTTCCATCTTTTCTTCCAGAACACGGATGCGTTCGAGCATGGACTCATCGTCCCGCTCCATCTCCGGCCTGCAGGCTTTTACCAGCGTCATTTCAAAGATCACACGCTTAGACGTTGCATAGCGAAGTTTGCCGGCCAGTTCGGAAAAGATCCGTAACAGTCGTAAGACCGTTACCTGTTCACACATTTCGGATTCTTCCTTCAATTTTTTGAGATTCTCGGAAGAAACGTCCAATAAATGCTCTGCATCATCGCAGCTTTTGATCAGCATGAGATTGCGCAGATACCAGGTAAAGTCTTCCGCAAACCGGTTTAATTCGCGTCCCTGCATCACAACATCTTCCAGAATCCGGATGCATTCTGCGACATCCTCTCCCAAAATCGTACGAAACAGTTCGGACAGGATGTCCTGATCCACAACGCTGAGTACTTCCAGAACCATATCATAGGTCAGTTCCTTATCAAAATGAAAAGAAACACAGCGCTCCAAAAGGCTTAAGGCATCACGCATGGAACCGTCGGCAAGCTTTGCGATGTAACGCAAGGCTTTCGGCTCTATCGTAACCTGTTCTTTGTCCATGAGTTCCTGTAGTCTTGCAGTGATGGTATCGATATCGATCCTTCGGAAATCATAGCGCTGACAACGGGATAGGATCGTGATCAGCATCTTTTGAGGATCGGTCGTAGCCAAAATGAACACGGCATACTCCGGCGGTTCTTCCAAGGTTTTTAACAGCGCATTTGACGCTTGCGGGGTCAGCATATGTACCTCGTCGATGATATAAACCTTGTACTTGCCGTCTACCGGAGAGTAGGATACCTCTTCGACGATCTGGCGCGCACTGTCCACACCGTTGTTGGACGCCGCATCGATCTCGATCACGTTCATACTGCTTCCGGCCTGAATGGCTCGACAGCTCTTGCAGACGCCGCACGGACTTCCGTTCTTGGGATCCTCGCAGTTGATCGCTTTTGCCAGGATCTTTGCCACCGTCGTCTTACCGGTTCCGCGTGTACCGCAAAAAAGGTAGGCGTGACCTACCCTCTTTGTGAGAATCTGATTTCGTAATGTTTCTACGATCGCATCCTGCCCTTTTACGTCATCGAAAACGGCGGGACGGAACTTTCTATATAATGCCTGGTAGGCCATAAAACCACTCTTTTCTAGTCACCGAAACTGATGCCTAACATCTTTGCCTCGTGAATGATCGAAGCATCCGGCGACACATATTTTAACTTTCCGGCCACATCCTCAAGCGGTACCTTGATGATCTCGCGGTTCTTGATCCCGACCATGAAACCGTATT
Source organism: Lachnospiraceae bacterium (assembly GCA_024690725.1). GTDB lineage: Bacteria > Bacillota > Clostridia > Lachnospirales > Lachnospiraceae > UBA2882. The sequence continues at coordinate 70,796 of JAILOQ010000102.1, forward strand.
CGCCGTTCATGATCAGCTCGCCCGCTTCGGATCCCAACCGGGATGCAAAGACTCTGTCATACGGACAAGGGCTTCCGCCTCTTTGGGTATGTCCCGGCACGGTCACGCGCACTTCGTAATTTGACTTCTTCTGGATCTGATCCGCAACCTCATAGGAAACCGAGGGGTAAGGATAATTCTCCAAACGCTTCTTTTGTTCCTTCTTACTCATTGCGGCAACCTCTTTCGAGATCGCACCCTCTGCAACGGCTAAGATCGTAAACTTGCTGCCTCTCTTATGACGGGCTTCGATCGCATTGATGATGCTGTCGATATCATATGGGATCTCGGGGATCAGGATGATGTCCGCACCGCCTGCCATGCCGGCATTCAAGGTAAGCCAGCCAACCTTATGTCCCATCACTTCCACGATGAATACACGTCCGTGGGATGCGGCTGTGGTATGGATGCAATCGATCGCATCCGTTGCGATATCCACCGCACTCTGGAAACCGAAGGTCATATCCGTTCCGTAAAGATCGTTATCGATCGTCTTCGGAAGGGTTACCACATTTAAGCCTTCCTCTCTAAGTAAGTTTGCCGTCTTATGGGTTCCGTTACCGCCGAGGATCACCAGACAATCCAGCTTCAGCTTATAGTAATTCTGCTTCATTGCCTCGACCTTATCAAGGCCGTTCTCATCGGGTTCACGGATCGTCTTAAAGGGAGTACGGCTGCTGCCCAAGATCGTTCCGCCGACCGTCAGGATGCCGGAAAAATCTTTGCTCGTCAACATTCTGAAATTGCCGTAGATCAAACCCTTGTAACCGTCTTCAAAACCGTAAATCTCTACATCTTCGTCGTGATTGCTGACGGATTTTACCACACCGCGCATTGCTGCGTTCAATGCCTGACAATCACCGCCGCTTGTTAACATACCGATTCGTTTCATGCTATACCTCCCATTCTCTGCTAAATTCTCTGTTTTGCCCGATCAAAATCCTTCTCTGTTTTCCTTCTCGCGCACTTATAATTATAGCTTATTTAACCGAAGTTCACAACGCATTTTCATTATTCGTAGCGCAGTGCATCGATGGGCGACATACGTGCCGCGCGCTTGGCCGGATACGATCCGAAGACGATACCGACGACCATCGAGAAGATAAAGGAAATAAAGATCGCTCCCATGGGAGGGCTTACCGTGACCGTCATTCCTTCAAACAATTCTGAGTTGCTCAATGCGTACTTCGCCACCACGGAAACAAGTCCGCCGTTTACCAGACCCAAAAGGATTCCGATGATACCGCCAATCACACAGATCAAGACCGCTTCCACCAAAAACTGCATTTCGATGGCTCTGTTCTTTGCCCCGAGGGCCTTTCGGATACCGATCTCTCTGGTTCGCTCCACCACGCTTACCAGCATGATGTTCATAACGCCGATACCTCCGACGATCAGTGAGATCGCGGCAATAACGGAAATCGCAACCGTTACGGCATTTAAAACGGAATTGATCATACCGAGCTGCTGCTCTAAGCTTTGGACTTCCAAGATGTAATTCGAATCCTTCGGAAGCTTCCGTTCAAAATAATTCTTGGTCCCTTCCATAACCTGGTTTGCATCCGTACCGGGCTGTAAAAACGCATATGCCATATCCAGTCCCGCATCTTCGCTGCCCAGACCGTAATAATCGAATACGGTCTGTACCGGAACGACAAACGGTGTCGCTATATCCTTTTCCGCCTGCTTCATCCCGCCGAAACCACTGATCTTGGACGCATTATACTCATAAACACCGATGACATATACGGTAAGTACATCTCCCGATTCCAGGGTGATCTCCACGCGTTGTCCGATCGGATTGTTATTGTCGAGCGCATATTTTACAAACAGATCCGAAACCATCGCCACATTCCTGTGATCCAGGCTGTCCTGTATCGTGACACCGCGACCGCGCAGGATCGTCAGTTTGTTCTCATCCTCGTACCCTTCCGTACAGCCGATCACCTGCACCTTTACGTTGTTTTCTTTACCGACACAAACGGAATTTCCGGGAATATTTCTCATAGCATGGATCGTCGTTACACTACTCTTAAACACTTCCCGGTATTTCAAAAGGTCTTCCAGCGTGAATTGCGGAAAATCCGAACCGTCGTATGCTTCCCAATCGGCCGGATAATAGGCAAACGCGATCTGATTGGCTCCGGTCATGTCCATGATACTGTTTTCGATCGTGGAGCGGAGCGTCGATCCGATGGTAGATATCGTAATGACCGAGCTGATACCGATGATGATACCCAGCATGGTAAGAACGGAACGCATCTTGTTCGAACGTACACACTCGTAAGCCAGCCGTAAGTTTTCAAAGAAATTCATTCGTCTGCCCTCCTATCTGTAGTTCTCACTGTTCACATCGCTGATGATCCTGCCGTCGCTGATCGTAACCTGCCTCTGCGTTTCCGCGGCCAGTTCTTTGCTGTGTGTGATCAAAATGATGGTCTTTTTTTGTTCCTTATGGAGCTTATGGAAAATATCCATGATCAATCGTCCGGTCTTGGAATCCAGGGCACCGGTCGGCTCATCCGCAAGGATGATGGCCGGATCGTTTGCAAGCGCTCTTGCGATCGCCACACGCTGATTCTGTCCGCCGGATAACTCATTCGACTTATGCGAATAACGCTCTCCCATCCCCATCATCTCCAACAGTTCCATGGCGCGCTCTTTTCTGGCTGCGCGGCCCACGCCGGCGTACATCAGAGGTACACATACATTTTCCAGCGCCGTTACACGCGGGATCATGCAAAAGTTCTGAAACACAAATCCGATGTGCAGATTCCTTATTTCAGACAGCTCCTCGTCCTTCAGCGTGGAAATATTCTGACCGTCCAGATAATACGTCCCGCTCGAAGGTCTGTCGAGCGCTCCCATAATGTTCATCATGGTGGATTTTCCGGATCCGGACTCTCCGACCAGCGCAACAAATTCCCCGTCGTTCACGGTCAGATTGATATGATGCAGGATCTTTAACTCATTCTCCTGCCCTTCGTAATAGTTTTTGCAAATATCACACATCTCGATAACTTTTTTCGGTTCCATGGCACTTACTCCCCTTCCCCGTCATTGCTATCGTCTTTCTTTTCTTCTTTCTTTTTGTCTTTGTCGTCTTTATCGTCTTTATCCGTCACCGGGGCACTTCCGTCATCAACGCTGATCACACCGCCCTCCATGACCATTTCCGGATAAAGAACGACCAGATCGCCTTCCGCAAGGTCACCGCCGATGATCTCGGTATAATAATCACTTCCCTGACCGGTTTCCACGGACACCGCCGTTACCTGATACAGGTCATTTCCGAGTTCCTTGGCCACAAAGACCTTCTCCTCGCCTTCGCTTCCCATGACAGCGGTATAAGGCACTGCCATCAGGCTCTCATTGCTTCCGACATGGATCTTGGCCTTTACCTTCATGCCCAAAAGGAGATTCTCCCCGCTGTCGATCGTGATCGTCGCACGATAGGACGCGGAAGTCGTACCGGTCATCTGTGCCCCCGCAAGGCTCTGTGAAGAGCTTGCACCGGAAGCCGCAATAAAGTCCAAGACCTTCGTAACGGTTCCCTGTCCGGTCACTTCTTTTAGCGAGTCATTGGAAATATCCACCGTCTGGCCTTCCGCGATCTTAAAGATATCTCTTTCCTTGATATCCACATTTAACTTAAAGTGTGTCGCATCCTCGATCTGCATCAGATTCCCGGTTGCCGCCGCACCTTCCTTGGCGTAGATCGCCGTAACGATACCGCTCTGCCCGGCTGTGATCTGCGCAGACTCCCGCTGCTCATAATACTTTGCTAAGGTCTGTGCTGTTTGCGACACACCAAGACCGGAAATATACGTCATTTCCTGTGAATCCTTTGCGGAGATCAAAGAGTCGTTTGCCGCAATGATGATTTTGTTGTAATTATCCGTCACCGCTTCATACGATTCTCCCGCCGCATCCCTGGCTGTCGTGTATTTTGCCAAGGGCTCCAGCGTTGCTTCGTAGGCCGCTTTTGCAAGGTCCATCTTATTCTTCAATTCTGTCAGCGAGTCTGCAGGTAAGGTATTTGCACTGACGGAGTCCGCATATTCTTTTGCAAGCGCATCGTAATTGCCCTTTGCCACATCGGAGATGTGTTGTGCCTCCGCCAACTGGCTGACCGCCGTATCATACGCCTTCTTAGCCTTTTGCAATTCCCTTGCCGCATCTACGACCTGCCCGTTTGCACTGTGTGTGGCCGCATCCAACTGATGTCTGGAGCTTTCCAGCTGCTTTGCCTGCTGTCTGTCCTCGGCGCTGGCCTGCTTTTCCAGGGTTGCGATCTGCTTTTCGAGCTCGCTCGTGTCGAGCACACAAAGAAGCTCACCGGCCTGCACTTCATCTCCCACGACAACCGTGATGGTCTCCACCGGATAGGTAAGCGACGTGGAAACATACTCCACACTCTGACTTTCCAACGTTCCCGTGGTATTGATATAAGTGGAAATGTCCTGCATGCCGAACGCTTTTACTTCGGTCTTATTCTCTGTCATCGTACTCAATGCTTTTTTTGCCGCCATCGTGATCGCGATCCCGATTCCGATCAGGACAATGAGTACAACCGCCACGATGATCAGGGGAAGAAAGTTTTTCTTCTTTTTTTCCTTCTGCTTCTTTGCCTTTTTGATCTCTTTCATGGCCATCCCCGATGCTTTCGTTTCTTCCGCCTCGGGTTCGGGCATCGTTTCGGTCTCGTCTCCTGCCGGTGCATCCGTTTCTTCTGCTACCGCCACGTCCGATTCCGTTTCCGGTATCTCTCCCACTTCTGCCGTTTCTGTCAACTCTGTGTCCGAAAAAGTTTCCTCTTCGGACGTCGTTTCCAATTCCGATGTTTCAAGTTCTTCTTTTTCCATAATTTCCCTCTCTTCGGTGTTGCCACCTTCGTCCCTATTATTCTAAAATGCTTTTCCTAAAATACTCAAAAAAAGCCCATTGTAGAACTTTCTACAATGGGCTGCTTTCAGTTCTTATTTGCCTGTAACCCTCTTTTTCGGTAAGGTCACCTTATCCAAATGCCAGATTTCGTCCACATATTCCTTGATGGTACGGTCGGATGTGAACTTCCCGGAGCAAGCCACATTCAAGATCGCGCTCTTCGCCCAAGCCTTCTCATCCTTATAAGCCTCTCCGACTTTCTTCTGTGCTTCCGCATAGGAACGGAAATCCTTCAGGATAAAGTAGGTGTCCGCTTTGGATGTGGAAAGCGTGTTCAGCAAGGAGTTATACAGATCGCGGAACAGTTCCGTATCTTCGTTGTAAGTACCGTTGATCAACTGCATCAAAACCTTGCGGATATCCGCATCGTTGTTGAAGATATCCATCGGATTGTAGCCACCGAAGTTCTCGTAACGAATGACTTCATCGGAGGACAGACCGAAGATGAATGCGTTCTTTTCTCCGACTTCCTCTACGATCTCTACGTTGGCGCCGTCCATGGTTCCGAGTGTCAGAGCACCGTTTAACATGAACTTCATGTTACCGGTTCCGGAAGCCTCCTTGGAAGCCGTGGAGATCTGCTCGGATACATCGGCTGCCGCAAAGATCCACTCCGCATTGGATACGCGGTAGTTCTCGATAAATACGACCTTGATCTTTCCGCCGATGGATTCGTCGTTGTTAACAACGTCCGCAACGGAATTGATCAACTTGATCGTAAGCTTTGCATTACGATATCCGGCTGCTGCCTTCGCACCAAAGATAAAGGTACGGGGATAGAAATCCATATCCGGATTCTCTTTTAATTCATTGTACAGATACATAACATGAAGGATGTTCAATAACTGTCTCTTGTACTCATGCAGTCTCTTTACCTGTACATCGAAGATGGATCTGGGATCCACTTCCACGCCGTTATGCTCAAGAATGTAGTTGGCAAGACGCACCTTGTTCTGATACTTGATGTTCATGAACTCCTGCTGTGCCTTCTCATCCGAAGCATATACTTTCAATTTCTTGATCTTGCTTAAGTCCGTGATCCAGTCGCTTCCGACATGTGCGGTTACCCAGTCTGCCAAAAGCGGATTTCCGTGAAGCAGGAAACGTCTTTGGGTGATACCGTTGGTCTTATTGTTGAACTTCTCTGGCATCAGCTCGTAGAAATCCTTCAACTCCTGATTCTTTAAGATCTCGGTATGAAGTCTTGCAACACCGTTTACGGAGAAGCCTGCGGCAATGGCAAGGTGTGCCATCTTTACCTGTCCGTCATAGATGATCGCCATCTTGCGGACCTTCTCCTGATTGCCGGGATAAGCCGTCTCGATCTTGTTGATGAAACGACGGTTGATCTCCTCAACGATCTGATAGATTCTCGGAAGCAGGCGTGAGAACAGCTCGATCGGCCACTTCTCAAGTGCTTCGCTCATGATCGTATGATTGGTGTATGCACAGGTCTTGGTCGTTACTTCCCAAGCTTCATCCCATTCAAGATAATACTCATCCAAAAGGATACGCATCAGCTCCGCAACCGCTACGGTCGGGTGGGTGTCATTCAACTGAAATACCACCTTCTCATGGAACTTACGGATATCCTTATGGGTACGCATGTATTTTGCAACCGCTTCCTGCACGGATGCGGAAACAAAGAAATACTGCTGCTTTAATCTTAATTCCTTACCGGAATAGTGATTGTCGTTCGGATAAAGAACCTCTACGATGTTCTTTGCCAAATTCTCCTGTTCAACGGCCTTCTGATATTCGCCCTTGTCAAAGGAATCGAGCTGGAAGCACTCCACCGGCTGTGCATCCCAGATACGAAGAGTATTTACGATGCCGTTTCCGTAACCCACGATCGGAAGGTCATACGGAATCGCCGTTACAGACTGATAACCTTCCTGTGTGAAGAGGTTACGTCCGTCCTTTTGCTGTACGGCTACATAACCGCCGAATTTAACTTCCTTTGCATATTCCGGACGACGAAGTTCGAACGGATTTCCGTCGACCAGCCAGTTGTCCGGCACCTCGATTTGATAACCGTCACGGATCTCCTGCTTAAACATACCGTATTTGTAACGGATGCCACATCCGTATGCGGAATAACCGAGGGTTGCGAGAGAATCAAGGAAACATGCTGCCAAACGACCCAGACCTCCGTTACCGAGTGCTGCGTCCGGTTCCTGATCCTCTACTACATTGATATCAAGTCCCAATTCCTCAAGCGCTTCCTTGACCGGCTTATATGCCTGTAAGTTGATCAGGTTATTGCCAAGGGCACGTCCCATCAAAAACTCCATAGACATATAATAAACCGTCTTGGGATCTTTTTTCTCATATTCTTTTTGTGACTCCAACCAATGATCGATGATCTGATCCTTGATCGCGTATGATACTGCCTGAAATACTTGCTGATCGGATGCCTCATCCAAGGTCTTTCGATATAAGGTCTTTATGTTATAAAGAACACTTCTCTTGAACAGCTCCTTATCAAAATTCATAGTTGCCGGTGTTTCCTTCTGTGTACTTGCCACTGCTATTTATCCTCCTTTTGGATAGCGAAATCGCCGCCATCTTACTTGCATCGATGTAATTGTGCCACATCAAACACAATTATACTATAAATTGTGGAAAATAAAAAGTTTTAGCCATAATTTTTTGCTTTTGGATCATAAAAAACAAATCGCCCTTTTCCTTGCTTTTTTGCCGCATACAACGCTATATCGGCGGCATGGTACAGTTCCGACCGGGTAGTTCCGTGCAACGGATAGACGGAAACGCCGATGGAACAGCTCAAACGCAGCTGATTTCCGCCATATTCCCTTCGTTCCCGCATCTTTTCAAGAACTTCATTTAACTTGTGTTTCAGTTCGGCATCCATGCCGGTATTCGGGAGGAATACGACAAACTCATCTCCGCCGAGACGTCCGATGGAACCTTTCTCGCCGAAAATCTCGGTGATCACCTCCGCAAAATGGATCAACACCTTGTCTCCGACCGGATGGCCGTAGGTATCATTGATCTCTTTAAAGAAATCCATATCCAGAAGGATGATGATCGCACGTTCTTTTTCCGCGCCGTCCTTGATATATCCATCGACTCTTCGCTCGATCTCCTTGCGGTTGTAAAGCCCTGTCATCAGATCATGGGACGCTTCGAGCGCCATTTCCTCAAGCTGCGCATTCTGTTCTTCCCTGGATCTTCGCAGCTCCTGCAGCATCTGATTCAGACCGTTGGATAAATGGTCGAATTCCTGGTTGTGACGGATGGACGCATATACGTTGAAATCGCCCTGTGTCACCTGATTGACCAGATGATTCGTCTGCGCCAATCCGTCTGCGACATCACGCTTGATCGCACGCATGACAAATTTGTATATCAAAAAGAACGAAACCATCAATCCCGCAAATACCGTAAGGCCGGAAAAGAACGCAGTCCTGCCGGCCTCCCAAAATCCGATATAGGCGTACAGCGTATAGTTTGCGAAACGCGCACGCTTTACAAAAGTTTTTTCTCCGAACAGATAGGTGACAAAATGGTCCTCGTCCGGAAGATCGAACAGGGATTCCGCATTTCCGCCGATGTAATTTTCATCCTTCGCACCTACGATATAACCGGAATCGGTGATCATCACACCACCGTTTCTGCCGACTGTGAGGTTCTCCGCGATTCCCTTGATGGAAACATCCATGCGGCTTTCCACGGCATTCGAAGAATACACCGACACCTGAATGATCCCGGGCGCATCCTTTCTGGATATACCGACATATTCCATCTTACGACTCGCGCTGTTTTTTCCACGATCCACACGGCCGCTCTCTACAATGACCAGCTTTTCGTTTTCGATCAGCTCCACGTACTTTTTCGTTTCTTCGTAATTGTTCAGATCCTCACCAAAAAACACCGCCGGATAGGATGTGATCACCACGGCCTTATCATCCGTGATACATACCTGGTCCAGTTCCTGTTCCTTACAGAAGGAGGCGAACCGCTCCTCATCTTCCAGGACGCTCGGATCCAGCGCAATATAATCCCGGACCGCCCGCGCTTTTGTATACATGTCCATCTGGTACTCCACCAGAACATTGTTACGCATCACCGTGTATTCATCCAGCTTATCGCAACAATACGAAATGGCATCTTCCAGATCCTGTTCCTCATTTATGCGCGTCAAAGCGATCAAAACCACTGCGGTCACGAGCAGACTCAGTACCATTCCCACCACACTGACTCTGACGATATCCTTGCGGATCTGCTGCTTCAGGTAAGGCAAACGATTTTTATTATGTCCTTTTCCCCTAACGCTTCTTCTTTCCTCTTTCAAATAAAATTCCCCACTATTCCTCTACCAGATAGGACTCCAAACTCCATTTTCTTGCCAGATGCTCCATGGTTCCGTCCTGTCTTAACGCATCAAGTGCTTCGGCTATCTTATCCCTCAATTCCGTATTATCCTTACGCAGGCCGACGCCCACGCTGTTGTCTTTTACATGTTCTTTTAAGATCCGGTATTTATCCGGATGCAACATGCAATGATACGTCGCCGTTCCGACATCTACGAGCGCGGCATCCGCTGCATTGTAGGAAACATAGGTGATCACCGATTCATTGCCGTCCAATTCGTAAATACAAGAAAGGTTTTGCATGATTTCCGGCTCTTCCCGAAGTGCTTCCTGCGCGCTCGTCCCGGTCTGCACCGCCAAAGACTTCCCTGCCAGATCCTCCGCTGTCATAATATCGGATTCCTGCTTGACCAGATAGCACTCTCCGATGGAAAGATAAGCCGGTGTAAATGCGCACAGCTCTTCTCTGCCCTCGATCGTAAATGCACTCCAGACACAGTCGATCTCACCGTCGTCAAGCATTTTAAACTTCCGATCCCAGTCGATCGGAACGATCACGAGCGAATAATTCATCCGTGCGCATGTGGCACGCGCAAGTTCAATATCAAAGCCCGCATACTCTCCGACATCATTTTGATAAGTAAAAGGGGGAAATGCGTCATCGACGCCCACACGAAGAACACCCTCGTATGCACCGGCAACGCGTTCAGATGTGCCCGATATGTCGTCGCTTGTCTTAACACAAGCAACGCAAAGAAGAGCCATTACCAAAAGTAATGACAATAGCAATATTGTCCGTTTCATATGATTCCCCTAGTACCACAAATTATGTCTTTAGATAAAAATAAGGGGCGGCGCCTGCCGCCCCTTAAAAACATATTACACTTTTTTGATGGAAATGGAAACACTTTCTTTGTTAACTTTCCATTCTTTTTCGATATCAAACGCACCTTCCGTGACGATCTCATCCGCCAATACCTTAGCAGCGATCTCAGCCTCGTGTTCTTTTACGATCGCAGCGAGTTTTTCGTTTCCGGAAACGGCAAGTTTGATGTGGTCCATTACCTCAAATCCGGAGTCTTTACGCATGGTCTGGATCTTGGAGATGATCTCTAAGACAAATCCTTCTTTTACCAGGTCCTCGGTAAGGTTTGTGTCAAGCACGACCGTTACGGTATTGTCCGCCTCGGTCACAAAGCCATCCTTTTGCTCGGTAGAGATGAGCAGATCTTCTTCGGCGAGTTTCACTTCCACGCCGTCCACATCGAAGGTGATGGCACCGTTTTCTTTCAACTCGGCGTAGCCTTTCACACCGTCGAGGCTTCCCAAATACTTCTGAATGCCGCCAAGCTGCTTGCCGTACTTCGGACCGACGGTACGAAGCTGAGGCTTGAAGCTGTAAGACGTAAAGTCTGCCACATCATCGGTAAAGGTTACCTTCTTTACATTCAGCTCGTCCTCGATGATCTCAACGTAGAACGCATCGAGCTGTCTCGGTGCTTTTACATACATGTTGCCGATCGGCTGACGGTTCTTGATGGCTGCCGTATTGCGGGCCGCACGTCCCATGACAACGATCTTTAAGACCTCATCCATATCGTTCTCAAGCTTCTCGTCGATCCACTCCGTCTTTACGGTCGGATAGTCACACAGGTGCACGCTTTCGGGTGCCGCGGGATCGATCGAGCAGACCAGATTGCGGTAAATATCTTCCGTCATGAACGGAACCATGGGAGCTGCTGCCTTTGCGATCTCCACAAGCGCCGTATAAAGCGTCATGTACGCATTGATCTTATCCTGCTCCATGCCCTTTGCCCAGAAGCGCTCACGGCTGCGGCGTACATACCAGTTGCTGCAGTCATCCACAAATGCGGAAAGTGCACGTCCCGCCTCGGGAATGCGGTAGTTATAAAGATCGTCATCCACTTCCTTGATGGTGGAAGCAAGCTTGGACAGTAACCACTTATCCATAACGGAAAGCTTATCGTATTCGAGCGTATATTTCGTAGCATCGAAGTTATCGATATTTGCATAAAGAACAAAGAACGCATAGGTATTCCAAAGCGTACCCATGAACTTGTTTTTACCTTCTTTGACCGCGTCGCCGTGGAAGCGGTTCGGAAGCCATGGTGCGGAATTCACGTAGAAGTACCAGCGGATGGCATCTGCACCGTATTCTGCCAGGGCATCAAACGGATCGACCGCATTTCCCTTGGACTTACTCATCTTCTGGCCGTTCTCGTCCTGCACGTGGCCGAGTACGATAACGTTCTCGTAAGGTGCCTTGTTAAACAGAAGCGTCGACTCTGCAAGGAGGGAATAGAACCAACCTCTCGTCTGATCCACAGCCTCGGAAATGAACTGCGCCGGGAACTGCTGTTCAAACAGATCCTTGTTTTCAAACGGATAATGATGCTGTGCAAACGGCATCGCACCGGAGTCGAACCAGCAGTCGATCACCTCGGGTACACGCTTCATCGTGCCACCGCACTTCGGGCAGCGGAGCGTGATCTCATCGATATACGGGCGGTGAAGCTCTACGGTCTTGGCTGCTTCGTTTCCGCTCATTTCATATAACTCTTCTCTGGAGCCCACGGATTCCATATGACCGCATTCGCACTGCCAGATGTTTAACGGCGTACCCCAGTAACGGTTACGGGAAACACCCCAATCCTGGATATTCTCCAGCCAGTCACCGAAACGTCCCTTACCGATGGATTCGGGGATCCAGTTTACGGTGTTGTTGTTCTTGATCAGATCGTCCTTTACGGCGGTCATCTTGATAAACCAGGACTCTCTCGCATAGTAGATGAGCGGTGTATCGCAACGCCAGCAGAACGGATAATCATGTTCAAACTTCGGATCCGCAAACAGAAGGTTTCTGGAATTCAAGTCCATCAGTACCTTCGGGTCGGCATCCTTTACGAACAGACCGCCGAACGGCGTATCGTCCGTCATGTTACCCTTTTCATCCACGAGCTGAACAAACGGAAGGTCATTGTCTCTTCCGACTCTCGCATCGTCTTCACCGAATGCGGGAGCGATATGTACGATACCGGTACCGTCGGAAAGCGTTACGTAGGTATCTGCCGTAATGAAGTGTGCTTTCTTGTGCTGCTTTTCGGCAAGTGCGGCAGCGCAATCATACAACGGTTCATATTCCTTACCGGTCAGATCCTTACCGATGTAAGATTCGATGATCTCATAGTTCTTACCGGCCTTCGCCAGTTCATTCTCAGGGTTAGCCTCTGCTAACTTTCCTAAGACGGTATCCAAAAGCGCCTCAGCCATGATATAGGTATAGCCGTCGGCCGCTTTTACTTTCACATAGGATTCGTTCGGGTTTACGCAAAGCGCAACGTTACTCGGAAGCGTCCAGGGTGTGGTCGTCCATGCAAGGAAATATGCATCCTCTCCCTTGATCTTGAAACGAACGGTTGCCGAACGTTCCTTTACGGATTTATATCCCTGCGCCACTTCGTGCGAAGAAAGCGGGGTACCGCAACGGGGACAGTAAGGCACGATCTTAAAGCCTTTATAAAGAAGGTCCTTCTTCCAGATCTCCTTTAATGCCCACCACTCGGATTCGATAAAGTCATCGTGATAGGTAACGTAAGGATCGTCCATGTCCGCCCAGAAGCCGACGGTGCCGGAGAAATCCTCCCACATACCCTTATATTTCCAAACACTTTCCTTACACTTTGTGATAAACGGATCCAGACCGTATTCTTCGATCTGTTCCTTGCCGTCGAGTCCCAAAAGCTTCTCCACTTCGAGCTCGACCGGGAGTCCGTGCGTATCCCATCCTGCCTTACGGGGTACCATGTATCCCTTCATGGTGCGATATCTGGGGATCATATCCTTGATAACACGGGTCAAAACGTGTCCGATATGCGGCTTTCCGTTTGCGGTCGGAGGACCGTCGTAAAAGGTATAAGTCGGTCCCTCTTTGCGGGAATCCATACTTTTCTCAAAAATCTTGTTCTCTTTCCAGAACTTTTCCGTTTCTTTTTCGTGGGCTACAAAATCCACGTTTGTTTCCACTTTGTTGTACATTGTGGCGCCTCCTGCTTTCTGTACTTTCATATGTTATACTATAATGTCATAAAACAAGGATTGTCAAGACTTCGGCACATCCTCCATCTTCAGCAATTCCGTCATTCTTTCCACGATCTTCTCGGCTGTCTTTAATACATTCTCCTCATCCTTTACATCATACCCTACGGGAGAAAGAACGTGTCGAAACTCCGGAACGGGTTTATAGGTAAACCGAAGTCTTCCCCCGAATTCTTCCACAAGCTCGGGAATGTGCTCTGCCGCAAGCTTTGCCTGCGGATACATCCGGATGGTGATGCCGTTCTTTTTCCCTTTGATCTCTTCTATATATATGGAAGAGGCACGGGCTTTTAAGAGCGCGATGCGTAAGAGGTTTTGCGCCGTGAGCGGGAGGTTTCCGAACCGGTCCTTCAACTCCCCTTCCATCTCTTCTTTGTCTTCCTCGCTTAGGATCAGAGAGATCCGTTTGTAGATATCGAGTTTCTGCGTTTCGTTTAAGATGTATTCGTCCGGAATGTAGGCATTGACATCCAGATCCACCGTGGTCTCAAAGCCGCGGATCTCTTCCTGTATGCCCTTGAGCCCCTTTACGGCTTCGTTTAACATCTTGCAATACAGATCGTATCCCACGGCTTCCATATGTCCGTGCTGCATCTTACCCAAGAGATTTCCGGCCCCGCGCAATTCCAGATCCTTCGTGGCAATACGGTAACCGCTGCCGAGATCCGTGAATTCCTTGATGGCCTCCAGACGCTTTTGTGCCACTTCCCTCAAGATCTTGTCGCGCTTATACATCAGGAACGCATAGGCATTCCGGCTGCTCCGGCCCACGCGTCCGCGCAGCTGATATAACTGCGCCAGTCCCAACGCATCCGAATTATGAATGATCATGGTGTTTACGTTCGGAATATCGATCCCCGTCTCGATGATCGTGGTCGAAACCAGAACATCGATCTCGCCGTTGATGAAATCATACAGGATATCTTCCAGTTCCCGTTCCTTCATCTTGCCGTGTGCAAACTCCACGCGTACGTCGGGTACCAGCTCTCTGACCTTCGCCGTCACCTCCGCGATATCGGCCACACGGTTATATACGTAATACACCTGACCGCCGCGTGCCGTTTCACGCAGGATCGCTTCGCGCACCATTTCGGAATTGTATTCCATGACATAGGTCTGGATCGGCTGTCGATCCTCCGGCCCTTCTTCCAAAAGGCTCATATCTCGGATCCCGATCAGGCTCATATGAAGGGTCCTGGGGATCGGCGTCGCAGTAAGCGTGAGCACATCCACATCCTTCTTCATCTGCTTGATCTTTTCCTTGTGCGTCACGCCGAAGCGCTGCTCCTCATCCACGATCAACAGGCCCAGATCCTTAAATTCCACATCCTTACTCAACAGCCTGTGGGTACCGATCACGATATCCACGCCGCCTTTTTTCAGTTCATGCAAGGTTTTTCTTTGTTCCGCCGCCGTCTTAAAGCGCGAGAGCATCTCAATACCGATCGGAAAATCCTTCATGCGCTGACGGAAGGTATCGTAATGCTGCTTGGCAAGGATCGTCGTCGGCACCAGATAGGCCACCTGCTTTCCCTCCATCACGGCCTTAAATGCTGCCCGGATCGCGATCTCCGTCTTTCCGAAGCCCACATCGCCGCAGATCAATCGGTCCATGATGCGGTCACTTTCCATATCCGCCTTCGTCGCCTCGATCGCCGCAAGCTGATCCTCGGTCTCTTCATAAGGAAAGAGTTCCTCAAACTCTTTTTGCCAGACTGTATCCGACAGATATGCATGCCCGCGTTTGTTCATGCGCACCGCATACAGTTGCACGAGTTCTTTGGCTACCTCGTTGACGGCCGTTTTCACCTTGCTCTTTGTCTTCGTCCACTCCTGCGTGCCGAGTTTGTTGAGTTTCGGCGTTTTCGTCGCATCGGAGGACGCATACTTCATCACGGCATCAAACCCGGTCGCGCGCACATATAAAACGCCGCCGTCCCGGTAAAGGATCTTCATGTAATCCTTCTCGACATTCTCGACCTTTACCTTTTCGATCCCCTGATATACGCCGAGTCCGTGGCTTTCATGCACCACGTAATCGCCGGTCTTTAAGTCCGAAAAATCGCGGATCTTCTCGCCTTCGTAACGTTTCTTTCTCCGCTTGGATTTCGCGCGTTTCCCGAAGATATCCGTCTCCGTGATCACCGCAAGCTTTAAGTGTGGATACTCAAATCCCTTTCGGATCTGTCCGTAGACGATCATGATCTGACCGGCTTTAGGCGCACCTTCTTTGTCCTCGTCATAAAAGCAGGACAGCTCTCTGTCCCTTAATTCCTCCCCCATACGCTTCGCGCGCGTGCGCGACGGAATGACCAAAAGGGTACGATATCCGCGCTTTTTATTCTTTAAAAGCTCCGTCGCCAATTCCTCGAAGCTGTTTTGGAACGACGGAAGGCTCTTCGCCGTCACCAAAAAGCGGTGTTTTGCATCAAAAGCAGCCGCCTTCGTATCCAAAAGTGAAAAGGCGATTCGATAGTTTCCTTCCAGCCTCTTATAAATATCCCCAGCGGGAAAAAGAACGTTTGTCTGCCCCTTTAAGGCCATGCCCTTTTCCACACGGGCTTCGCAGCTGTTGTAGAATTCATCCTCCACGGCCTTCGTGTATTCCGCGATATAGTTGGGCTCGTCAAAAAGATAGACGGTCTCCTCCGGATCCAGCAGGTCGCAAAACGGCACGGCATCCGGCACAAAATAGTGGATGTACCCTTCCAGATTCGCAAGGCTTCCGTATTCCTCGATCTGCTCGGACAAAGCCGCCATCTGCTTTTTGATCGCGGTGGCAAGTTCCGGTTTGATCGCTTTTCGAAACGCTTCCTCCGCTTCCCTGCCTTCTTCCAAGATCTTCTTTAAGCCCGCTTCTTTCTGCGCCCCCGTTAAGATCAGCTCGGTCGCGGGATAAATGCAGACCTCATCCTTTTCTTCGATGGAGCGCTGGCTCAACACATCGAACGAGCGGATGGAATCCACTTCATCGCCCCATAACTCTATACGCACCGGGTTTTCTTCCGTCAGATCGAAGATGTCCACAATGCCGCCACGCACGGAAAACTGGCCGCCACCGGAGACCTGATGCACACGCTCATAGCCCATACGCACCAGCTTCGCCGCCAAAGCCTCCATCTCCACCACGGATTCTCTGTCGATAAAGATCTTGTTCTGCTCCAAAACGGAAAGCGGCATACAGGGCGCCATCAACGCATCAAAGGTCGTGACGATGGTCACCGGATCTCCTTCCAACACCTTCCGGTAGACGGCAATACGTTCTTTGGACAGCTCGTTTCCGTGAATATCGGCCTGAAAGAAAATGAAATCCTTGGCAGGGAAATACACCGCATCCCCCAAAAAGAAGGCGCAGTCCTCCATGATCTCCTTGGCCTTTGCGTCGGAATAGGTCACGATCAGCCGGATCGGAAAATCGGTCGTAAGCGCCGTCATCATATGTACTTTTTGTGAATCCACGCACCCGGAGATACTTACCGCTTCCCGTTTGTTGAGACATTTCTCGATCGCTTCAAAATCGGAAAGTTCCCGCATGCTTTCGTTTAAAAACTTCATAATCTACCTAGTTGAATTTGTTCTGTGCGCTGTCCGGTCCTTCGTTTAAAATTACGGCAACGGCCATCGCTGCTTTCTCGCAGGCCTCTGTGACCGCAAGGGAATCTTCTTTGTTAAAGTGCCCCAAGACCCAATCTACCATATCGTATTGTGCGGGCTTTTCCCCCACACCGATCTTGATCCTGGGAAACGTATCATGCCCAAGGTGGCTGATGATGTTCTTGATCCCGTTGTGTCCGCCCGCACTGCCTTTCTTGCGGATGCGGATCTGACCGGGCGGCAGAGATACGTCATCATAGATCACGATGAGATCCTGTGTCTCATCCGCCTTGTAAAAATCCAGTACCTCGCGTACGCTCTCCCCGCTTAGGTTCATATAGGTCTGCGGCTTTACGAGCACCACCTTGTTGCCCTCGATCATTCCCTTTCCGATAAGTGCCTTGTGCTTCTTTTCGGAAACCGAAATATTGTATTTATCCGCCAGAATATCCATGGCTTCAAAGCCCGTATTATGACGGGAATGTGCGTATTCTTTTCCGGGATTTCCCAAACCGACGATAATATACATGTTCTTCCTCCGTACGTTTTCGTCCTTTTCCCCCGCAGGGAAACGGATTTCTGCCGTTAAGTATAACGTAAAACCGATAAAAAAGAAAGAAGACCGATGCATTGCACCGGTCTTCCGTTTCCCTCTCGAAAAAAAACGAAACAGTTATGAAATGCCCTCCGCTTCCGCCGCAGCTTCCGCTTCTTCATAGGCCTTCAATATCCTGTCCTGTAACAGACGTCTTGTTTCCGAAGTGATCGGGTGCGCGACATCCCGATATTCTCCGTCCGCTACTTTTTTGCTCGGCATTGCGATGAATAACCCCTTCTCACCGTCAATCACCTTAATGTCGTGCACCACAAAGACATCGTCGATCGTGATGGAGACAACTGCCTTCATCTTCCCTTCCTGCATGATGCGACGCACTTGTACATCCGTAATGTTCATAATTTAGTCCCCCGACTGAATAATGTTTATCAATGAATGATCTTGTCAGATCACAAATCGATCGTTTTGTTCCACTACTACTTTGACGCAATCTTCGCCTTTCAGATAGGAGTTGGCGCGAATCGTGTCATGACTCTCGATGATGCAGTTCTCGATGTACGTATTGTCACCGATGTATACATCATTTAAGATGACCGAATTCTTGATGGTACAATTGTTACCGACGAATACACCCTTGAAGATCACGGAATCCTCTACGGTTCCGTTGATGATGCTTCCGCTCGAGATCAGGCTGTTACGCAGCTTTGCTCCCGGGTTGTACTTGGCCGGCGGCAGATCGTCCACCTTGGAATAGATATCCGGATACTCTCTGAAAAAGTAATTGCGGATCTCAGGCTTTAAGAAATCCATGTTGGTCTCAAAATAGTCATCGATCGTTGCAATGTTCTTCCAGTAATCCGTGATCTTGTATCCGTAGATCCGCTTCAAGGATTTGTAACGGATCAGGATATCCTTAACGAAATCATACAATCCCTCGTCCGCACTCTTCTCGATCAGCTCGATCAACTGACGGCGCCTTACCACATAGATACCGCAGGAAATGGTATTGGACTTGGCTACCAACGGCTTCTCTTCAAACTCACGAATGCGGCAATCATCATCCAACTGAAGTGTTCCGTAACGGTCCACATTCTCATCTGCCGGCATGTCCTTGCATACCACGGTAATATCCGCTTTCTTTTCAATATGGTATTCCAATACCTTATTGAAATCCATCTTATATACGCAGTCACCGCTTGCAATTACAACATACGGTTCATGACTTGCCTTTAAGAAAGAAAGGTTTTGATAGATCGCATCCGCGGTTCCGCGATACCAGGAATTGTTATCGCTGGTCACGGTCGGTGTGAATACGAACAGACCACCCTGCTTTCTACCGAAGTCCCACCATTTGGAGGAACTCAGATGATCGTTCAAACTGCGGGCATTGTACTGTGTGAATACGCCCACCTTCTGAATATGGGAGTTCGTCATGTTGGAGAGTGCGAAATCAATGCTTCGATAACTGCCCGCTACCGGCATAGCCGCAATGGCTCTCTTCTTGGAAAGCTCTCCCATACGATTGTTGTTACCGCCTGCTAAAATAATACCTATCGCTCTCATACCCGGTCACCTGCCTTTATCAAAGATTTACCACTTGCAAGGCTGTGATCCGGATAATCTGCCTCCGTGGTATCGCCGGAAATCACTACGTTCTTTCCGATGGTGACACCGCTCGGTATCGTCGACTTCTCACCGACACAAACAAGTCCGTGATTGTAAATATGAGGTGCGGTATCGTTCTCCGCTTCCTCGCCGGCACCGATCGTAACATTGTCTCCGATATGTGCGTTCTCGGCAATGATGGCCTTTTCGATATTGCCGCCAAAACCGATCTCGGCATCGTTCATGATGATGGAGTTGGAAACAACCGTTCCCTCTCCGATGGTAACACCGCATCCGATCACGGAATTGTATACCTTACCGTAGATCTGTGCGCCCTCACCGATGATACATTTCTCCACTTCGCTGTTTGCGGAAATGTACTGCGGCGGAAGTTTGTCGTTCTTTGTGTAGATCTTCCAATACTCTTCGTAAAGGTTGAATTCGGGAACGATATCGATCAATTCCATATTGGCTTCCCAATAAGAATGGAGCGTTCCCACATCCTTCCAATAGCCGTTATACTCAAATGCATAGCACGGTGATCCCTTGTCATGGCAATACGGGATAACATGCTTACCAAAATCCAACGAGGGCTGTGTGGCATTGGCGATCAACGCCTCCTTCAATGTCTTCCAATTGAAGATATAAATACCCATGCTGGCCAAATTGCTGCGCGGGTTCTCGGGCTTCTCCTCAAACTCGGTGATCTTGCGATCATCATCCGTGATCAGGATACCGAAACGCTTTGCTTCCTCAAGCGGAACGGGCATAGCCGCAAGCGTTACTTCCGCACCTTTGGACTTGTGATAATCCAGCATGACCTCATAATCCATCTTGTAGATATGATCTCCGGACAAGATCAATACATAGTCAGGATTAAAGCTGTCCATGTATTCGATGTTCTGATAAATGGCATTTGCAGTACCGGTATACCATTCTGTGTTGGAACTCTTCTCATAAGGCGGAAGTACCGTTACACCACCGACATTACGGTCAAGATCCCACGGAATACCGATTCCGATATGCGTATTCAATCGAAGCGGCTGGTACTGTGTCAGTACACCGACCGTATCGACTCCGGAATTGATACAGTTGCTCAGCGGAAAATCGATGATACGATATTTCCCACCGAAGGAGACAGCGGGTTTTGCAACCTTTGCTGTCAGCACGCCAAGTCTGCTGCCCTGTCCGCCGGCCAACAACATGGCGATCATTTCTTTCTTAATCATGTCACCACCCCTTATTTCCCTCGAAATCCTACACACACAGACCGAGGTGATTTTATCAATAACAAAGTCAATTATAGCATAGAATCTATGCAAAGTGAATATTTTTTACAAATAAATTTCGTAATTCTATGTAAATAATACACAAAAAACTTGCCTGATTTTTGTTCTTTATTTGTAAATTTGTATAAATCAATTTTGCTCACCACAAGATTTAGTATTTTCTTTTTGTTCAATTTTCACAAATTTAGCAGTTGGTTTTTGCAACGGAAATGATTATAATAGGATGTGGTATTACTAAGAATCGAGGTGCAGCATGTATCAGATTGATTTTAACAGCCCGATCCACGTACATTTTATCGGGATCGGCGGCATCAGCATGAGCGGTCTTGCGGAGATCCTTTTGGACCGCGGATTTACCGTATCCGGATCCGACATGAAGGAAAGTCGCCTGACGGACTCTTTAATAAAGAAAGGGGCTCGCGTGGCATTTTCTCAGGTAGCGGAAAATATCACGGACGACATTGACCTTGTCGTATATACCGCCGCCGTACACAAAGACAATCCGGAGCTGGCGGCCGTTCTTTCCAAAGGTATTCCGAATCTCACGAGAGCCGAGCTTTTGGGACAGATCATGAAGAATTACGAGCTTCCCGTAGCCATTGCCGGAACTCACGGCAAGACCACGACCACATCCATGGTCAGCGAGATCTTAATGGAAGCCGAGACTGACCCGACGCTCACGATCGGCGGCATCTTACCGTCCATCGGCGGAAATATCCGTGTCGGAAACTCCAAATACTTCGTAGCGGAGGCTTGCGAATACACCAATTCCTTCTTAAGCTTCTTCCCGAAGATCTCCATGATCTTAAATATCGATGCGGATCATCTGGACTTTTTCAAGGACCTTGCGGACATCCGTAACTCCTTCCACCGCTTTGCCCTTCTTTTACCCGAAGACGGTACCCTCATTATTAATGCGGACATTCCGGATCTTGCGGACTTCACGAAGGATCTTACGTGCCGCGTGATCTCGTACAGCAATCATACAGAAGCCGACTATACGGCAAAAGACGTAACATACGATGCCTTTGCGCATCCCACCTTTACCGCCGTGGCAAACGGCAAGGAGCGAACACTCTCCTTGGGCGTCCCCGGCGAACACAACGTGAGCAACGCTCTGGCCGCACTTGCTTTTGCGGACCTTTGCGATATTCCCTTTGAAGCGGTATCCGCTGCCCTTGCCAAGTTTAACGGCACCGACCGCCGCTTCCAGAAAAAAGGCGAGGTGGACGGCGTGACCATCATCGACGATTACGCACACCACCCGACCGAGATCGCAGCTACATTGAAGGCAGCGAAGAATTACCCGCACAAAAAGCTCTGGCTCGCATTCCAGCCGCATACCTATACCAGGACCAAGGCGCTGCTTCCGGAATTCGCCGATGCTCTGAGCCATGCGGACCACGTGATCCTGGCCGATATTTACGCCGCCCGGGAAAAGAACACCATTGGCATCAGCTCGCAGGATCTGCAAAAGGAGATCGCAAAGCGTGGCGTGCCCTGCGAATATTTCCCCACGTTTGAAGAAATAGAAAATTTTTTACAAAAAAATTATGCACCCGGTGATGTGGTAATCACAATGGGCGCCGGAAACATTGTAGATGTGGGCGAAGACCTTCTCAAGAAATAAGTATCCACCTTATCCACAAAAATTGCGTGTCACTTGACATCCGATTTTTGTGGATATATTTTTGACTTTTCCACATGGATCGGTCCGCTCGTTTTTCCCGATGTCACCTGGGTTTTTATGAAATCCGGCGGAAAATCTTACACATTATCCACAATTTGGACGTTTTTTGAAAACCCTTGAAAACACTGATTTCTTCGGCATTTTTTCTATTTCTTTTTCCAAATCCTTATGCTATACTCAATCTTGCTTTGAGGAAGACAAAATAATAAATGAATTGGGGAATCAGTTATGGATCGCTTAACGATTTATAAAGATCATCAACTGAATGCAACCTTATTGGACAATGCTTTTATCGATCATTACATGATGCAGGCCAACGAGATTCAGCTGAAGATCTATCTTTATATTGTAAGAATGACGGGAGCAAATCTGCCTTTTAACATTCCGAGCATTGCAGATCTGTTTAACTATCCGGAGCGCGACATCGAGCGCGCACTGGTATATTGGGAGCAGGCGCAGCTTCTGAGCTTAGACTATGACAGCACAGGTGCGATCAAGGCCCTTCATATTCTGCCCATTCCCAGTCCGCAGCCGGCGAACACCGCGAATATCGTGGCACTGGATGCGCAGTTAAACCGCCGTCCCACCATGGTTGTCACCGAGGATCCCGTATCGGAACCCGCCCCCGTGGCAAAGAAGAGTTATTCCGGGAAGGAACTGACCGCACTTACCAAGGATAACAACGATGTTTCCACCATCTTAATGGTAGCGGAACAGTATATCGGAAAGCCCCTAAGCCGGAAGGACCAGGAAACACTTCTTTATATTTATGACGGTCTGGAATTCTCCGTGGATCTGATCGATTATCTGATCCAGTACTGTGTGGAGAACGGCCACCGCGCCTTTTCCTATATCGAAAAGGTCGCACTCAATTGGTCCCAGTCTGAGATCGAAACCGTCGAAGAAGCAAAGCTTCACGTTTCCAACTACAACGCAACGGTCAGCGCGGTCATGAATTCGCTCGGCGAGAGCCATAAGCCCACCAAGATCCAGATCGACTTTGTACAAAAGTGGGAAAAGGAGTGGATGTTCCGCCTTCCCGTGATCTTAAAGGCTTGTGAGAAGACCGTTCTTTCTACCGATAAGAACCGTTTCCATTACTGCGACAAGATCTTAAGCAGCTGGCTGTCTCAGGGGATCAAGACCGTGGACGATGTCGATGCCGCAGACCGCTTGTTTGCAGAGAAGAAAAAAGCCGGTCGCAAGACCTCGGACAAGAAAACCGGTGATTTCAACAAATTCGAACAGCGTCAATATGACTATGACGAATTGGAAAAACTGATCACCAGTAACTAAGGGGACATTATGCCGTTAACCAACAAACAATACGACGAGATCATGCGGGAATACGACGAGATCCGTCTTGCAAATCACAAAACAGAAGAAAAGCGTTTGGAAGAAGTACAGAACCGCATTCCCGGCTATAAGGAAGTTCGCGATTCTCTTCTTTCCTTGCGTATGGAAAAGCTTCGCAGCTCTCTTTCCAACGGCTCCGAGATGCCCGACTACGAAGCAAAAAAAGACGCCCTGATCGAAAAGCGGGACCGGTTACTCGCAGAAAACGGCTATCCGGCCGATTACCTCGCACCGATCTATTCCTGTCCCGACTGTAAGGACACCGGGTATCTTCCGATGACACGGACGAAGTGCAAATGCTTTAAATCCCGCATCGCAAAAGTGCTTTTGGAAACCTCCGGCATGGCGCACCTTCTGGAAAAAGAAAACTTTTCGACCCTTTCCACGGAATATTTCAATGAGGAAGAAGCCGAGCAGTTCCGGATCGTACTGGATTTCGTAAAAGATTTTACGGATAATTTTGATTCGGACTACCAAAACATCCTCTTTTATGGTAATGTTGGTACGGGTAAGACTTTTTTGTCGAGTTGTATTGCAGGGGAATTGATAAAACGCGGTCTTTCCGTATTATACTTCAGTGCAAACGAGCTGTTTTCAAATATCAATGCGGCACGGTTTGCCTATGATGCGGACGGTTTTTCCGATTATCTGGATGATCTGATCCGGGCGGATCTGCTCATCATCGATGATCTGGGCACCGAGAAGACGACGGATCGCATCCAAGCCGATCTGTTCCAATTGTTAAACGGCCGTGACCAAATCAGTAAGTCCACCTTGATCTCTACGAACTTGAAGTTCGCCGAACTGACGGAACGCTATTCCGAACGGGTTGCTTCCCGCATCGGCGGCGGATTTAAAGTTTTCCGATTTGAAGGTCGCGATATAAGAATACTTAAAAAATTGAACAAATAAGAAAGTGAGGCCCATTCATCATGTCCAAACGTGAAGAATTGAGAAACCTGGAAACCATCCCTGTGGGTGCACTCGGTGTGATCGCCCTCGAAAGCTGCAAGGAGCTGGGCGAGAAAGTCGACAGTTACCTGGTGGATTGGCGAACCGAGCGCGAGAATGCACACAGCGACAATCTTGCATTTAAGGGCTATCAAAGAGACTCCTATCTGATCAAGACAAAGGTACCGCGTTTCGGTTCCGGCGAAGCAAAAGGTGTGATCATGGAGTCGGTTCGAGGAAACGATCTGTATCTTCTGGTCGATATTGCAAACTACTCTTTGACCTATTCCCTTTGCGGACAGCCCAATCATATGTCGCCCGATGATCATTTTCAGGATCTGAAGCGTCTGATCGCTGCCATCGGAGGAAAAGCAAGACGTATCACCGTCATCATGCCTTTCCTGTATGAAGGCAGACAGCACAAGAGAAGCGCAAGAGAATCTTTGGACTGTGCGATCGCTTTACAGGAACTGATCTCCATGGGCGTCGATAACATCATCACCTTCGATGCACATGATGCCCGCGTACAGAACGCTATTCCGCTGAACGGTTTTGAAACTGTCCAGCCGGCATATCAGTTTATCAAGGGCCTTTTGAATCACGTAAAGGATCTGACCATCGATTCCGATCACATGATGGTTGTCAGCCCCGACGAAGGCGGTATGAGCCGTGCGATCTACATCGCAAACGTTCTTGGACTTGACATGGGTATGTTCTATAAGAGACGTGATTATACACAGATCATAAACGGCCGCAATCCGATCATCGCTCACGAGTTCTTAGGCTCAAGCGTAGAAGGAAAAGACATCATCGTCGTAGACGATATGATTTCCTCCGGCGAAAGCGTGATCGAAGTTGCCAACGCACTGAAGAAAAGAAATGCAAACCGCATTTTCGTATTTTCCACCTTCGGCCTGTTTACCAATGGGCTTGCGAAGTTTGATGAGGCTTATGAAGCCGGTATCATCAGCCGCATCCTTACAACCAATCTGGTATATCAGACACCGGAGTTATTGCAACGTGAATACTACATCAGCTGTGACATGAGCAAGTACATCGCTTACATCATCGATACCTTGAACCACGATGCTTCCATTTCGGATCTCTTAAATCCGAGTGATCGTATCCAGGCAAAACTTGACCGGTATCGCCGTGGCGAAGATTAAATAACGCAAAATAAAAAAGGCCTTTCGGCCTTTTTTATTTTGTCTTATCCGTCCTGTCAGGACGAAATTAAAACTGATGTCCGCAAACGCTGCAGAACGCGGAATCCTGCGGTACACTGTGATTGCAGATCGGGCACACCTTTTCGATGCTTACCTTCTCGGCATCCGTAACCTTACTGCTCTCACCGGATTTTCTTTCCTCGATCTCAGCCTTGTACTCGCCGATCAGCTTCAGATTCTCGCGGATGATCGCATATTGATCCGCATAATCTCCGTCATCTTCGCGATGTGCTTCGTAATATGCCTTACCGATCTCAGCGTATGCGTTCTTTAATTCACTTTCGCATTTTCCGATCTTCATCTGAAGTCCGGGAATCCCGGCGTAATTCACTGCCTTTTTGGTAGTTTCGCTTTCCTTGATAGACTGGAATGTTTCCGTTGCCTTTTCACTTACCTTACTGATAAAATCCATCACTTCATCTCCTATCCGTATTCCGCATCACCGTTCTTTAACCGTGAAGTCCGTCAGACTGACGATCCATATCTTCTACGACAATATCGTAGATCTCGCCAAGCGTACGTCCGTACGCCAAAACCTTCCAGGGTTCATTGGTATGGAAATGAATCTTGATCGGATCGCCGTCGCCGCCGATCACAAGCAGGCAATCACCTACGAAATGCTCGGTAATGTAATCCGCTACCTCGTCTTCATCCAAATCTTCATATCCATCGATCAAAAGCTGTGTGTCATAACGATACTCGATCGTCTGATGTAACATGTCATGTGCCATTGCAGCCAGACCTCCTTAACATTTTCTAAAAGTATAGCGCAGATCGGTCATTTTTTCAACACACTTAGCCTTCCTCGGCATCTTCGGAGAACTCTCCCAGGATCTTATAAAGGATCCGGTACAAGCTTTCCGCCTCTTTCTCCTCCAGGTGCACACAGCTCATCATCGATGCAGGTACATCAACCGCTTTTTCCTTCAACTTCTCGCCGGCCTTCGTCAACGTCACCTGTAAGATGCGCTCGTCGTCTTTGTTACGGCATCGTTCCACCAGTCCTTTTTGCTCCAGTTTCTTAAGTAGAGGTGTCAGAGTTCCGGAGTCCAAAAACAGGTACTCACCCAGTTCCTTCACATTCAGGCATTTATGTTCCCACAACACCATCATCGTGATGTACTGCGTATAGGTCAGATCGATCCGATCCAAAAACGGCTTATAGCGCTTTACGATTTCTTTCGACACGGCATAGAGAGGAAAACACAGCTGATTCTTCAGTTTTAATCCCTCATATTTATCGCTCATATCACACCGTCTTATTTGTTTGCTTCCACGAACTGCTTGATGGCATCCTTCGGAACGAATCCCACGTTCTGTGCTACCTTCTCACCCTTCTTGAATACCATAACGGCAGGGATACTGCTCACACCGTACTTTATTGCAAGTGCCTGGCACTCATCCACATCGATATTAAAGAAGTTCACGTCGCTCATTTCCTCGCTCACCTCATCGATCACCGGCGCAAGCATTCTGCACGGACCGCACCAGGTAGCGGAAAAGTCTACAACTGCCACCTCACTGTTTACTACCTCATCAAACTGCTTATCATTGATCTTCTTAACCATAACTTATCCTTTCCGGATGCTATGCATCCTGCTTTTTTGCTGCTTCTCTCTTTTTCTGATCCAGATACATCGCCGCAGAGATTGCCGCGATGTTTCCTTCGCCCGCCGACTTTATGTACTGATACGGAAGTCCCACGATATCTCCGCAGGCAAAGCAACCCGCAAGATTCGTCTCCATGCGGCGGTTCACCTTCACATGTCCCTCCTCCGTTTCCAGTCCCGGCATCAACTGCGACGGTGCCACGCTCTCCCGAAGGATAAACACGCCGTCCACCGGAATCTCGCGTTCGGAAGTCTTTAATGCAACCGCCTTGTCATCGCCTAAGATTTCCAGCGGTTTCTCACGAACCGTTTCCACACGGTCGGACACATGTACTTCATCCGTGTACTGCGGCAGATAATATACCTTTTCGGCCAGTTCCGCAAGGAAATCCGCCTCGGCCTCTTCCTTTGGGCTGAATCCGATCACCGCCGCCGTCTTTCCTCGGTAAAGCGGCGCATCACAGGTCGCGCAATAGCTGACACCCTTGCCCAAGTATTCCGCCTCGCCCGGATACGGCTTCGCCAGAACCACACCTGTCGCAAGGATCACGGTAGATGCTTCGTACATTTCCGTCGCACCCTGCAAAGCGAAATAATCGCCCATGGCATAGACCGTGCTCACCTTGTCTTCCGTGATCTCAATTCCCATGCTGTCCAAATGCTCCCGCATCTTTGCCGCAAGCTCGGCACCGGGAATCGCAGGCAGACCGGGATAGTTTTGAATCTCATGTGCCTTTTCCATTTTCATGCTCAGATCTTTATTTCCGATCAAAAGCAGATTTTTGTTTCGGATCTTCAGTGTAATGGCCGCGGACACACCCGCCGGACCGGTACCGAGGATCGCTGCATCATATCGTTCCATAGGCTACCTTCTTCCTATCAGCTAATTAACCGTCTGCCTGTTTATTATAACAAATCCTTGATGTCCTTTTCAATCTGATCCGGCGTTACCGTCGGTGCATAGCGCTTTACCACATTGCCTTCTTTGTCGATCAGGAATTTGGTAAAGTTCCATTTGATCTTATTGCCGAGCGTTCCCTTCTGCTCCTTCTTTAAATATGTATAGAGCGGATGCTCGTTTTCACCGTTTACCTCGATCTTCTCGAACATCGTAAAGGTTACGCCGTAGTTGATCAGGCAGAATTCGCTGATCTCTTTGTTATCACCCGGATCCTGGTTGCCGAACTGATTACAGGGAAAGCCTAAAATTTCAAGGCCCCGGTCCTTATAAGCTTCGTAAAGCTTCTCCAAGCCTTCCAGCTGCGGTGTGAACCCACACTTGCTCGCGGTGTTTACCACCATGACAACCTTGCCTTCAAAATCCTTCATGGACACTTTCTGTCCGTTCATCTTAGTCGCTTCATAATCATAAAATCCCATATCCATCCTCCGTTTTCTGCGCTTTGCGCTTAAAATATTTTGCATTATTTAATTGCATACAATCTTTTCTTTGATTGCATTGTACACAATTTAATTTCGCGTGTCAACACTTTTTCTTGCATAAAACAAAAAAATGTGCAAAATAATGTATGTGCGTAAATTTGAACCGACATAACGAAAGGAACCGACATGCAACTTCTTTTGATCCGACACGGTGAACCCGACTATGTAAAAGACTCCCTTACACCAAAGGGATTTATAGAGGCCGACCTTTTGGCCGAGCGCATTTCCAAGCTTTCCGTGGATGCGTTTTACGTTTCCCCGCTGGGACGCGCCAAAGATACCGCCGCTCCCACCCTTAAGAAAATGGGACGTACAGCGGAGGAATGTGAATTCTTGCGGGAGTTTGCTCCCAGGATCATACGTCCGGACAAACCGGAGCAGGAGAGCGTTACCTGGGACTGGATGCCTAAGGACTGGACGGTCAAAGAACGGTTCTATGACCCGGTAGACTGGGTGAAGGAGCCACCGTTTCCGGATGCAAATGTTCCGAAAGAAGTGGAATGGATCCACACGGAATTCGATAAGCTTCTGGAAAAACACGGATATAAAAGAAACGGCCTGTTGTATGAGGCTGTACGCCCCAACAACGACCGCATCGTTTTCTTCTGTCATTTTGCACTAAGCTGTGTTTTGATCGGACATTTGCTGCATGTATCTCCGATGATCCTCTGGCACGGGCTATGTGCCGCACCAACCTCGGTTTCCGTCATCAATACGGAAGAGAGAACAGAGGGAATAGCAAGTTTTCGCATGGCTTCTTACGGAGATATTTCCCATTTATATGCAGGAAACGAACCCGCAAGCTTCGCCGCAAGATTCTGCTCCTGCTACGCAAATTCCGACGAACGACACTAAGCTACGCCGTTAAACTTTTTACAAAACTCCACAAATTCCGTATTTGGGATCGGTTTGGAGAAATAGAAACCCTGACAGAAATGACAGCCCGCATCGCGCAGGTAGTTTTTCTGTTCTTCCGTTTCCACGCCTTCCGTTACGATAAAGCGATTCATTTCCTTGATCATATGTATGGTATGGTCAAGGATTATCTTTGCCGCCGCACTCTTTTCGGCATTCCACAAGATGCTCTTATCGATCTTAATGATCAAAAAGTCCAGATCGAACATATAGGAAAGATTGGCAAAACCGGTTCCGTAATCATCCAAAGAGAAATGGAAGCCCATCTTGCTTAACTGCTTCATCATATCAAGGAACATCTCCGGGCTTTCCGAAGCTGCGGTTTCCGTGATCTCCAGATTGATCTGATCGGATTTGACACCGTATTT
Source organism: Lachnospiraceae bacterium (assembly GCA_024690725.1). GTDB lineage: Bacteria > Bacillota > Clostridia > Lachnospirales > Lachnospiraceae > UBA2882. The sequence goes on from JAILOQ010000102.1 coordinate 100,838, forward strand.
TTTCATGATCGCTTCAAACTGCATATCCAGATCCGCCTGCATGCATTGGATCGGAGAAAGGTTTACTTCCACAAAATCAATGCCCAGATCATCGAAGTTCAATTCTTTGATATTCTTACATACCGTCTCAAAGACAAAGAGACCGATATCATTGATCATACCGTTCTTTTCGGCAACCGGGATAAACTCATCCGGAGGAATGAAGCCCATATCCGGGTCATTCAAACGGATCAGTGCTTCCGCCGAGCGGATCCTTCCCTCTTCCGAATCCCAGATCGGCTGATAATACACCTGGAATCCGTTGTTGTCCAATGCGCGCTTTACCGCCATCTCAATGCTGGCTTCCCGCTTGATAAAGTTGATATCATCGTCCTCGTAGATCGTGATCGCGGAATCATTGCTGCGAAACTCCGCATCTACCAGATTCAGCAAATCTTCCACATCCGAAACCTGATCCGGATAACGCACGTGGAATAACTGCGTGCTGAACGGGATCGTGATCTCCTTATACGGCATGGGCTGTCCGAAGCGCATGCTCAAAACATCCTTTACGGCCTGTGCCTGCTCCTTTGATATATTCTCTCCGACAAGTGCAAACACACCGTTCTCACAGTAATATGCCGTCATATTCTTCTTATCGATATGGTCGATAAAATCTGCGATCTCACGGATCACATTGTTCATGGTGAGCACACCGAGTGCCGAGGATAAATGCCGGTAATTGGTCAGCTTGATATAGAAGACATCAAACGTTTCCAGATTTCTGGATCTCTTCAGATTGTCCTTAATGAACGTACTTCGATTGAAAAGATTGGTGACAAGGTCCACCAGCTCCCGTTCGTTTTCCACGGTGATCAGCATACCGAACAGTCCTACCGCTTCCATATATGCTTCCAGATGAACCTTCGGATTCAGCATCTGATATACGATACCCACGAGGGAAACAACAATGAAAAGAATCGTACCGGTCAGGTTCATGATGCCCAGATAACTCGCCCGGGAAAACAGAAGGTACAAACTGTAAATAACATAAATGACCGCCGCCACATATTCCATGATCAAAAACGGTCCTCTTGCATAAACGCCGTTCTCAAACGTAAACGTCATATGATGGAAAGCATTGGTCAAAAGAAGGATCATAAAAACTGCGTCCGGCAGATACAAAAGCGCCCATTGAAACTTGTTCAACCTATCCCATACACCGGTCAGTTCCATCATGTAAAGTGCGAGCAAAAATGCAAGCTGACAATGGATCAGATGATAAAAGTACAGCGCGATCTCCGACAGGACATAATTGCTCGTCAAACTCTCGACGTAATTGGTCAAACTTGCGATCGTGCCCAACACGCAACACAACAGAAGCAACATCATGATCCTGTTCTGTCGCTTCAAAAAGCCCTTCTTTGATACAACGGAAAAACCGCTGAACAAATATATGAATAAAGCCGCTATTTCAAAATCATAATTGCCCATGATTCATTCTCCCATGCTGTTCCCGCTTCATTTCATACATCCTCTGGTCCGCCAGAAGGTAGGTAGCATGAACGATATCGGTCATCGTACTTTTCAAACACTCATTGCGTGTAGCTGACCCACTGGCCACACTGTACGTCCACGGGTGTTCTCCTTTTATGTTTAAGGCTTCCATGCCTTCGTCGATCTTCTGTAACACTTTATCTTCTTTGCCGCCGCGGTCCAAAACGATCATAAACTCATCGCCGCCGATACGTCCGCAGATACCTTCCGTTACGCTCTCCATTGCCTCGCTGAGCACTCCGGCAAAATCCTTTAACAGCATATCTCCCGCCACATGGCCGTAGGTGTCGTTCACCTTCTTTAACCCGTTGACGTCCATACTGATAATGCAATAGTCCATCTTCTTTTCTTCTAACTGATCCAGGTATGCATCCAGTTTGGAACGGTTGGGAAGATTCGTAAGACCGTCCGAATACGCCAGGCGCGTAAGGGATGCATATTCGCGCTCCTTGGCATAGGAATTGGTCGCATTGAACAGGTAGTTTACGAGCATATAATAGCCGAACAGCATCGGTCCGATGCAGAATCCCACAATACCCGCAAAGCTTTGCGTCGGAGTTACTCTGATCGCACCGCGCGAGATCATGCTCAGATAAACACCGGAGCATAACAGCCATGTGATGCACCAAACCACGGCCACCAGATAAATATGTGCCGAAGAACTCAGTTCTCCCTGTTTTCTGTTGTATGCAAAATCCAACAATACCAAAACATAGGAAACCGCTCCCACCACAAACAGCATTCCGATCGAATCGTTGAAGTGTACCGCTCCGATAAAATGAAGCAGTGCCGTCACGGCCATCACCGAGTCACACAGCGCTTCGACAAGACGATAGTAAGAGGTATGTAACATTCCCGGGATCCGGTAGACCATCTGCATGGAGATCGGAATGACCATCCACATTGCAAGATAGCCGAAAGTCGTGCTGTTGGACGTATCCATATAGAGCGCATCAAGGCCCAAATACAGATGCAGCATCACACCCATGGAAAAACATAAGAGTGCCGCAAATCCGTGCACACCGAATTCCCTAAGATCCACGAATACGACCAGTGTGACCAGGAAAAAGAACAATCCGTATACAACAAGAAAGGCACCGATCGTAAGCGGGAGCATCATACGATGCGTAAAACTGTTCTCCAGATCCTCATAATCGCCCAAATACATGTCGGAAACCATTTGACGATCTTTTGCAGCCTCCGCCATCAAATGTATTTCCATCTCTTTTCCGCCAAAATGCTCCGGCAAGGATATCAGATGATATTCCTTTCCGACATACTTTTCTTTGCCCAGGCGCTCATATCCGCCGCGACAAACCAGCCGTCCTTCCAAAAAGATTTCGTAGGCACAATAGCGTGTACGAAACAGCATTGCAGGATACTCCGTCCGTTCCGTTTCCGGAAGCGTCATTCTCAGAATGACCGTATCCCCTTCTTTCACGTCTTTGCAGATATCCCGCAATGAAAGGTCGGTGCTCGTTGTTCCCAGTTCCTCCCCGTCCATGGATACCGTCCAGCCTTCATCCAACGGCAAAATGGAGGACTTCAGATCCGTCCCGATATAAACCCCTACCGCGAGCAGAATAAATACCACGATCAAAAGCAGGGCTACGACATGAATTTTCTTTTTCATTCCTCACCCTCCTCTGTTCTTTTTATGATCTCCTGCATCGCAACGGTTTTGATCTCCTCCATGCGCAATTTCTCATCCATTGCATGATGCTCTTCTTTCATCCGGTACATGCGCTCATCCGCCAGCATGTAGGTCTTTTGAATGTGGCCGTCCGCCACTTCATAACTTCCGGCATAGCCCCAGCTTGCGGAATAACTGTACATCGTAAGCTGTGCATTTGCGGAATTCATATAATCCGTAAGCTGATACAAAAGTCTTTCACAACGCGCCACATCATCGCCGTCCAAGATCACGATGAACTCATCACCGCCCATACGTCCGAGCAAAAGTGGCATAACAAACACCTGTCTTAACAACTCAGCAAAGCCCGAGATCATCTTGTCACCGATCTGATGTCCGAGATTGTCATTTACCTGTTTCAAATGATCCAGATCCAAACTGATCACGATACACGTTCTTTGTTCACGTGTCAGCTCTTCCATCACCTGCTCGCAGTGCGCACGGTTGGAGATCTGTGTCAAAATGTCGTTAAATGCAATACCCTCCAGGGCACCGCGGATCTCTTTTTCGTTTTCGTTCGCGATCACGTGATAGAAATAACTCAGCACGATACAAGCTACCAAGATCAGCGAACCCATAATGGAGAATACGCCGTTTACCACATGTACCACGCGATATCCCAGTTTTTCCAAAACATACCAGAAAACAACATCAAACACGGATGAACAGGTCAGGCAGTTGACACCGATCATGATCGCATTTGCCGCACGTTCTCCGTTTTGCAATACATCTTCGCTGCCGTGGTGACGGTTAAAATACCGCAATTGCCGCACCATGACAAAGAGGGAATACGCCCCCTGCAATATGATGAAAACGTGGGCGATCGTCAGGAAATTGTACATATGTGAAATGCCCAGGCAATGCAGGATCATCGTTACGACCGGGAGGGAAAGGTCAAAGAAAAACATAAACTTCGACATGCCCTTCTGACGCACATACCGGTTAAACAGCACCGTGCCCTGCACCAAAAACGGGATCATAAACAGACTCAGATATTCCATCGTCGTCAGCCACCAGTTATTGGTCACATAGTACTGCATCAGGTTGTTGTAACTTAAAAAATAAATACCGGAATCAAACAGCAACAGGCCATGGAAGATCATGTCGATCTTTAATTCCGATTTTCTGCTCATCAAAGGAAGTGTAATAATCAGCATCAACCCAAAGATCACAAGAAACGTCCCGGCAAAGAGCGGGAATCTTCTCTGCTGCAAATAGGCCTTGAAAACATCGCTCGCTTCTCCGTAGAATGTGGAGGAATGATTGATGTTCTTTCCCTGTCTCGTAGACCTGTACTCAATGCAGACATTCTTGCCCACAGCCTCTGCGGGAATACTGATCCTGCAGCATTGTTTTCCGACAAATCTTCCCGCCTCGTAATCCTCGGTTCCGTAGCTGTAGATCTCATTACCGTCGTAATACACGCGCACGGCAAGCGCCGCAACATTGAACTGCATACAGGGAGAAACGAATAACTCATTCGGCAGCTTCGTAGCCAGAATAATCGTCTTCCCCCGATCCAGACCGATCGTCGTCATATTGTCCGTCACATGGGAAGACGTCGTAAGATCCTCCTCCGGATCCAGATCCGTCGTGTCAACAATATACCAATTTTCATTTGTCAGGTTATAAACCGTCTTCGCATACTTGGCATCGAATGAAATACCAAGATACAAGAACAGGTAAATAACGAAAAGCAGAATTGCGATGAGGATCTCGATCGCAAGTCTTCGGTTACTGTTCCCCTTCATCTGTTTCCCCCCGGGTTTCGCTCCCGGTTCCTTTTCGTAGATTTACGCTTCTGATTTCAGTGTCTCACTGAAATCCGTATCGATCACCACAACCGGCACATAGTCCGGATAGCAATCGCTAACTTCTTTTACTACTTGATCGCAAACCGCCTGACGGCTCTTTGCATCAAAACTGATCACGACATCAAAGCGGATGCGCTTTCTCTTCTCATCCACATAAAACCCATGCATCTGCAATACATGATCGATCGCCAGCACACGTCTCGAAATCTCTTCCTGCATGCTTGCCGCTTTATCATGACTTGTATTTACCGAATAGATACTGACCGCTGTCAGCGCGATCCCATGCTTTTCATATACGAGCGTCGAAACTTCGCGGATCAATCGGTCGATCTCCTGTGCACCGAAGGTATCAGCCACTGCGATATGAAGCGAGCCGGTAAAGGTATCCGGGCCGTAGTTGTGCAACACCAGATCATACACACCCTGTACCTCCGGCAGTGAACGCACGGTATCCTTGATCGCAAGGATCAGCTCTGCCGATGCACGCTCACCCAACAATTTGGAAAGCGTCTCGGAAAGCATCTCCAAACCGGCTTTTATGATAATGCAGGAGATCACGGCACCGAGCCATGCCTCCAGCGAAATTCCTTTCCAAAGGAAGATAAAGGCTGCGATCAACGTAGACGCAGAGATCACGGAATCCAAGGTCGCATCCTCTCCGGAATTAACGAGGGATGCGGAATTCACCTTCACGCCAACACTCTTTACATAGCGTCCCAATACGATCTTTACCACGACGCCGACCGCCACTATAATGAGCGTTGCCGTACTGTAATCGGGAATATCCGGATGCAGGATCTTCTTAACAGATTCCACCAAGGATGTAACACCTGCATAAAGAACGATCACGGAGATCACCATGGCACTCAGATATTCGATCCTGCCATAGCCGAAGGGATGCTTCCTGTCCGGCTCTCTGGCCGCAAGCTTCGTTCCGATGATCGTGATCAGGGAACTTGCCGCGTCCGACAGGTTGTTGATGGCGTCCAGCACAATGGCGATCGAATGACTGAAGATCCCGACCACTGCCTTAAATGCCGCCAGAAAAACATTCGCTAAAATACCGATAATACTTGTACGTATGATGACTTTGTCTCTTGCCGTATCAACGGTTGTCTGATTCATATTCTTCTCTCTTCCTCTCAAAATGACACTTACAACAATTATAAGACAACGCTCGGTCAATTACAAACAAAATATCCCAAAATACAATGAAAAGAAGCCCCCGGGAAGCCGAAGCACCCGAGGGCATGTTCATCCGATAAATGTATCGCGCGTCTTTTAGTTGGAACCTGTTGCAATATACGGTGCGATCGCACTTGCCAATATGTTCGACGGCATCGTCTGCAACCAGATCTTACCGGGGCCGGATACCTTTGTATTAAACAATCCCTCGCCACCGAGAAGTGCATTCCCGATACCGCTTACCGTCTCGATATCCACGGAACAGGTTGCTTCCATTGCCGCAAGATAACCGGTATCTACCAGCATATACTCGCCTGCTGCCAGGGTATACTCACAAACGGAACCGTTGATCTCCAAGAATACCATACCCTGACCGGAGAACTTCTGCATGATAAAGCCTTCACCGCCAAAGAAACCTGCGCCGACTTTCTTCTGGAAGAAAATATCCATCTGCACGCCAACGGTATTTGCAAGATAAGCGGACTTCTGAGCCACGATCGGTGTAACACTCGTGTCAAAGCAGATGATGTCACCCGGGAAACTTGCCGCGAATGCGATCTCTCCGGCTCCATTCTCAGCCGTATACGTATTACGGAACACCGACTCACCCGTGACAGCGGATTTTGCCATTTTTCCGAGAGCACCCATCAGGCCTCCCTTGCCTTCGCCCAACCCGGTCTTCATGGAAATACCGGCCGTCATCCAGCTCATGGCTCCCTTTTGACATTCCACCGATTCTCCCTGTTCCAGCTTACAGATCAGTGCCGGTAAGGGCTTGTTAACCACCTCATAATTCATTTCCTATTCCTCCTTTTCGGAATCACAAAGTTGCCTTTTACATTCCCATTTTACTCCGCAGACCTTCTTTTCACAAGAAGGGAAATGCAGCAGTGCGAGAAAAAAATCAACTAGAAATTCTGATAAATGAACTGGTTGGCCACAAAGCCCGGACCGTACATGCCAAAGAGCAATACCGCAAAAAGAAGGCTCAGATACACAGCCCAGCGAAATACAAGATTCTGCTTAGCGATCCACTCTCTGACGGAGCCTCTCTGCGTCTGAAAAACAGAAACAAGCAAAAGTAACACCAGGCCAAAGAACAATACCCTAAGATCCATAAGATCCAGTCCCAGAGCTAACATGCCTTCTTCCGTAAATACCTGCATGTTTCCGCTAAACAGATACGGGATCATAAGAAGCGCCGTTTTGAAACTCTCCGCCCGAAAGAATAAGAAGCCGAAGCAGACCAGAAAAAACGTCCGCAGGCACTGAAACAAGCGGAAGCTGAAGCATTCCACATCGATCTTGAATAACTTTACGATCTTTGCGGACACCGGCTCCAGGATCTGTCCGCCGATGATGTAAAAGCAATGCAGCAGACCGGAACCGATGATATACTTCCAGGAGCCTCCGTGCCAGAAGCCCACCGTAAACCAGAGGATGATCAGACCCAGACGCACCGGAATGTTTTTCCCTTTTTTCTTGCCGAATTTCTTCTTTCCCCATTTGCCCAGTTTCACAAAGGCATCCGACTTCAGGATCGGATAGAACAGATAGTCCTTGCACCACGTTCCGAGCGTGATGTGCCATTTTCTCCAATATTCGGAGATCGACCGGGAAAAGAACGGCACCGTAAAGTTTTCCGGAAGCTTTATTCCGAGACACTGCGCGGCACCTAACGCAATATCCATGTAACCGGAAAAGTCGGTATAAAGTTCAAACGCAAAAAACACGGTCGCAGCCGCGATATAGAATCCGCTGTAGGTCTCATAATCCGCATAAATGGTATTCACAAGGACCGCCAGACGCTCCGAAATGACCAGCTTCTTAAACAGACCCCAACCCATGCGCTGCAGGCCAAAGGTGAATTCTTTATAATCAAATTTCTTTGTCCGGGAAATCTCGGGTTCCAGCTCGGCATACCGGCTGATCGGGCCCGATGTGATCTGCGGAAAGAATGTCGCAAATACGATGTAGCTCACAGGGGAGTGCTCCGCTTTGATCTTTTCCATGTAGACATCCGCCAGATATCCGATCATCTGCAGGGTATAGAAAGAAACCCCGAGCGGGGCCGCGATACTAAATTGCAGATCCGCCTGCGTATTCCCCGCAAGGTGCGAAACGGCATTTCCGATATGCAAAAAGAAGCCCAGGTATTTTGTGAAAAGAAGCACGGCCAGATTTGCCGCGATCACAACGATCAAAACAGCCCGCTTTTTCTTTACCGACTCCGTCCGCTCGATCATAAGCGCACCCACATAGGTACAACACGTGGTAAAAGAAAGAAATGCGAGCGTGCGAACGCCACCGGCCAGATAGCAAAATACAAGATTTGCCACGATCAAAACCGGGTTCTTCGCCTTTTGCGGCACACAATGATACAGGAGCAGCAAAAGGGCAAAAAATGCAAAAAATTCCAAAGACGTTAATGCCATATTACTTCTCCAACAATTCTATGATCCCGGCAGCGGAGCTGTTCATGAACACAACCCGCCTGCCGTCGATACACGGCGCGATCTGCGCGGGCTGTATCGTTACATAATGCATTGCTTCATATTCCCGCTGCGTTTTTTCCAGATCATCCGTCTCATAGCAGATATGATACGGAGCATTCTTAAACTTGGAAAGCAACGGAAAAAGCGGCGATTCTTTGTCCGCGGGCTCCACCAGCTCCACGCGGGTATCACCGTTTACGAGAAACGAAATGTTCACGCGCCGGATCTCATCATAGGCCGCTTCCCGCTCTATGGAAAACCCCAGCGTGAGAAACTGCTTCTCACTCTTTTTTAAGTTTTTCACAAGGTATCCGACGTGATGAACTTTCATTCCTACGCTTCCACTTTCTTTAAGATCTCATCTACCATCTCACCGACGTTTTTCATCGACGTGGTCTGTCCCATGGAAAACTTGATGTCAAACATCTCCTCGATCGCAACGATCAGATTGATGTGCTCCAAAGAATCCCACCCGTCGACATCCTTTGCCTGTGTGGCATCGTTTACCGTGATATCTTCATCATCGAACACATCGCGGAATACTTCATTTAACTTTTCGTATGCTTCTTCCCTTGTCATCTTCGTTCTCCTTTATTCGTTCACTTTAATTACGTGGTTTTTGTTCTCATACCCTTCGGATATATCCAGTTTCCAAACCGTATCTTCGTTTTCTTCTTCGGAAACCTTTGTAAATCCCTGCAGAGCATAGAATTCTTTTACCATCTTGTTCTTTGCGGTCGGATAATAATATCCGCGGATCTGTTTTACTCCCTTCAAAAGACAGGTCTCAACCAACGTATCCATCATCGCAAATTCCATATCTCTTTTCAATACCCTGCAGCTCATCAGCCAAAGATCGATGTGAAAAACGGTTTCATCCGCCTCATCCGAATGGCCGAATACCACCGATACGACACCGTTATCGCCAAACTTATCCTGAAGCTTTCCGTAGAGGGTAATGTAGTTTTCTTTCTTTGCAAGTTCTTCGATCTCCGGTTGGGTGCATCGTCTGGTCGTCAGGTTGAACTGATTGGATTTGTTCGTAAGCTGTGCGATCCTGGACATATAGACCGGTGCAAACGGCTTGATCTCCGCTTTCATTTCCAATGACAGAAGATAGTCTTTATAATCCGCAAAGCTTGCTTCCTGCTTCTTTCTGTCCGCATTCGCCTTATACATTTCATTTCGCTTCAGATCGTCTTCGGAAAGATTCGT
>JAILOQ010000105.1 GCA_024690725.1 Lachnospiraceae bacterium
AAGGTTGGCGGCTACCGGCCGAAGAACCGTGAAGAGACACCGCAGATCTGTTGCGACAGAGCCCGTTATGCCAGCGGACTGATCAAGAACCAGTACGGAAAAACATATCGGGAATACGATGCAAAGGTGGATGAAGACTTCCATTTGCGCCAGTATGTGGTAAATAACATCGATCAGGCGGTGGAAAAAGGATACATTCAGGTTTACTATCAGCCCGTTGTATGGTCCAAGGACGGAAAACTTTGCGGCTGTGAAGCGCTGGCACGTTGGGTGGACCCGGTACATGGATTCTTAAGTCCCGGTAAGTTCATTCCCGTCTTGGAAGATTGTAAACTGATCCACAAACTCGACCGGTGCATTTTTGAAACGGTCTGCCGTGACATGCACGTTTCCATGGAAGAAGGAAAACCCGTGGTTCCGGTATCCCTGAACTTCTCGCGCCTCGACTTTGAACTTATGGATGCCGTTCAGCTCATGTGCGACCTCGTGGAGCGCTATAACATCCCGAAGGAAATGATCCATGTGGAAGTAACGGAATCCGCCTTAACCGACGATCAGGAAAGCTTACAGAAGGATCTGAACCGTTTCAGGGAGCTTGGCTTTGCACTGTGGTTGGACGACTTTGGCAGCGGCTATTCATCGCTTAATGTATTAAAGGATTACAAGTTCGATGTCTTAAAGGTTGATATGGTATTTCTCTTTAACTTCCATGAGAATTCCGCAGCCAAGGAAATCTTGGGCAGCATCATCGATATGGCGGGCCGCCTGGGCATGCGAACCCTTACGGAAGGTGTAGAAACGCAGGAAGCGGCAGATTACTTAAACAAGATCGGTTGCGGCAGATTGCAGGGCTACCTTTACGGAAAGCCGATGCCGTATGCGGAACTTCGTAAAAAGATCGCAGAAGGTGACTACATCATCACCGATGAGAAAATCGACTAAATGAAAACAGAGAGCACGGATTTCCGTGCTTTCTTCGTAAGTACTGTGTGAGAGGGAACAATATGACAACGGGAAAAAGAAGGTGGATCGGCCGTATCGTGGGCATCGCAGCACTCGTTTTACTGGCGGCTTACGTTGGGATCGGCTTCAAGATCGCACATGAATACAAAACCGCATTTGCAAGGGTCGACTACGACAGTTTTCGCTCGGACAAAGCTTTCTTGTACGAAGAAACCGATACCGAAAAGTATCCCCGTACCGAGGAAAAGGTGATGTCTGACGGAAATGAGCTTGCAACGTTCTTTTACCGGCAGGAATCCCCCAAGGGGGTGATCGTCGTGGCTCCCGGCCATACCGATGCGAACGACATCAAGATCTATGAGATCCAATATTTTTACGATGCGGGCTATGACGTTGTCTGCTTCGATTATCGCGGCTACTATAACAGTACCGGTGAGGGCTTGGGCAGTTTTTCGAATGCGGCTCATGACCTTGATGCGGTGCTTTCCTGCGTGGAGGAGCTGCCGGAATACGAAGACCTTCCCCTGTATCTGTTTGGCCACAGCATGGGCGCTTATGCGTGTTGTGCCGTGTTGCCCGGTGGGCATAGGATCGATAAAGTCGTGGCGGCATCCGGATTTGATACGCCCAAGGAACAGCTCTTATGCCAGACGCGCATGGAGACAGGGGCCTTGTATCCCGTGATCCGTCCGATGGCACTTTGTGTGATCGAGCTTCTTTACGGAGAGGAAGCGGATCTTTCCGCGATCGCCGGGATCAATTCCTGCGATCTGCCAATCCTCATCTTAAGCGGCACGACAGATCGGTATTACGATTATGATGTGAGCCCGTTATACGCAAAATCCTCCGAGGTTACGAATCCGAATTGCCGTTTCGTCCTCCTGGACAAAGAAGGGCATAACGATCATTACGGATACTTCCTTACGGACGAGGCGGTGAAGTATCGTGCCTCGCGGCCGGAAGCGCCTGTTGACCGCGCTCTTTATATGCAGCACGATCCTGTTATGATGCAGGAGATCATTGATTTTTACGAAGAAGAGTGATTTGCCATTTTTTCCTTGCGCAGCTCACGTAAGTTATGCTATAATGCATTTTGTGAGTGCGAAAAGCGCGATATTTAGAGGAATAGTACAGCGGTAGTGCGGCGGTCTCCAAAACCGTTAACGGGGGTTCGATTCCCTCTTCCTCTGCGAAGAA
>JAILOQ010000106.1 GCA_024690725.1 Lachnospiraceae bacterium
ACCGATGCTCACACCGTTGACCGTGGGAACCTCGTAGCTCTTTCCGGTACCGGGCATCGTATACATCGTGGCGCCCACATCACCGACCAGACATCCGGTGTCTGCATCATACGCAAGATCAACCAACTGAATATTCATACGTTCATCCGCATTTACGATATCGCTCAGGATATCCTTAATGGAACGATAGGTTACTTTATAATTTACGGTAAAAGGTGAGGAATACAGACGAACAGTACTGGAAAGACCCGCCGCAGGCGCAGGTGCAGCCGCGGTATCATCCGCAGGTACCTCAGCCTCTTCTACTGCAGGAGCCTCTGCCGTATCATCGATCGCATCCCCCTCTACGGGAGCGTCGTTTGTCACAGGAGCCGCCATCAATACCGGCACCTCGGTCGTCTCATCGATGCTCAAGGAGTTTACCCAGATATCGTTGTTATTTTCCAGCTTGATCGCATAAAGAACCATATCTTCCGCGCGAACCTCAGCCGGGAACTGTGCGATCACTTCCTGGATCTCCGTGTCCATACGCTCTGTCTCTTCAATATAGAACTGTTCGTTGTCGGCCAGCTTCTGAAGTTCGTCCACTTCTGCCTGCAACGCCGCATTCTCTCCGTCCAATACCGCTTTCTTCTCCGTAAAGCTGCTATAGATAAAGAAATAAGATGCAACCGCAAGCAGGATGCCCGCCAACATGATCAAAATATTAATATCGCTTTTCTTTAATCCCTTCATGATCGCTCCTCCTACTGTTCGGTCACTGACTCATCGGTCGGTGCCTCTTCTGTGCCTTCCGCTTCCTCATCTTCCGATACCAGATAAGGATTCTCGCCGTAATACAGTTCAATTGTATAAAGATCCATCAACATACCCGTTTCTTCATCCATGCTCTCGGTAAAGCCAACCGTCTCAACACTGGAGAAGTAAGGAAGCATCCTGAATTCCACCAAGGTCTTAGCGATATCCGCTTTCTTCGGTGTCTGGATATCAATCGTGATCACCTCATCCGTCGCAGACAATGACTTCACCATAGTATCGCTCGGGAAGTGCTTCTCCATGTCGGCAAAAATCTCGGGAAGCTTGTTATTGAAGTTTACGGTCGCATCGTTCATCGCCATGATGTAATCGTAATCCGCCTGCTTTGTCGTATATGCATTATACGTATCCTGTACGGGAGCAAGCTGTGCCTTGCGTTCCTGTAAGGCAGTATTTTCATTCTTAGCACCGAAATAAGGTATCAATGCAAGAGCCGCAAGTCCTACCGCAACCGCAGCACCGATACCAAGAACAATATAAGGAAGCTTATCGTTGTTACCGATCGCTTTGACATCGATATTCGCTCCGCCGCCCTTCTTGGAAGCAGCTGTCTCCGCGGGAGCGAAACCTGTTGTGGAAAGGGATGCACCGATCGCAGCGATGTAATCACCGAGGGATACGCCCTGTAAGTGAAGACCCTGATTGATGTTGGTTCCGGCCAAATCCTTCAGCACTTCCACGTCACGGTTAAGTTCCTGACTTAATAATGTAGAGAATCCCCAGAAATCAGCGGCAAGACCGGTAATAATGATATTATCGATCGAAGCTTCACGATTCTTTGAATTATAGTAATCGATCACACGAACAATGGAACTGATCAACTGGTTATATGCAACCGTTACGTCGCGACGCAAGCGCAGCATCTTCAAGTTGGCGCCTGCCTGCTTTGCGGCAACCGTTGTGGATGCGACCTGGGAGGTATCGCCGGTCTGCTCCGCATAAGCCATCGCCTGTGTAGCGGCTTCTTCCAGTCTTGCAACTTCCGCCTCACGCTCTGCCAGTTGTTCCTCTTCTTCCGGCCGCATTACCAGATTGTTACGACGCAAGGTCTTTACCGCATCCTCATAAGAAAGCGGTTCGCCATACACGTCTGTATCCATCATAACGCCAACCACCTGATCGGCACCGTAGATACCGGAACGCTGCATGCTGATAACACCATTATTCGTTACAGTCAACAGAGATGAACGTTCATCGATCTTGACCGTTAAGTTTACGCCGGTTGCGAATCTGTTACGCAATGCCTGGAAGATACTGTTACCGGTATAGTCTATGAAGGCCAAGTCCAGTCCGATCGCATTTGCAAGTCTGCCATATCCTTCCAACAGATCTGCCGGAGCCGCCATGACCATCACGCGGTACTGTTTGGTACCCGCATCATCGGTTACGGTCTCCATAATATTATGAGAGAACTGATACTGAGTAGGATCAACGGGGAAATAGTCCGTGATGTTCGTCATGATCATCTCGCGAACCTGACTATCCTTTTTCAGAAAAGGAATCATTGCCTCTCTGTTCGCGATCTTTGTCGATGATACAGCGAAGATCACTTTTTTCGCGGTCCCCATTCCGTTCGCTACGATGTAAGATTTCAGGTCATTTACGTACTCCTCTGTCGGTTTGATATAACCGTCATCGTAAACTCCGTCCGGAGTCTTCATACTGAATACGCCGTACACCTGCGGACGCTTTGACTGATAGTCCATCTCTGTGACCTGGGTCAAAGAATATCCGATCTCAATACTAAGTACTCTTTGTGCCTTTGCCATGATTTACCTCCCTAGATTATGGAACTGTAATTCCACCTTTTCATGTTCTTTCTTAAATCATATATATAAAAGTTTCAATGGCTCATCGCCGGAAAGAAACCTAAATACCATTGTAATATGTCGTTGCCCCAAAGCATCGCAACGAAGATGCCGGCCGCCAGATACGGCCCAAATGCAAGAACGTGGTCTTGCCCCGAAATTTTCATGCGTGCCACATGGATCACGGATCCAAAGAGACACCCCAAAAAGAATGCCAAAATGATCAATTTCCAGCCGAGCAAAAGCCCCGCGGCCGCCATGAGTTTCATGTCGCCCCCGCCCATCGCTCTACCGTCGGTAGCCAGGATCAAGATCATGATAAAACCACTGACAGCGATGAGACCGATTCCGTAAGTCACCCAATCCCCTAAGTGAAATACTAAGTGAATCAGTCCCAGTGCCAGTATAAACCAATTGATTCCAATCGGAATCTCATAAGTTCTAAAATCGATCACGCTAAGAACAATTAGCGCCGACGTTAATAAACAGTATATAACTGAATCTATACTCCAACCGTTTACTAAAAAGATCAGCACATATAAGACTCCGTTCAGACCCTCAATCAGAGGATACTGGAGGGATATGTGTGATTTGCACTTTCGACATTTACCACCGAGAAACAAATA
>JAILOQ010000111.1 GCA_024690725.1 Lachnospiraceae bacterium
ACGATCGGCTCGACCTGCGAGGTGATAAATCCGCCAAAGTATCCGTCTTCCGCAGATGCCTGTCCGGAACCTGTCAAAAACGTTACAAAATACTTCAGTACCCAACCGCCGATCACACTGTAATACGGAATGATGATCATCGGTACGATACATGCAAACCATCCGAGCCAGCGAAACTTCGGATGCACGATCCGATATGCCGTAAGCGGACTCTGTTTGGTCTTTCGTCCGATCGCGATCTCCGTTGTCAAAAGCGCAAAGCCGAAGGTCAGCGCCAGGATGATGTAGATCACGAGGAACAATCCTCCGCCATCCTTTGCTGCCAAATACGGGAATCTCCAGATATTTCCGAGACCTACCGCGCTGCCTGCTGCCGCTAAGACAAATCCCAGCGAACTAGTGAATGATGTTCTTTTGTTTTCCATAACTTTTCCTTCCTTCCCCCCAAGTCAATCTACAAAAAAGGATACACCCTACCTATTAGGAATGCAAACTGCCTCTTCATTTCTTTTTTTCTTCTTCCCGTGCGATCACTTCGTATCTGCGCCCCAACGAATCCTTATAGTTCCGTTGGAAGTCATACGGATCGTCCGGCGCACCAAAAGTGAAAAATTTTCTCTCTTTCAAGCTCTTTTCATATGCTTCCATTTCTTCCCTCGTGAATTTCTTCACATAAGGTCCCTTATCCGAAGCAAGGAACGACTTGACCTCATTGAAGGTCAGATTCACGACCCCTCGTCCTTTTCTTATGATGCGCTGAATGAAATTTGAACCCATATTTCCGCCTTTATTCATGAGTGTCACATCAAATTTTTCGGGATGCAACATAGAATATACAGCGAGTAAGACCGCAGGCGCACCGTCTCTTTTTGTCAGTCGATCGATCTGCATCGAAAGCGGATCTTTGGGATTCTTCTTTGCATAGTCACGAGCCTCTCTTTCCACCTCGTCAAGATTGATACCCGCAAACAGATCGTCATGCGTATCTTCACTCTCCGCCAATTCTTCCGCCGTATTATCATCGATCTCACGACCGTAGTAATCCTGAAACTTTTTTCCGTTCAGTTTTCCCAGCATCGTTTCCCCGAGATCTAACATATCCTTAAACTGCCAGGAAAGCAGCGTTCCGTATGCCGTATTGGTCTCTCCCATCTTATCGACTTCTACCGGATAGCGGGAATCCGCATTGTTTTGCGCCAGAAATTCTTTGAGTAGCGGTATGTTTGCAGCCGTATACGGATTGGTCACGATACTGCAAGCCAAAAGATCCATTTTCAATTGTCTCGTACTCTGCGTCAGCAGATCGAGCGGGTGCATGTAGAATATCCTCTCACCCAGGCCGTACTGCAGTCTTTGCCCGAGTGCGTATTGCACACTGAGCATTTTCAGCCCCATTTCCTTATATTGGCTTTCCGCAAATGCCACCGCATCCGGATCTTCTTTATCGTATCCCTTTGTGTGGCTGATATTCAAACCTTTCACGATCTCAACCATTTCCTTGGCGCTTCTGCGATAACGAAATGTTGTAGCCAAATATGGCTCCATACGTGACAGCTGATCCGAAATCTCGACATTATTCGTAAATGTCACCGCGTTCGCCTCTCGCGGAGTCTCCAGATGACCTCCGTTATTTGCCTTATACTTATCCATGGCTGCGTTGAATGCCATCCCGTCCTTGCCGTATTCTTCCTCCCGCATGACCTCATTATCCAACGAGCCGATCAAACTGATCAGTCCGTCTTTGTTATAGGTATCCGCGGATTGCAAGGTAATGCGCAGGTATTCCTCCGGCGGGACAAAGAACTGTTCCTGCTCGCAGCGGTTGATATACGCCTCTTTGCTTATTCTGACTTTCTCCCTCCCGGCAAGAAAACCCAGATAAGCCTCTTTCTTTTCCTCTTCCGTTTTGGCTTCCTGATATGGCCTGTAATAATCACTTTCCTCAAAGGTTTCCAGCGGCAGAAGCACCAGTGCGACCGCACTGTCGTTATTCGTCGTCTTTGGCTGTGTAACCGGTATGGGCTCTAAGCCGGTCTTTTTCTGCAGACGTTCCCCCAGATAATAACAGGAACGCATCAGTTTCCGGATCCTGGCCATTTCAAAGGAATCCCCCTGCGTTTCCTCTACGGAAAACGCTTCGTTTCGGTTGATGAATTCCGGCTCAGCCATCAAAAGCTTCCATACCCGATAATAATCCGTGACGGCGCGAAGCTTCTCCATGTGATCCGATAACTCCATTGCCTCATTAAGGGAAAGTTCCTTCATGTAATCGGGATTTGCCGCCAAAAGTTCCTCAAATGCACCAAGCTTTAATCGGATGTCCTCCAGGCGTTCCGCATTTGCCGCAACGCCAGCTTCCCCGGACAGGTTCATTTCCCGCAGGCTAATCGCAAGAACCTTCTTTTTACAGGCATCCAGAACGCGCTTATGATTGGGCTTGTTTTGCTCATTTCTCTCTTTGATCCGGCGTAAGACCGCTTCCTTTCTGTCCTGCGCCCACTTTTCCTTGCTTTCTTCCTTTTTCTTCTCCAACTCCTTGATGCGAGCTTTGCGTTCCGCATTTTCGGCCTCGATGCGCTCTTTGTCATAGTTGCCGTAGTCCTTTAAGAGTGCCTCAAATTCTTCTTTGTCCTCGTAGCAAAACTCGGAAAGCGCACGTACTTCCTTATAATCTGACAGCTTCTTGATCTGCATATCCACGGCATCGCGCAGGTCAAAGGCTTTGTCAAAGCCCTCAAAACCGGTACTTGTCATCTTATGCGCGCGCATTTCCTTAAAGGCCGTCTTTTGCACGGAGAAGACTTCGTTTTCGTAATCTTCCTGCGTCTTTTCCGATTTTTTGTCGAGCTTGCGGAATGAAAGATGCGCCCCTTTGTCCATCAGATCCAGGATATCGCCGACGGTCGCATCCCGGTAGAATTCACCGGCATTAGCCGCAACCGAGCGAAATGCCTCTGCCTTCAGATGCATTATTTCGCGCAGTTCTTTCACCATTGCCAGACGGGCTTTTCCGACCTTTGTCCAGGGGTGGTGATGGCTGATATAGTCATCGCAATGCCCGCAAAGCTGCTCCATCAGTTCCAGGCAGGCGTCGACCTTAACTCTTTCTCCCTCATCCCCGACTTTTACATCTTTATAGCTCATGATCCGGGTATGCATACTTTTGATCTTCTGCATCACCTTGCCGTCTTCTTTTTCGCCGCGCTTACTCCTTTTCAGAAGATCTTCCGTTTTGAGCAGACTCTGATAATCGTGCGCGGGCAGCATCAAGCGGTTTCTTTTTACAACCGGGATCTCTGCAGCCTCTTCGAGTGGGGCCTGAATGAGCATCGGCTCTTTTACAAGCGCCTCACCTGCGTCGTTTCCCTCGTCATTGATACTGTGATACTCCTGAAGCGGATCGATCTTTATCTCCTCGCGCTCCGCCACAGTTGTATCGATCTTAGCTAATTCAACCTTTTTATCAGCATTTATGCCGTTGTGTTCTATGAAATCCATATCTCTCCCTTACCGCAGTAAGACCATTGACTGCGCCTTGCTCTTGGGAAAATACCATCCCACTTTGTCTGCGGTCGACTGCTTGTAGGCCACAACAATCATTTCTTCCTTCGGATCTTCTTTGTCCGCAACCGCCAGAAATGAGAATGCCACAAGCTTTTCTTCCATCGCCACACTCTTTGCCTTAAGTACCACCGGGTAAAAACTTCGCCCGGCCCGGCGGATCAAAAATACGGCGTCAAATCCTTTCTTTCCAAAGATCACACAGGAGTAATCCGGATCGTAACTCGCAAAATGCGGCGGGATGCTCTCCGGCAGATCCTTGGAATACTTCTTTAACAGCTTTTTTCGCTGCTTTTCGTCCAATGCCCGAAGGGGAACGATCGCGCCCGGTTCTTTTTTCCGTTTGACAGACTTAAGAAAGAACTTCTGCTGCAGCATTTCATTCACCGAAATGCTCCATTTTCCGGGGATCGTTTTCTTTACATGAAAGCCGCGGTCCAGAAAGAAATCCGCGGAATTCTCCCAGATCCTGTTTTTGCCGCCGGCTCCTTCGATCAGCACGGACAGTTTCTTTTTCCCGGTATTCTCGTGCATCTCGCAGATCTTCTCCAACAGCTTTGAACCGATATCGTGATTGCGATAGTCCGGCGCAACATAGAGCCAGTGAATGATGCTCTTGTCCCCGGGATGCATGGTAAAGATCAACAATGCGATCGGGATATCTTTCGTCTTCCCCTGTTTCAATGCGGCGATCGCAAAACAATTGGGGAGGCTTACCATGTCCAAATATTCCCGCGGGGCAAGCTCTGCAAAATATTCAATATCTTCATACGGGACCCATACCGGCTGCATTTTCGTTTCCTTCCGACTTACATATGCGCATACATAGTTTCATTTTAAATGTTTTTATTCTCTGTTTAAAGACATTTTTTTCATTTTTCGAAAATGGTGCATTTCATAAAAATTCGTAGTAAAATTACTTTGTATCCATTTATGAAGGAGGAAATGACCTTGAAAAGAAAACTATTGGGATTATTACTTGGCGCGAGTCTTGTCTTATCTCTGGCAGGCTGCGGAAATGATGTCATCATCGATGTGATCTCCAATGAAAACGTTGAAGAAACAACGAGTACTGATGCGGGTGATACACAAGAAGCCGCTGCCGATACAGACACTACCGCAACGGCCACAGCGGAAGCGGAAGATATCGCCGATACGAATCCGGCAGGGTGCAAGACCATCGCAAAAGAAGATGTGAAGGTCGGCGTACTCTATATCGGAAGCAGTGCCGACACTTCCGGTTACACCTATGCGCACGAACTCGGCATTCAGGGAATGGCATCCAACCTCGGTCTTTCCGATGATCAGATCGTGCGAAAGGATAACATCAACGACGGTGACGAAGTTGCGATCAAGCAGGCACTGGATGAGTGCATTGAAGAGGGCTGCAACATCATCTTCACCACCAGCTGGGGCTATATGGAAACCACCGCGGCATATGCGGAAGAATATCCGGATATCTACTTTGCACACGGTACCGGCTATATGAGCAACGGCAAAAACTTTACCAACTATTTCGGCCGTATCTATCAGGCCAGATATCTTTCCGGTCTGGTCGCAGGTCTGAAGACCGAAAGCAACAAGATCGGTTATGTATCCGCCATGGGCTCCGATAACAGCGAGTGTACCGGCGGTATCGATGCGTTTGCCATCGGTGTGAACGAAGTCAATCCCGATGCAACCGTATATGTTGCCGTAACCAATTCCTGGTTCGATCCGGAAGGTGAACAGGCCGCATCCGATGCCCTGATCGCAGAGGGGTGTGATGTACTGGCACAGCATGTGGATACCACCGCACCGCAGACGACCTCTGAGGCGAACGGCACCTGGTCGATCGGTTATAACTCCGACATGTCCAAAGAAACACCGAATGCAACTCTTACTTCCGTCATCTGGAACTGGAGTGCATACTATACTTCCTATGTAAGCAGCATCATCTATGCAACCTACGACGGTTCGAATTACTACGGCGGTATGGATGAGAGCCTGATCGGTCTGACGGAGATCTCTTCTCTTTGCAGTGAAGAAACCTCTCAGATCGTAACCGATGCCACACAGAAGATCATGTCCGGGGAATTCGGCGTCTTCGACGGTGTGATCGAGACAAATACCGGCGAGACCGTCGGAGAAGAAGGCTCCACCTTGGATGATGCCACCATCACCGGCGGTATCAACTGGTACTATAAGAACGTACAGGTGATCGACTGGTAATGTGGGAGGTGACAAGCATTGTTTAAAGTTTCAAATCTTAAATTAAAGCATAAAATTCTGCTTCTTGCGATCACTCCCGTACTCATTCTTTGTATCGTAGCTATTTTCATCAACAATACGGTCATCAAAGATAAGCTTTTGGATGATGTAAAGAGTCAGTTGAAGGGTACCGCAGAAGCGGCACTTGCCGCCTACGAACAAAACCAGGGCGATTACTTCGTCAATTCTTCGGGCGATGTATGGAAGGGTTCTTACAATATCTCCCGTAGCGAACAATTCGTGGATGATTTCGCGGCAAATACCGGCATTGATATTATTTTCTTTTACGGCGACCAACGTATCATCACTTCTTTGATCGACGAAAGTGGGAAGCGCATCACCGGAACCAAGGCGGGCGAGTTTTTGGTGGAACACGTCTTGCAGGACGGCGATGAAGTATTTACCAACCGCGTGTCTGTGGACGGCGTGATGTACTTCGGTTATTACATCCCGGTGCGCCAGAGTAGTACCAACGAGTTGATCGGTATGGTCTTTGCGGGCTGCCCCGTGGAAGAGGTACAGCAGAGCATTGATAAGATCACATTGGTATTCGTCGTGGCCATCATCGTCATCTTTGCTTTTACCGTGATCCTTTCGATCTTATCCGCCAGAAACGTATCCAAATCCATCGAAACCAGTATCGATGTCGTGGAAGAGATCGCAAACGGAAATCTGAATGTCGACATTTCCGAGCGCTACTTGCGAAGGACCGATGAAGTCGGAGATCTTTCCAAGAGTACGCAGGATCTGCGCGATAACTTAAAATCCATGATCGGTTCCATTGCGGATAATACATCGGAACTGCTCGGTTCCGCGGAAGAGTTGAACGAGGCTTCTTCCACATCGACCGGCTTTATCGGTCAGGTGGGCACCGCGATCGACGATATTTCCAAGGGTGCCATGGAGCAGGCCGACAAAACGGTCAATGCATCCTCGGACATTAACCGCATGGGCGAAGTCGTTACCGAGACAAACAATGTCGTTACGGATCTCGAAACACGTGCCAACGTCATGAACGATACATCCAATAAGGCGATCGAAATCCTCGGTGATCTGCGTGTGAACAACGAAAAGACCGTGCGTGCCATGGAAGAGCTTACTGCACAGACAAAGGCAACAAGTGAATCCGTTGCCGCCATCCGAAGCTTTGCGGATGTCATCAACGAGATTGCGGATCAGACCAATCTCTTATCCTTAAACGCTTCGATCGAAGCTGCCAGAGCCGGTGATTCCGGTCGCGGATTTGCGGTCGTTGCGGCAGAGATTTCCAGACTTGCCGAGCAATCCTCCCAGTCTTCTGCGGAGATCGGCGTTATCATCGACACCTTGATGCGCAATGCCACACAGTCGGAAAAGACGATGGAAGATGTTTCCGCCGTCATCAGCGATCAGGATCAATACGTAAGAAATACGGAAGAGGCCTTCCGCCACGTGAAGGAGGAAGTCGACGGATCCCTTGACAATATCCGCCTCATTTCCGAAAAGACCGGCCACTTGGTCGAGCTAATGGAGCAGATCCGAGATGCGCTCGCTTCCCTTTCCACGGTTGCGGAAGTCAACGCACAGGCCAGCGCCACAAATACCGAATCCATTGCTGAGGTCTCCGGCCTCATGAACAACATCTCCGATGAAGTTCGAAACCTGAACACGGTTGTGGATTCCCTAAACGAAAGTATTGAGCGCTTCAAGCTCTGATCCCTCCGGGACAAAGAAAAATATCCCCTTCACCGCAAAGTGAAGGGGATTTCTTTTTGTCTGTGCTTTTATTCGTATTCCACGGTTGCCGGGGGCTTGGGTGTGTAATCGATGAGTACACGGTTGATGCCCGGAACCTCGTTGATGATACGCTCTACCAGATGATCGATCAGTTCATCCGAAAGATGCTCAACGGTTACCTCCATAACATCCGTCGTATTGATCGCACGGATGATGCAGGGCCAGTCAAATGTTCTTTTTCCGTTCTTTACACCGGTGGACTTAAAGTCCGGAACAACGGTAAAGTACTGCCATACCTTTCCTTCCAATCCGTTCTTTGCGAACTCTTCCCGTAAGATGGCATCGGATTCGCGTACGGCTTCGAGGCGGTCTCTGGTGATCGCACCGGGACATCTCACGCCGAGTCCCGGGCCCGGGAAGGGCTGACGGAATACCATGTTGTCCGGAAGGCCGAGTTCTTTGCCGACGATGCGGACCTCATCCTTAAAGAGGATGCGTACCGGCTCTACCAGTTCAAAATTCATATCATCCGGCAAGCCACCCGCATTGTGGTGCGCCTTGATACCGGCTTCGCTTTCGAGAATGTCGGGCCAGATCGTGCCCTGCGCCAAAAACTCAATGCCGTCCTGCTTTCTTGCTTCCTCCGCAAATACCTCGATAAACTCGTTACCGATGATCTTTCTCTTCTGCTCGGGATCGGTCACATTTGCAAGTAAGTCAAGGAAGCGGTCCGTTGCATCCACATAAACAAGGTTCGCATTCATTTCGTCTTTGAAGACCTTGATCACCTGCTCGGGCTCTCCCTTTCTCAAAAGTCCGTGATTGACATGAACACATACCAGCTGCTGCCCGATCGCTTTGATGAGAAGTGCGGCTACCACCGATGAATCCACACCGCCGGAAAGCGCCAGGAGTACCTTCTTTTCTCCCACCTGCGCTTTGATCTTTGCGATCTGATCGTCAATGTAAGCCTTTGCTAACTCCGGAGTCGTGATACGCTCCATATTGTCCGGTCTTGATTCTAACATGTTCTTTCCTCCTTTGCTTTACGCCAGAATATCATTTAATTTTGTAATATGTCGCTTCTTCTCTGCGACGATGATCACTTTATCGCCTTTTTTGATCACGGAACCATTGCCGTGGAAGAAAAGTTCTCCGTCCCGAATGATCGCTACAACGTTCACGTTTCTCTTTAACTTTAATTCTTTTTCGAAGCTCTCGCTTGCGGTAAACTGGAAGACCTCCGCTTTGTTATCCGCAACGGTACAATACTTTTCGATCTCGTTGGGCGCATCTCCCATCTCCTGATTCCGGATAAAACGGACGAGCTTATTCACGGAAATCTCGGACGGAGAAAGTGTGATGTCCAGATTGATCTTATGTAAGAGATTCAAATGCCCGGGAGCATCGATCCTCGTCAACACACTCGGTACGTTTCTGGACCAGGCATACATGCTCGTTACCAGATTTACTTCATCCGCATCGGTCAAAGAAACCACGGCATCCATCGATGCGATGTTCTCGTCCTCCAATAGTTCTCCCCATTCGCCGGAACCGTAAGATACCTTTACATACGGATACTGCTCCATCAGTTCGCGACACCGGTCAATGTCCGATTCGATCACCGTGATATGCTTATGTTCTTTGGCCAGCATTTCGATCAAGTAGCTTGTGGTGATCCCGCCGCCAATGATCAGAACGTCTTTGACAAAGCCTTTGACGATGCCGAGTTTTTGCAGGACGCGAAGGAGAACCTCGCGGCTTGCGGCAACGCCGATGATGTCACCGGTCTTGATCGTAAAATCCCGATCCGGCACATGCAGCTTATCTTCCCTGAGCACGGTTGCGATCAGGAATTCTTCCCGCACGATATTGCGCATCTCCGCCATGCTCTTGCCTGCGATCGGCGAATCCGGAAGGACATTGAGCGAAACCATCTGGAGCTTTTCTTCAAACAAACCTTCGAGCTTTACGGCACCGGGAAGGCCGAGTGACGCAGCGGATTCTTCCGCCATGTCATATTTGGGATTGAAAATGTAGTCGATTCCCTGTTCTTTTTCCAGGCTCTTTCTCTCTGCACCGAAATCCGGCTGGAAGACTCTCGCAACCGTCCGAAGCGTTCCGAGCGCCTTGGCCTGTACACAGCTTAACAGATTGATCTCATCCACCGGTGTGAGTGCGATCAAAATATCCGCGGTGTCAGCGCCGGCTTTTAACAAAGTCGCTTTTGACGCGCCACTTCCCACTACGCCGTTTACATTGTATTTGTCCGTGATCTCATCCACAAGTTTCTTTTGCTTGTCGATAACGGTAACATCATGGTTCTTTTTCGAAAGTACCTCGATCAAGGCGCAACCTGTCCGCCCCGATCCGACGATGATGATCTTCATATCGCAATCCTTTCTATGTCATTTTATTCCGCAGGTATCTTGCGGCCGTTCTTAAACCGATCCGATTTGTGCTTCTCTATCGCAAGATACACGTTTTTAACCGTGAGGCCCTGTGCCAGTACCGTAAAGAAAATCGTTACATACGTGACATTGATCACAATATCGTAAATGTCCCGCGGTAAGAATTCTTCGGTGGAAATGGCGAGCGCCAGGGAAAGACCTCCCTTTAACGCCGACCAGGTCATAAGTGCCACATATTCCCGGATCGTGTAGTTTCCGGGGATGCTCTTGCCCGTCAGCACCGAGCTGATGCCAACGCCGGTCGCTCTCGCCAAAAGGTTTATGAGGACCGCGGCCGGAACGATCACAAGCACGTATTTACTGATATTTACGTTTAATACCATCAGTCCGATCATAACGAAGAGGACCGAATTTAAAAGGCTCTCCACGATCTCCCAAAAGTCCTTATACAGCTCCTTCGGGTCGATGACCATGGCACGACGCTCCATTTTCCCGAAGGATGCGGAGAAATACATTCCGCAGACAACGGAGGCGATAACGCCGGAAAAGCCCATGTGCTCACAGATCATATAAACCAGGGACACATCCAAAAGCGAGATCAGGATATACTTGATCGGATCCCTGGTGATCTTCATTAATTGGAATAAGAGGAAAGATACGATAAATGCGACGGCAACGGCCCCGAGGATCTCCTTCAACATCAGGACAAAGAAGTTGCTCCTCCCGCTGTTGCTTACGAGACTGCGCACGAAAATGAACAATGTCACGCCCGTACCGTCATTAAACAAAGATTCGTTCTCTATGACGGAACAGACATTTTTGGAAAGACCGATCTTGTTTAAGATTCCCGTCGCCGCAATGGGATCGGTGGGAGAAACAATACAACCTACCAAAATGCAGGTCAAAAGATCCATCTGTAAATGAAATGCCATGGAAACCAGATAGAACAACAGTCCGTAGACCACGGAAGAGATCACGGTGGTCAAAAGCGCCAAAAGACTGATGGCGCGCACGTTCTGTCGGAATTTTCTCATATTGACTTTGCTCGCACCGGAAAACAGCATGAAGCACAGTACACCGTCCATCAGGTATTCTTCAAAACCGAATTCCCCGATGCCGGCAACCAGTCGGTCCACCGGTTCGATGCGGAAAAAATGACTGATCGCGAGAATGATCAATGCGCCGATCAGAGAAAACAGAATGATCGCGATATCGCTTTGAATATGAAATATCTTTTCATTGGAAATACCGATCACTACGATGAGGATCAGGATAATGATCAGAAATTGTAATACGCCCATACTTAACCTTCGTAAAATTCATTGTCTTTGCACCGACAAAAGAATTATACCATTATCACACGCCTTTTTCCATGCCTTTCAATTCAATGCGGTCGAGGATCCCGGCCACGCCCACATTGCGATGAGTCAGGTACATACGGTTAACTTCTTCGATAAATGCGACATCGGCACCGGTCTTTTTTGCGACCTTTTCTTTGGAAACTCCCTTATCGGCATATTTCATGATCTTTTCCACAAGGGCGTACATGTCTTTTTCGTATACGGGCGCCTTCTCTGCAGCTTCCCCGCTATTACTTAAATTGGCCGCTTTTGCGTGACCGTAATA
>JAILOQ010000161.1 GCA_024690725.1 Lachnospiraceae bacterium
TCTTCAAAACTCTTCTGGGAATCTGCGTTGATCTGCGTTGTATCACCCAGAGTAAAGGAAAGCGTGAAGTTATCGTATACCTTTCCGTCCATGTCGGAATTTTCGTGATTTACCGCAATGTAGCTCACATATTCTTTGGGAATATCCATGAATTCCAAAATCTGCGATACGGTGTAATAATTCAAGATATCGATCCGATCCTGCTGTTTGATCTCATAGCCGGATGTGACAAGTTCTCCGTTAGCCATTGCTAACTTTGGAAGAGTCAGGATCTGATCTTCGTATTTCACGTGAATATCGCCGCGTAACTCGGGAAGGCGGCCCACAATCTGACTTCCTTCCTCTCCGGCTGTACCGGGGATCACGGAGATCACATCGTTTTTATGGATCGGTGTGGTGATATCCGCAGGCTTTCCGTTCACGGTGATCACGGAACTCTCCCCGCGCTTTCCGAGAATGACCTTCTTTTCTCCGTTGAGGATAAACTCCAAGGATCTGCCGCGTTTCGGGAACAGGTCTTCATTGGAGAATTCCGCACCCAATGCGGCATCGACAACAGCCAGATGGTTGTTATCATAGACCTTTACGCGGGCTTCGTTAAACGTAACGAAGATAAAATTGTTGCTTTGTTCGTAATAATTCAAGCAGATACCGATGGGAGTTACCATAAGCGAACTCTTCTCGGCATTCTTTTGCTGAAAATCGATATTGCCCATAACTTCTTCGCCGCGAAGTGCGCATCGTTCTTTGGGAATATCCAGATGCTTTGCTACGCGATCCGTATAGGATGCGATCTTACCGCCTCCACCGACGACAAACACGGCGGACACCGGCTTATCGCCGTTTAATTCGCGGATCTTGTCGGATACCTGTGCGGCCATGGATTCTAAGTGTTCTTCACAGGCCTTTAACACATCTTTTCTGGATATTTTCTGCGTCAAGCCCATGATGTCTTTGTATTCCACCTCGCTATGATCCTCGATCGCACGCTTGATGGACTCAGCCGTATTAAAGTCAACGAGGCAGTGCCTTGCAATATCCTCCGTCAGACAGTCTCCGGCAACCGGAAGCATGCCATAGGCGATGATGCTGCCGTCTTTCGTAATGGAAATATCACTGGTGCCGGCGCCCACATCGATCAGGGCGATGTTCAACATGCGAAACTGTTCCGGGATCGCAAGCTCGATCGCAGCGATCGGCTCCAAGGTGAGGTTTGCCACCTCAAGTCCCGCCATTTCCACCGCTTTATATAGTCCGTCCACAACATCATCGGGCAAAAACGTTGCGATCATGTCGCAGGAAATCTTTCGTGCCTTGTGATTCTCCAAATTGGTGATCGGATAATCGTTTAAGTAGTACTTCATGATCGAATAACCGACACAATAGTACTTCACCTCGTCCGCATCCGACTGTTCCTCCAAAAACGTTTCATACGCCTTTTCAACACCGTAGGAGTCGAGAAGATGGATGTCTTCTTCCACCACGCTTCTTTCATCGTCAAGCTCCAGATCCGCATGGACCGTCACGGTACGCAGCATACGACCTGCGGCTGCGATACACACCTGCGTCAGAGGCGTATCGATCCGTTCGATCAAAGCAAGCGTCACTTCACGGATCGTTTCGCTCACGGATTCGATATCATGGATCTGACCGTCTAACATGGCTCTGGATTCATGTTCTTTGATCTCCTGTGCAACGACGACAAACCGTTCCCTGTCCTTGTATCCTACGGTTCCGACGACCGACCTGGTACCGATATCAAGACCGTAAACATAATTCTTTTTGTTCGCTTTGTTACTTACCCGTGGCATACCTAACTCCTCTGTTTTGTAAAGCGTTATCTATCTGTGCATAAGTTTTTATGAGATCGCCTTCGTTTTCGATCGTCACCTTGCAAGCCTTGCGAAATGTCTCTTCCGGTAATTGGCTCTTCATGATGCTTTGGATCTTTTCGTCGCTGTATCCGCGACTTTCCCGAAGTCGATCGGACCTGGTCTTGACGGATGCATAAATATACCAAAGTTCATCCAGGATCTTATCATACTGCTCTTCGATAAGCAGGGCCGCTTCTATGATGAACAAATCCACGCTGTCTTCTTTGCGCAAGCGCTCGATCTCTGCCAAAAAGAAGTCCTTGACGGCCGGATGCAAGATTCCGTTGACCTTCTCCAAAAGATCCGGGGAAGAAAAGATCTTCTGTGCCATCTTCGCTTTGATGATCTCTCCGTTTTCATCCAGAATATCCTCACCCAAGACAGAAACTATGGGCGCATAGCAGGCTTCTCCCTTGCGCTCCAGGCTCTTTGCCACCTCATCCGAAGGATAAACGACGGCTCTGTAATGTTCTTTGATGTAGGAAAGGATCGCCGATTTCCCGGCGCCGACTCCTCCGGTTACACCGATCGTTATCATCCGTGTGCCTCCAACCAATCTGCGCCGCATGCAACTCCGACTTCCAGCGGAACCGCCAGTTTTACAGCTTCCCGCATGGACTTCACAACGATTTCTTTGACCATGTCAGCTTCTTCTTTATAAGCTTCGACAACAACTTCATCGTGGATCTGCAGGATCATTTTTGACTTTAATCCCGCATCCTTTAATGCATGATATACACGGATCATGGCAATCTTCATAATATCCGCGGCAGTTCCCTGGATCGGTGCATTCATGGCTGCACGCTCGCCGAACTGTCTTTGCATAAAATTAGAAGATGCTAACTCCGGCATGGGCCGCTTACGTCCGAACAAGGTCGTTGTATATGTGTTTTCTTTCGCGTCTTTTACGATATCTTCCTGGTATTTCTTTACGCCCGGGAATGTCTCAAAATACTGCTCCATATATTCCTTGGCTTCCTTTTGGCTGACGCCGATATCCTGCCCGAGGCCGAATGCGCTGATCCCGTAAACGATACCGAAATTCACCGCCTTCGCATTGCGGCGCATCAGAGATGTCACTTCTTCAAACGGGACATGGAATACCTTTGCCGCAGTGATCCTGTGAATATCCGCATCCGAATTATACGCTTCGATCAGTCCCGCATCATTGGAATAATGAGCCAGGATACGCAATTCGATCTGTGAGTAATCCGCATCGACGAGCACGCAACCTTCTTTTGCCACGAATACCTTACGGATCTGTTGTCCCATTTCGGTTCGCATGGGAATGTTTTGCAAATTCGGATCGGTACTCGAAAGCCGTCCGGTCGCCGTCACCATCTGATTAAAGGTCGTGCGGATCCTTCCGTCGGAATCGATGTAACCGACCAAACCGTCCGCATAGGTACTCTTCAACTTGGAAACGGCTCTGTAGTCGAGAATGTCACGCACCACAGGGTTATCCACCGCTAACTTCTCTAAAACATCTGCAGCCGTGGAATATCCGGTTTTCGTCTTCTTCCCGCCTTTTAATCCCATCTTCTCAAACAGGATCTCTCCGAGCTGCTTCGGGGAATTGATATTAAAGGTCTCACCGACCTGCGCGTAGATCCGCTTTTCCAGCGCATCGATCTTCTCGCCCAAGAGAATACTGTAGTCTTTCAGCGCCTGCTCGCGCACCAGAACACCCTCGCGTTCCATATCATAGAGCACGTATGTGAGCGGCATTTCAATCTCTTTAAAGAGCTTCGTCATACCTTCTTTTTCCAGGCGATCCTTTAAAACGGGCCCCGAAAGATAAACGCTGAGTGCACGTAATCCCACAAACTTCACAAAATCCGGATTCACGCCGACAAGCGTCATAACAAGATCCGAGATCGTTTGTTTCCCGAACATCGCCTTAAAGTCGCCGCAGTCAACATCCGCAAATTCATTCCCGATATCCTCGATCATGTATTCCTTATGATTGGGGTTTAAGAGATATGCGGCAAGCTTGACATCAAAGTACGAAGAAACCTTGTCACTCTCCGTATAACGAAACCCGTTCTTTACATCGAAGCAAAGAAGCATATGCTCCTCATCCCTGCCATTCATAAGCGCATGCACCTTCGCAAGCACCGTCTCCTCCGAGAGCATATTGTTCACGGGAATGCAATACGAAACGTCTTCGTTAAAGCAAAGCCCAACGGCTGCAAGACTCTTTTCCTCCTGTAAAAAGAAGATCGCCACCTGCTCATTTGCTTCCGCTTCCCGGAACACTTCGTCGAGTTTGTCTTCGCTTTCAACTGCCGAAAAAGCCGTATCGCTTTTCTTGACGACGGTCTTGGAGAAACGGTAAAGCATGTTCTTAAAACTCAGTTTTCTGCAAAGTTCATAAGCCTCATCCGTAAACAGATTCCCAAGCTTTGCATCTTCCACCTTGAACGGAAGATCCGCATCCAGACAGATCGTTGCAAGGAACAAACTAAGATCCGCCAGTTCCCTGTTTTCGCGTAAAGACTCACGAATACTGTTCTTTTTGATCTCATCCAAATGGGCGTAGATCTCATCGATGCTTCCGTATGTCACCATCAATTCCGTTGCGGTCTTCTCTCCGACCTTCGGAACTCCGGGAATATTATCGGAGGTATCGCCCATCAGAGCCTTTAATTCAATAAACTGCTTCGGTGTGACCTTATATTTTTCCAATACGTCTTTGGCGTAATAATCCTCGATCTCGGTCCGGCCGCTCTTGGTCTTTGGAATACGGATCAAAATGTCATCCGTAGCAACCTGTAACAGGTCTCTGTCACCGGATACCAAAGAAACCTTGATGCCTGCGCTTTGTGCACGATATGCCATCGTTCCCAAAATATCATCGGCCTCGTATCCTTCTTGTGTCATGATCATAACGCCCATTTTTTGGAGCATTTCCTTCATGACGGGAATCTGCTCCCGAAGCTCTTCGGGCATCGGTTTTCTGGTCCCCTTGTATGCATCATAGGTTTTATGACGAAACGTAGGTGCGCTCAGATCGAATGCAACCGCCAGATAATCGGGTTTCTCTTCATCAAGAAGCTTAAACAGGATATTTAAAAAGCCATATATCGCATTGGTATGAAGACCATCTGCATTGGTTAAATCCGGAACACCGTAAAACGCACGGTTAAGGATACTGTGTCCATCGATTAAAACAAGTTTTTCTGCCATGTTCTCTCCTAAATCAACATCATAAGGGCTACGGAAAACCCCACTGCTACAATTGCAACCAGTTCAAAGCACTTGCAAATATTTTCCGCGATCATTTCAATCTTTAATTTGCGCTCAGCCTGATCGAGCATATCATCCAATTCGTCATCCAAAGAAAACGACGCGCCGTTCTCCAGTCTGTGGATCCCTTCCGTTGTCAGATAATGAATTGCAAGCTCCTCCCTGCACTCGTCGCACGCATCGATATGTGCCACAAATTCCGCAAGGCTTTCTTCTTTCAATTCCTGCTTTATGAAGTTTGGAATCATCCTTTGGATTTCTTTGCAATTCATAAAATCACCCAAGTTTCATTTTATCATTTTTCTGTGTCTTTTTCCATAATTCGGGGAGATTTACGAGATATTTTTAACGCAGTCAAAGTACACAAGCTCCGATTGAGTTAAAGGCTCTGCGTAGGTGCATGAGCAAGTCTTTAAAAAGAAAAAAAACTCCGTATTTACGGAGTTTTTAGTGCCGGCAGTGGGACTTGAACCCACACGTTGTTGCCAACAACAGATTTTGAGTCTGCCTCGTCTGCCATTCCGACATGCCGGCATCGGTTTTCACAACCGAAACTTAGTTTAACACAGATAAACTAAATACGCAAGAA
>JAILOQ010000024.1 GCA_024690725.1 Lachnospiraceae bacterium
ACTCAACTGAAAGATCATGGTGGTCTGCTGCTGCGTTAACATCGCCTGCGCCTCAGCTAACTGCATCTCTCCCGCTTCGATCTGTGCCAGGCCGTTTTCCAGTTGTGCGATCCCGGCATTGATCTGTGTCAGACCGTTTTCCACTTCCAAAAGCGAACTGTCGATGGAGTCTGCGGTAATGTTTTGTGCGGCAAGTGCGGTATCGATCTGTGCAAGACCCGCATTGACCTGATCGAGCTGACTTTGATAAGTAGCGATCGCCGTATCGATCGAAGCCCGATCCGTACCGGCTGCGGCAAGCTGTGCATCGATCTGTGCCAACTGTGCATCGATCTGCTGGATCGCTGCCTGAATCTGTGCACTGCTCGTGATAGACGTAAGATTCGGATCTCCCGCTGCTGCCATGATACCTGCGATCGCCGTCGCCTTTGCAGTATCATCTAACATCGTGTTTCCTTCCACACCCTGCACGGCCGCAAGGAGCTGCTCCAGCCCGGCTCTTGCCGCGGTTAACTGCGCAACACCGTCCTTTGCCTGCTGCAAGGACGCGATCGCGATCTCCAACTGACTCTTTGCTTCTTTGGCCTGCGCGATATTTGTTTTTACTTCTGTCAGGTTTTTCTTTGCGGTTTCGAGTTCCGTCTTCTTTGTATTTAACTCTGTCAGTTTATCCTGTAAGGGGATCTTTGTCTCGATCAACTGTGTGGTTCCGCTTGCGATCTGACCCGCACCTGCGGAAAGCTGATCCGCCAGTTCCGTCTTTCCCGCACTAAGCTGACTCTTACCGGAATTGATCTTGGCTTTGTTTCTGTCGATCTCTGCCTGTCCGTCATCAAGCTCTTCTTTTGCTTCCGCAAATTTATCATCGAGGGCGGCTTTCACTCTTTCGTTTACCTCATCGATCTTTTCCTGATTGATCAGGACGTTTACCTGTGTATCGATCATACCGTACGCATCCACACTGGCGATACCCTCGACGCCTTCGAGTTCCGGCAGGATCTCTTCCTCTACAAAGGTTGACAGTTCGATCGTATCCATATCCTCCATACCGACCGCGGTTATGGCAGCAGGGAGCATATTGGGGTTGATCTTTAAAATGTACGGCGTTCCCACCATATCATCCCAGGATCCGGAAACGGCATCCACACTTTGGAGGATATCCACGGATATCGTGTCCATGTTGACATCATCCGTAAACTCCATCATGATCATGCAGTAATTCTCCGAAGAGGAAGACTGAATGTTTTCCAGATTATCTAATGTCGCAAAGGTCTGCTCCAATGGCTTGGTCACCTCGGTCTCCACCTTTTCCGGCGTTGCACCGGGATATGTGGTCACTACGACCACATACGGAAGATCCAGATTCGGTAACAGATCCGGTGTCATTCTCGTATATGCAACGATACCCAATACCAATATGGCGATCATCGCTACAAATACGGTATACGGTTTTTTTACACTAAACTTAGGCATTTTCTCTCTCCTTTAACTGCTGCAGGAAACCTGTCTCAATGATCGCTGCTTCTTTTCCGAACTCCTCACGCGCCTCATCCCACGGCCTTCCACACAAGAACAACTGCATGAAATGATCCTTGGCAAGCGCTACCATCATCTTATATACCATCTCGATCTCGGAAATCCCGGCAGCCGGATAGTAATTGTCCCGGAAAAAGGTAAGGAAGTCATTCATCTTTTGCTTTTGCTCTTCGCAATACGTTTCGCTCGGCATCCACCGTCCCTGCTCATTACGGATCGTAAAGATCGCATTTTTGCAAATAAGCTTGAAATCCTCACAATCCATCATTTCCTCTACGCGGTCGTACAGCGATAGAAAGAAATCAAACAAACTTCCCCTGTTTTCTTTCATAAATAAGTAGATATCCTGCTGCCTGTCTCTGATAAAACTCTCAACCAGATAGCGCTGCAGATCCTGCTTATCCTGAAAATATTGATAAAAGCTCCCGCGCGGAATTCCTGCATCCTTGATGATCTTATTGATCGACGCTTTGTCAAAAGAGACTCTGGAGAACTCTTTGATCGCAGCGCGTAAGATGCGGTCTTTCTTTTCCTGCGGAAGCCGTTCAAAACGTTCTGTGGCCATTCCTACTCCTTTTCGAAACAAAAAATGCTGACAAGGTGTCACGTGACAACCTGTCAGCATTATAACCACTATTTTTTGCTCCGTCAATAGATAATTAATCCAGATATTTATCGTATGCTTCATTCACTTCATCCAAATATACGATACCAACCGTACCCGGTCCGATATGTGCGCCGATCGCACAACCGATACGGGAATCGATAAAGCCCTTAACTCCGGCCTTTTCTTTCAGCATGGCTTTCACCTTCTCCACGCTCTCGGGCTCCATGCCGTGCACGGTTCCAATGACCTGCTTATCCAGATCCTTGCCCTTTTCCATTACGATCTGCGTCACACGGTTGAGCGCTTTGTTCCAGCCTCTGACCTTTTCCGTTGCCTGCAACGAACCGTTCTCATCCACCTCAATGATCGGCTTGATGTCCAACGCTCCTCCGACAAAACCGGATGTCTTACTGATACGACCGCCCTTTACCAGATACTCCAGGGTACGGACCGCAACCGCATGCTTCATATGATCTCTGTAAAACTCTGCCGCCTCAATGATCAATTCCTTGGGCGCGCCGTTCTTTTGCATCTGCAACAGCTTTGCCACGATCAGACCAAAGCCCATGGAAGCCGCTTTGGAATCAATGATGGTGATCTTAAAATCGGGATGCTCTTCCAATACATCCTGCACTGCCAGATTGGCCGCCTGGAAGGTTCCCGCGATACCCGTCGAAAAGCAGATGTAAAGTACTTCATCGCCACGCTCTGCATAAGGCAAGAATGCCTGTTCGAACATGTACTGGCTGATATGATAGGTCTTGATATCCTTTCCTTCCGCCTGAATCTCATAAAAATCATCGGGAAAAATATTGTCTCCGTCGAAATAGTCCACACCTTCGATCGTTACCGGTGTCGGGATCACATGCAGATCATATTCTTTGATCAGTGACTGCGGTACATCCGATGCGGAATCCGTAATAATCTTAAATGCCATATAGCCCTCCAAGAATCAAAAAGTATTTGTCAACCCGCTTCTTCAGGTTCGGTGATCTGACCTTTCAGCCATGCTCTTTCATCGTCTGTCAAATACGTTCCTATTGTATCATAAACCTTCTTTTGATAGTCGAAAAAAATTCTCTTTT
This sequence comes from Lachnospiraceae bacterium, assembly GCA_024690725.1. Lineage (GTDB taxonomy): Bacteria > Bacillota > Clostridia > Lachnospirales > Lachnospiraceae > UBA2882. The sequence goes on from JAILOQ010000024.1 coordinate 3,229, forward strand.
CATAGATATTTAATAATTTGAAATCAATGCATTCCACATCAAACGGAACCATGGTCAGTGCCCGAAATCCGTAAAACCCGTTTTCTTCCTCCACGCACTCCAAAAGACTCTCCAGGCGAATGCCGTATTTGCCCGCAAAATAAAGCCCCGGCTCATCCGATGTGATCATGCCCGGCACGATCGCCGTCTTATCCGTCTGCCCTCTGCCACGGTACGTCCGAAATGCATTCGGGCCCTCATGCACCGAAAGCATATAGCCCACACCGTGTCCCGTTCCATGGTTAAAGTCAAGCCCCGCCTGCCACAGAGGCTCCCTGGCCAAAGCATCCAAACTGTTTCCGGTCACACCCTTCGGGAATTTTGCCGAAAGCAAGGCCAGATGACTTTTTAATACCAGCGTATAGTGTTCCTTCGCTTCGGCGGAAAGTTCCCCTTTCGGAGCCATGGAGATCGTCCGCGTCACGTCCGTGGTCCCCATCTCATAATGTCCGCCGGTATCACTCAAAAACAAACTCTCCGTCCCGATCCCTACATTGCTTTCCTCATCCGCACTGTAATGGATCACGGCACCGTGCGGCCCGTACCCCATGATCGGATCGAAGCTTTCCTCGATATATTCGCCCTGTGCGCGCCGCAGCCTTACCAGATCCTCAGCCAGACTCAGCTCCGTCGGCGGCAACGTAAGTACCCCCGCTCCATCCGGCTCCCGGCCCGAAACCACCGCATCGCGGTACATTTTTAACCCGTATAACAACTTCGTCAAGGCTACACCATCTTTGACATGTGCTTTTCGCATATTCCGAAGTTCCGTTTCATTCTTGATCGCTTTCGGAAGATAGGTCACATTCCATCCCCAAACGATCTCATTACTTCCCCCTATGATCTGCGCCAAATGTGCATTTACACTCGCCTCGTCCAAATACACCCGCTTCCCGCTCTGTTTCTCGGCAAACGCATACACTTCCTCATACGGCCGCACGGTTACGCCATCCTTTTTCAGCGCCTCTTTTATGCCACCCGGAAGCACCTCTTCCGCTTCCTTCGGATCTTCGGGACCTGTAAAAAGAACGGCCTCTTCCCCGGTAAGATATAAATAAGAAAGAAAGACAAGATTACAATGAATATCGGTTCCGCGCAGATTCAATAACCACGCAATATCTTCCAAAGACGTAAGGAACGTCGCATCCGCTTCTTTTTTAGAAAGTGCTTTCCGCATTCGTTCCAGTTTGTCTTTCCTTGCCTCGCCGTACTGCTCCGGTTTTAACGCAAAGATCGGATTTCGCACAAGCTTCGGCCGATCCGTCCAGATCCGGTCGACCAAGTTTTCCTTCATGGACAAAGAAACACCGCTTGGAAGCTGTTCTTTCAATTTATTTACAAACTCTGCGCTCACGAGCTTTCCGTCAAAGGCGATCACTTCACCTTCTTTGACCGTGTCGCTTAAGAACGATTCGACCGTGGGAACCTCGGGCTCGCCCATTTTCATCAGGGTAATGCCGCTACCGTCCAGTTCCTTTTCGGCCTGCAGAAAATACCTGCCGTCCGTCCAAAGTCCCGCAAACTCCCCGGTTACGACCAAGGTTCCCGCCGAACCCGTAAAGCCGCTTACATACGCACGCTCTTTAAAAAAGTCCGCCACATACTCCGACCCGTGATAATCATTGGTCGGCACAACGTATGCCACGAACCCTTCTTTTTCCATTTCCTGTCTGAGTGCTGTAATTTCTGCCTTCATATCCTCACACTTTCCGCTATTTGATCAAACGAAGCTTCCTGCTGATCTTTATAATGATCTCGCCTCTGGGGATCATCTTTAAGGTTTCTTCTTTTACAATGCCGAGGCGGATGATCAAAATTTCATATACAAACAATGCCATGATAAGGGCCAGGATCAGACCGATCACATTGTTTCCGATGTAACGAGCGGCGCAATCGTATGCCAGTCTGGCAGCCACTCCCATAAAGAAGGAGGCCGCAAACGGAAGCCAGAACGTCCGGTGGATCTCCTGCTTGTATCCGAGATTCTTGGAAACGGCATGCTGATTTAAGATACACATCATAAAGGAATATACGATGTTTGCAACCGGCAGCGCATAGAGATTTAAGGGCGTGAACAACAGGCATACCACCAGTACGATGGCCTGGATCATCAGCGAGAGTGCCGCATGCACCATCGGTGTGTCGACCTTTCCGATCCCCTGGAGCACCGCGTTGGTCAGCGTCGAAAGCGAGTAGAACACCACCGTAATGGCAAGTGCACGCAAAAGCCCTGCTGCCAGATCGAGATTCGTCTGACCGGGGAAAAGAAACTTCACAATAGGGTCCGCCAGCCAGAGAATGCCCATGGCAGACGGAATGGAAACCATCATGGTCGCAAGTACCGCAATATCGATCTTCTTGTTGGCTTCCTCGATATCACCGACCGCAAATCTTCCGGAGATCGTAGGGATCATGGCCGCGGAAACCGCTGCCGCTATGGCAATGGGAATATTGCTGATGACGACGGCCTTTCCGGAATAGACGCCGTACCAGACGGCGATCTGCGTCACATCATATTCATAGACATTCTTTAAGATCTTTCGATAGATCACCTCATCCAAAGAGGTGCTGAAATTGTAGATGAACGTGCTGAGAATGAAGGGGGTAACGAACGCAAAGATCACACCGAAGATCTCCTTTTGGCTCATCAGTGTTTCCGTTTCGTCTTCCTTCAGACGCTCAATATATGTTTTGCGATTCTTTCCGTAGATGAAAAGCATCACGGCCAGACCGATCAATACACCGGAACCGGTTCCGAGTGCACTACCGATGGCACCGAAGATCGCCTGTGTCGTTTCGGATTCGGTCATCACACTCTGCTTTAAAAAGTATGCGGCGCCGACGGATACAATCGCATTTAAGATCTGCTCAATGATCTGGGAAATCGATGTGGGGACCATGTTCCTCTGCGCCTGGAAATAGCCGCGAAGAACGCCCAAAAAACCGGAAAAGAAGATGGTCGGAGCCAGTACCCTCAAAACGCGGACCGCATTTTTTTCGACCAGTATCCCTGCCGCAAAGTATGCAAATAACGCGGCGATACCTCCGATGATCGTAACGTAAAGAAAGGCACAGTGAAAAATACGCTGTGCGTTTTTATACTCCTTGAGTGCAAGCTTTCCGGCAATTACCTTGGAGATCGCTGCCGGAATGGAATACGAACTGATCAGCAAAATGATCGCATAGATATTATAGGCAGAGCCGTAATAGCCGTTACCTTCGTCTCCGATCACCGCTGCCAAAGGAGAGCGATATAAAATTCCTATGATCCTGCATATAATGCCGGCCATGGCCAGAATCCCGGCCTGCCTTACGAATCCGTCATTTTTCTTGGACACTATTGCTCTTCTTTCTTTTTCTTTTTCCGGTAATACATGACGTGCTCGACTTCGCCCAAATCCTCATGTACACTCTCTTCTAACTTGATCAGACCGCGGTTCTCGTAAAACTGTATCGCACCGAGATTATTCTCGAATACGTGCAGTGTAAAGAAATCATGATCTTCCTTTATATAATTGATCAACCTGGTGCCGATCCCTTCGTCTCTGTACTCGCGATCCACAAACAACCCTTCCACGTGATCGCCGTCGATCCCGATAAAACCGACTACCATTCCTTCGATCTCATACACATATACTTCCGTGTCTTTGAGATTGCGCTTCACATAGTTAAAGTTGCGATCCCAATACTCCTTCGGAATAAAATCATGTGCCTCGAGATTACCTTTATACCAGATCCGCATAACCGCATTCTGGTCCAATACATCTACATACTTTCTGATAACATCCATGGTAACATTCCTTTTGAAATCAGACTCTTAGTTAAAAGTATTCTATCACAAAAAAAGAGCTATAGGAATTATTCTGTCCCAAGCTCTGCCTCACATCATATAGAAAAGTCGGCGTGACAGGATTTGAACCTGCGACCTCTAACTCCCGAAGCTAGCGCTCTACCAAACTGAGCCACACGCCGATATGCACAGCAACAAATTACGCTGACTTAAATAATATACACCAACTTTTCGTTTCTTTCAATTATTTTTTTTGTTTTTTTCCCGATTTTCGCGATATTATTGGTTTTTTGCAGGTACATTCCTTGAAGTTCCCCCTGTAGAATGTTACATTTAAAGATGTTTGGATAAAAGAGGAAAATTTACATGTTTCCCGCTCCCTTTGGTTTCTGTGGCGGGGTACAAAGATATGGGAGATGATAAAAATGGAAACCTATATGATCTTACGTGATCTTGCGATCATTCTTTTTGCCGCCAAATTCTGTGGTATGGTAGCCCGAAAATGCAAGGCGCCGCAGGTTGCCGGACAGATCATTGCCGGACTCTTGATCGGCCCCGCCGTACTCGGCATTGTAGAACCTTCGATCTTTATTACCAGAATGGCTGAAATCGGTGTTATCCT
>JAILOQ010000037.1 GCA_024690725.1 Lachnospiraceae bacterium
CAGAGTTCTTCCGTAACGGTCAGCATCATTCTTTTGATGTGTAATCAGGGATTATTGGAGATTCCGATCTCTTTGTATATCATCCTCGGTTGTAATATCGGTGCCTGTGCATCGGCGGTTCTTGCTTCTTTGGCAGGTAAGAAGGATGCAAAGCGTGCGGCTATGATCCATTTGTTGTTCAACATCATCGGTACGATCGTTGCGTTCTTTGTATTTCAGGTTGCGATCGATCCGATCGTATCCGGCCTGGCAAGTATCTCAAACGACAATCCGGGACGTATGATCGCGAATGCGCATACCATAATCAAGGTAACACAGGTGATCGTTCTTTTACCGTTCCTTACCCCGATCGTAAAGCTTGCCGCCTTTGTTGTTCCCGGTACGGATCAAAGCATCAACTATCGTGAAAAATACGAGCTTAAGTACATCGGTAATAAGGTTGTATTCAATCCGGCAACGGCTGTCGTGGATGTACTAAAAGAAGTGGAGCGTATGGCGAATCTTGCGGATGAAAACTTAAACCGCGCGATGAATGCGCTGATCACTTTAGATGAAGAAGATATCAACGAAGTATATGAAGTGGAAAAGAACATCAACTTCTTGAATAAGTCGATCACCAATTATCTGGTGACGATCAACCAGACGACACTTCCGATCGAAGACTTGAAGAGCCTGGGTGCCCTGTTCCATGTGGTAAACGATATCGAGCGTATCGGTGACCATGCGGAGAACATGGCGGATGCCGCAAAGCGGAGAAAAGAACAGGATCTGGATTTCAGTAAAGAAGCGATCGGTGAGATGAATGAGATGCTGACGCTTGTAAACGCACTGATCCGTCTTTCCGTGGAAACGTTACACAATGTAACGGATGAGCATGTGGAAGATGCCTTAAAACTGGAAGAGGCTGTGGATGAGAAGGAAAGAGAGCTGCAGCAGGCGCATGTCGACCGTCTGACGAAAAACGAATGTACACCTGAGGCGGGAATGCTGTTTTCGGATGTGGTCAGCGGTCTGGAGCGTGTCGGAGATCACGCAACGAATATTATTCTTTACCTGAATAAGACCAGTGATTTTTAGATATTAGTTTCCATAAAGCAGATAGAAAAAAATATTTTTATGAAAGTAAAAGCAAGTATTTTTCGCATTATTCGGCAAAAGATACTTGCTTTCTTTATAAATTTATGTTAACTTTATAGTTGACGCACCTAATTTTTTTGTTATAATAAAGTTTGTAACAAATTGTAACAATTTTGTAACAATTAACCAAGAGTTGAGGATTACAGGATTTTATGAAGAAAAAGTACGTTACGGGACTTCTTGCGACAACGATCGTATTCATGATCACCGTTACCGAAGTCGGAGCGACAACAAAAATTCAATTATCTACCGGAGCTACGGCAGATGTTTCATATGATAATCGCGCACAGTCCATTTATGAAGCGAAGATCGGGATTCAGTCGGGATACACACAGACGGCAGGTACGGATGTGGAATTCATGAATCAGCTGATCCTTTCTTCCTTATCCAGTGCACGTCCCCAAGGGGCGGCTGTAAGTGATGCGACACCCGTGTTGAACGAGGATGAGCAGGCGGTATTGAAGGAAGCGGCAGGTGCCGTTGCTGAGGAAAACGTAGCTAGTGAGATTTCTGTTGTAGAGACCACGGAAACAACCGTTTCCGAGGCCGGAACCACAGTCGAAGGAACTTCCTCTGAGGCTGCGGTTACCGAGAATACGGAGGATGGCACTGCTGAAGTTTATGAGGAGGTTTCGGCGGATGCTGCGACGGAAGCTGTACCGGTAGAGGAAACGGAAGGAAAGACTTCCGATATCATTCTTTCCATCGGTGATGCAAATTTCGTATCCACCGTTCCGGAAGAGTATCAGGATGAGTTCGATCCGGAAGAGTTAAATAACGGTGCTTCCTATGGTTATACCAATATCGGTATTGCTCAGGTTGAGGATCATTTGAATGTCAGAAGCGCTGTTGACGGCGGTAAGATCGTTGGTAAGATGGGAAACAATGCGGGATGTGAGATCCTTGACATTGTCGGAGATAAAGCACATATCGTATCCGGTTCCGTAGAAGGCTATGTTGCAATGGAATATCTGATCACAGGTTCCGCAGCGGTTGCTTATGCGGACGGCATCGTTGAGAACCTTGCGACGGTATCCGCAAACGGTTTGCGTGTCCGTGCAGAGGCGAACGGCGAGAGCGAAGTGCTCGGCATGGTCGCATACGGTGAGGAATTGCCGGCGTTGACCGAAGAAGCCGTAGACGGTTGGGTAAAGGTTTCCTACGACGGTAAGGAAGGCTACGTAAATGCAGAATATGTCAGAGTCGGCCGGAACTTAAAGACCGCTCTTAATATGACCGAGTTCTTATACGGCGAAGGTGTATCCGATGTCCGAGTTGACCTTTGCGAGTATGCAAAGCAGTTTTTGGGTAACCGCTACGTATGGGGCGGAACGAGCCTTACCAACGGTTGCGACTGCTCCGGATTCACGATGCAGATCTTAGGTCGTTACGGTGTCGGACTTCCGCACTCTTCGAGAGCACAGGCGCAGATGGGTACCAAGATATCCATGTCCGAAGCAAAACCGGGCGATCTGGTATTCTACTCCAAGGGCGGCAGGATCAACCACGTTGCCATCTATATCGGTGGTGGTCAGGTTATCCACGCGTCCAGTCCGAAGACCGGTATCCGTATCACGAGCGCTTACTATCGTACACCTACCACGGTGCGGCGTTTCTTAAGTGATTCGGTATAAAGAGGATCCGGATAAGAACATGAAGTTTAAGCAGGTACAAAGAGATTTGTATCTGCTTTTCTTTTTCCGGGAGTTTATTATATGGTAATTATAGACAAAGAGCGGAAACTATTTTTAGTGAATTAGTTTCTTGCTCTTTTTTTATTTCATGTTATGATGGGTATAAGGAAACGATTAAAGGGTTGAAAGTTTCCAAAATTAACAAAAGAAATCGGAGGTCTGTATGGACGAGAGAGATTTGGAATTAAAAAGAAGGATCAATGCTTCGGCGGTGAAGCTTTTCAACCGAAAAGGGTTCAAATTCACGATGGACGATATCGCCACGGATCTGTCGATCTCCAAGAAAACGATCTACACCATATTCAACAATAAGGATGAGATGTTTTTGAGCGTGATCGACGAAACCTTTTCGAAGATCAAGGAAGAAGAGGATAAGATCTATCACGACGATTCGCTCGATATCGTGACAAAGATATACAAGATCCTCGGTGCAATGCCGGACGGATACGCGGAGTTTGACATCGGGAAGATCTATCAGCTCGAAGGCAAGTATCCGCAGCTGTTTGCACAGGTCGCAGAGAGGTTGGAAACCGGCTGGGAGAAAACGATCGATCTTCTGGAACGCGGCATGGCGGAGGGCAAGATCAAACAAATTCCGATCCCCATCATCAAAGCCATGTTCGAAGCTTCGCTGGAACAGTTTTTTAAACGTGACATCTTAAAGAAAACGCAGATTTCCTATACGGATGCGTTAAACGCGGTTGTGGATATCATCATGAACGGGATCGTTGTTTCCGAGTAGAAACGTACCGATCAATTGGCATCGGCTTATGCCGGGAAAGGGAACCATATGGCAGAAAGAGTTTACTTAAACGAAGCATGGAGTTTCGGCCCCAAAGACACAAACGAAAGAGAGACGGTGCGTCTTCCCCATACGGTCAAAGAAACGCCGTTTCACTATTTTGACGAGCATATCTATCAGGGAGTCTGGTCTTACACAAAGAAGATCGACGCCAAAAAGGAATGGAAGGGAAAAAGTGTTCTTTTAACATTCGAGGGAAGCGGGCATGATACCGAAGTTTCGTTGAACGGTGAAAGCCTTGGTGCGCATCACTGCGGCTATACCGCATTTTCGTTTGATATCGGTGAAAAGCTGGATTACGGCAAGGAGAATACGCTGGAGGTAACCGTAGACAGCAGGGAAAGTTTGAATACGCCGCCCTTCGGTTTTGTGATCGATTATATGACGTACGGCGGCCTGTATCGCGAGGTGTATTTGGATATCTCGGAAAAAGAACATCTTTCGGATGTATTTGTCTATAGCGAAATGCAGTTAAGCGGCCCTGCAAAAGAGGCTGATGCCACGATCATCTCCGAGGTGAAGGTGTCAAAGGAAGCTTCGGAAGCGGAAAATGCGAAGATCGTCTGCAAAATGTCTCCGATCAAAGCGCCCGAAAAGGAAGTTCTGTTATTTGATATTCCGGTTACGGATGAGAAGGAAACCTATCACACGGAAGCGGAGCTTATGGTCAAATTGTGGGATATCATGGCACCGCGCAGATATGTGCTGACGTATGAATTGTACGTGGGTAGCGAAAAGAAGGATGAGAAAAAGATCACGACCGGTTTCCGCAAGGCGGAGTTTACGAACGATGGCTTTTATCTAAACGGCCGCAGAGTGAAGATCCGCGGTCTGAACCGTCATCAGTCTTATCCTTATGTCGGTTATGCCATGCCGGAGAGCATGCAGCGGCTGGATGCGGATATCTTAAAGAATGAGCTTGGCGTGAATGCCGCAAGAACCTCCCATTATCCGCAGTCGCATTACTTTATCGATGAGTGCGACAAGATCGGTCTGATGGTATTTACCGAGATGCCCGGCTGGCAGCACATCGGTGATGCGGCATGGAAGGATCAGGCGGTGCAAAATACGGCTGATATGATCAGGCAGTACCGAAATCACCCCTCAATTATCCTGTGGGGCGTTCGTATCAATGAGTCGCCCGATGACGATGCGTTTTACAAGAGAACGAATGAGATGGCCCATGCGCTCGATCCGTCCAGACCGACGGGCGGTGTGCGCAACATCAAAAAGAGTCATCTTTACGAG
>JAILOQ010000048.1 GCA_024690725.1 Lachnospiraceae bacterium
TATATGAATTACTGGGGAAGAGTTCCGGAGGTTTTAGAGTATAACGGTGCAAAGATCTTTTACGGCAATCAGCAGTCGGCGGGAAGCATCGTGGCAAACGGGGAGGAGTTATCCGCCCGTATCCTGGAGATCTGTGAAAAAGAAGGGTGCGACAAGGTGAATGTGATCGCACACTCCAAGGGCGGACTGGATACAAGATATGCCCTGCAGCTGGGAGACACCGCATCGCACGTGGCCAGTCTTACCACGATCAACACACCGCATCGCGGCTGTATCTTTGCGGACGCGCTTTTGGAAAAGATCGGGGATAAGGAAAAAGAAATTGTTGCGAATGCTTACAATACGGCGCTGCGGAAACTCGGTGACAAAGAACCGGATTTCATGGCCGCCGTTTGGGATTTAACGGCATCAAAGCTTGCGGAATTCAATCAAAACTGCCCGGACAAAGAAGGTGTATACTATCAAAGCTTCGGCAGCAAACTCAATGTATCACGCGGAGGCCGTTTCCCGCTCAATATGTCGACACATCTGGTCAAGTATTATGACGGCGCAAACGACGGGCTTGTGGGAGAGGGTTCTTTTCCATGGGGACAGGACTATACGTTTTTGACCGTAAAAGGAAATCGGGGTATTTCACATGGGGATATGATCGATCTGAACCGTGAGAATATAGATGAATTTGATGTAAGGGAATTCTACGTATCCGTATTAAAAAAATTAAAAGACAGGGGATTTTAAAGCATGGATGAAATGAATCAAACTTCCGGAGAAAAAACACAACAAAGTACACAGCAGAATGTACAGCAGAACACACAACAGAACATACAACAGAACATACAGCAGAACATACAACAAACGCCGGTACAGTCTGTGCCTGCAGGCGGAGCGATGCCTGCAAAGAAGAAGTTTTCCATAGGGAAAAAGATCCTGGAACTGATGGAAAAGCTCGTTCAGGTGTTCAAAGAATATCCGGTGACTTTGGGTGCGATCATCCTGGCGGCCGCTTTGGGGGCCATTATCATTGATTGTGACTTTGACACGGAAAATTTGGAAAAATGCATTGTATTTTTCCTCTGGATCGCCGGTCAGGCGCTGTTCGTTGAAGAGTATTTTCGCGCGAAGTGGATTCCGAGGATCGTCGGATACGTAGTTTCCGTTCCGATCGCGTACTTCTTTGTCTATTTGATCTCATATGAGGAAGAGGTGCTTTTCGGGTATCCCATCGATGTGGTAGGGGAAGTTACGGCCAAGATCTACGGCTTCTACGGAATCGCACTGGTTCTTTCCGCCGTATATCATATTTTCAAGCGGCAGGAAGAAACCTTTGAAGAGTATTGTTATAAGACCTTCTTTGCCCTGATAAGGACCTCGATCGTATACGGCATGTTCGCTGCCGGACTTGCGATCATCTTGCTGATCTTTAATGAGCTGATCTATGATACGGATTCCCTGATCGGAAGGGTGGAGTTGTTCCTTGCGTCGGGTATTTACGTGCCGGCTCTGCTTTTGGCGCTTTCCGGGAAAAAGGGAGAGAGCGGAAAGTTCGTCAGAGGCTGTGTATTATTCGTAGCCGAGCCGCTTTTGATCGTGGCGATGGCCATTATCTACCTTTACATCATTAAGATGTTTGTAACGAATTCCGTTCCGTCGAACTCTGTGTTCGGTATCATCACAGCTCTCTTTATCGCCGGTATGGTGATCTGGACGCTGGCTGTGGGCGTCGGGGAAGAGGAGAATATCTGGTGTAAGATCGCCAAGATCCTGCCTTATGTGTTCATTCCCTGTATCGTCTTGCAGTGTTGGAGCGTTGCGATCCGTATCGCGGATTGCGGTGTTACGCTCTCTCGTTACATGGGTGTCGCGCTCGTCATCTTTGAAGTGTGCTACATGGTGCTTTATATCCTGCAGCGCCGCCTGGAAAAAGAAACCATTGCTTGTACCCTGTGGGTTGTGATCATCATGGCGTTTTTGATCCTTTTAATGCCGGGGATCAATTATTCGGATACCATTATCAGATCTCAGTTAAAGCAGCTGTCAAACTATAAGATCACGGAGGATCTGGTCGGATCGAAGCAGGAAAGAGCGGTGAACTCCATCTACCGGGTGCTTCAATATGATTGCGGTTATAAGGGCAAACAAAAACTGAAAGAGAAATACAGCGAAAAGGAACTTGAGATTCTGGAGGATACGAGTGCTTACAGATATAATGAGGAGAATATTTCGGAACGGAGGATCGATAGCCATGCCAGGATCAAAGATCTGGATGTTTCCGAGTATCAAATGATCACATACGCTGAGACCGACTATCTGACGGATTTTGTGATCGACAGTGATATGTTATCCGCAGTGGAACTGCGAGCGGATGACGGAGAAGTATTGTATGTTACGGATATGACGCCTTTCGTGGAGGAGCTGATCGGGATCTGTGAGGAAAATTCGGAAAATGAGCTAAACAGGTTTGATCTTGAGGCCTATCCCGTAGTGAAACTCAGAGACTTTGATATCAAGATCACCGGCTTATCTTTCAAGTATGATCTGGACTCGGAGATCATTGATTATTTTAACATCCAGGGTTATGTGATGAAGTAAGAAAGGAGAAGGAATGGATTACAAATTTTACGGACATGAAACGGCAACGGTCCCTGCGGTCAATGAAATCTATAAGGGGATCCAAACACCGTTGGATCTTTACGATGCGTTATCAGACATCTGGTGTGCAAAGACTTGTGCAACGCGTATGCGGGATAAGTGGACGCCGGAGAATAAAACCTTGGGACAGTGTTCCATTACGGCCTTTCTGGTACAGGATATTTTCGGAGGAAAGGTGTATGGGATCGAGCGGCCGGACGGAAACTTTCACTGCTACAACGTGATTGGAGACAGCCTTTTCGATCTGACGAGTGAGCAGTTCGGCGACGAGGTGTTGAACTATGAGAATAATCCCGAACAGTTTCGGGAAGTGCATTTTTCCATGGGTGATAAAAAAGAGCGATATGAGTATCTGAAGAAAGAACTGGATCGCGTGACAAATGGTTGAGTAATGTACGGGACATAAAAATGCCGGAGCATAAGCTCCGGCATTTCGTTCTTTTTACAGGTCGTAATACATAGCAAATTCCATCGGATGCGGACGGTTTGAGATTTCCTTTGCGTCCTTTCTGCGACGGGCGATATGGAGCTGTAAGAGCTTTTCGGGGAAGACACCGCCGGCCGTTAAGTAGTCGTGGTCTTTCTCCAAAGCATCGAGCGCCTGATCGAGAGTTGCGGGAAGTCCGGAAAGCTTTGCCTTTTCTTCATCCGGCAGTTCGAAGAGGTTGAAGTCGTAAGGTCCCCAGCCCTTTGCATGCGGATCGATCTTGTTCTTGATGCCGTCAAGACCTGCCATTAAGATGGCCGCATAAGCGAAGTAAGGATTGCAGGTAGCATCGGGGTTACGAAGTTCGAAACGCTTTACGTCGGGGTTCTTTGCATAAGCGGGGATACGAACTACGGCACTGCGGTTACTCATCGCATAACCGATGGTAACGGGAGCCTCGTATCCGGGAACCAGACGTTTGTAGGAGTTGGTGGAAGGATTGGTCAGCGCGCAAAGGCTGGCTGCATGCTCCAACATTCCGCCGATAAAGTAAAGTGCGGTATCGCTTAACTGTCCGTAGCCGTTTTCATCGTAGAAGACCGGCTTTCCGTCCTTGCGAAGCAGCATGTGTACGTGCATACCGTTTCCGGCCTCACCGAAGACCGGCTTCGGCATTAAGGTTGCGGTACGTCCTTCCAGGACAGCTTCGTTTTTGATGATATATTTGGTGTTCATGGTATTGTCGGCCATGGTGACCATGTCGCCGAGCTCTACCTCGATCTCCATCTGACCGCAGGCACCAACCTCGGGATGATGGTATTTAACCGCGATGCCCCAATCCTTCATGGCGAGACACATATTGGTGCGCAGGTCGTTGCAGGTATCCATCGGAAGAGCGGCATGATAACCGCGTCCGTTACGCAGAAGATATCCGTTGTTGTTGTCATTTACATCGCCGGAAGACCATTCCGCCTGGCTTGCATAGATCGAATAGCCCATGTTTTCCGGATCGTTTGCATAGTCGATCCCGTCAAATACATAGAATTCGTACTCCGGTCCGATCAGCATCTGATCTGCGATCCCCAGTTCCTTCATATAGTCGATCGCGCGCTTTGCGACGTTGCGCGGATACTGGTCGAAGGGTTTGTTATCGGGGCGTGCGATCACCATAACATCACCGATCATGGAAAGGGTGGGAGTCGCTGCGTACGTATCAATGACCGCAGAGTCAAGCACCGGGATGAAAACCATGTCACTGTTCTCGACAGCGGCATAGCCGTAGTTGGAAGCGTCAAAACCGATACCGCTTACCATAGTATCTTCCGTCAGTCTCTCGACGGGAATGGACAGATGTCTCCAACGGCCGTCAATGTCCGTCAGCTTAAAATCGATCATCTGTACATCGTTGTCCTTGCACAGGGCAAGGATATCCTGTAGGGATTTTGCCATTTTTGTAACCTCCTTAAAGAATTTTATAACCGAAAACCTACAATATAAGTATATTCTTTAATTCTTTTCGAATCAATGCTATAATTAACCCCAAAGGCGGTTTTGTTACAATGAATAAAAAGACGATAATGATCATCATCCTCCTTGTGGTGGTCGCGTTTCTCGGCGGGATGGTCGTAAACAGCGCCATTTCCAAAAAGAAAGCGGAAACTGAGGAAGTTTCCGTAGGCGACACGGAGGACGTATCCGTAAAAGACGATAAGAAAGAGACAGAGGACGCGGACAAAGAAGTCTCTTCACGATCCGAAAAAGAAGATACGGACACGGACAAAGAAAAAGATACAAAAGACGCATCGGATGAGAAAAAAGAAAAGACTTCGAAAGGAAGCGGGGCAGAAGGTCTTTCCGAAGAAGGAAACGGCTACGAAGGAACGAAGGGAACCGGAGATTTTAATTACGGAGAAGCCCTGCAAAAGTCCATTTTGTTTTACGAACTCCAGCGCTCCGGTAAACTGACCGGAGAGGAAAGATGCAACTGGAGAGGGGACAGTGCCCTTACGGACGGAGACGACAACGGCGTGGATCTGACCGGTGGTTTATATGATGCCGGAGATCATGTAAAGTTCAATCTGCCGCTGGCATACACATCTGCGATGCTCGGCTGGTCGGTGTATGAGGATAAGGACGCATACGAAGAAAGCGGGCAGCTTTCCTATATGCTTAACAATCTTCGTTATATCAACGACTATCTGATCAAGTGTCATACCGAAGATGAAGTGTATTATTATCAGGTCGGAGATCCCGGTGCGGATCACGGCTGGTGGGGTCCTTGTGAACTCATGACGATGGCAAGGCCTTCTTATTGTGTGACAAAGTCTGCTCCCGGCTCTTGTGTTACCGGAGGCGCCGCAGCTTCTTTGGCCGTGGCATCCATCGTATTTGAAACAGAAGATCCCGCATATGCCGAGGAATGTTTGGAGCATGCAAAGAGCTTATATCAGTTTGCGAATGATACAAGGTCAGACAGCGGTTATACTGCCGCCAACGGCTTCTACAATTCCTGGAGCGGGTTCTATGACGAACTGGCCTGGGCGGGGGCCTGGCTGTATCTGGCGACGGATGATGAAGCGTATTTAAAGACGGCCGAGGAATGCTATCCGAAGGCCGGTCAGGATTATAACTGGGCGATGTGCTGGGACGATGTGCATATCGGTGCGGCCGTTCTTTTGGCCGAGATCACGGGAGATGCCACATATAAAAATGCGGTGGAAAAGCATTTGGACTGGTGGAGTACGGGAACCGACGGACAGAAGGTGACGTACTCGCCAAAAGGACTTGCGTTTTTGGATGCCTGGGGATCGCTGCGTTACGCGACGACAACCGGATTTATCGCAACGGTGTATGCCGATTCTTCGGTTTGTTCCAAGGACAAAGCGAAGACTTACTGGGAGTTTGCCGAGAGTCAGGCGAATTACGCGTTAGGCTCTTCCGGAAGGTCTTATGTGGTGGGATTCGGTGAGGATCCGCCGAAGCATCCGCATCACAGAACGGCACAGGGGTCTTTGACGAACAATATGAATGAGCCCGCAGAGCATATGCATACGCTTTATGGTGCGTTAGTCGGCGGACCGGATGCATCCGATAGCTACAGCGATGATGTGAACAATTATCAGTGCAATGAGGTGGCCTGCGATTACAATGCGGGATTCACCGGCCTTTTGGCAAAGATGTACGGAAAGTATAAGGGGGAAACCTTAAAGGATTTCGGTGCGGTCGAAGAAGGAGCGGCACCTGCGGGATCCGGATCTTCTTCGGGAAGCGGGGAAGAAAAGAATACGGACGGAAATGATACGGATGGGACCGGTGCATCTTCCGATGCCGGTAAAACGGCGGGCAGCGGTGGAAGTGCACAAGCGGACGGATTTTCCGTAAAAGTGACATACGACAATGCTTCCTCGAATGCCAATGCGATCGCGGGAAGTCTTGAGATCACCAATACGACCGGCAAGGATGTTGATCTGAAAGAGTTAGCAGTGGCTTACTATTTTACCGGCGACGGAGCAAAGGCATCCGATCTGGTATTTGAATGCTACTACGCAGCGATAAACGGTGCGAATTATCAAAGTTTAAACGGCGTGAAAGGTGCGTTTGAAGATACGGACGAAAAGGATTGCGATGTGACCTGCGAGATATCGTTTGCGGACGGCACACTCGCAAGCAACGACAGTGTGAGTGTGAATTTCTCGATCCACAAAAACGACTGGTCGAACTTTGATACGTCCAATGATCACAGTAGGAAAGATGTTGAAAATATCGTTCTTTTCCAAGGCGGGAAAAAGGTCTTCGGAAAGGAACCGTAAAGAAAGAGAGGGCAATATGTATCGGGCAAAAGAAAACAGATATGAAAACATGACGTATCGCAGAGTCGGAAACAGCGGACTGTTGCTTCCGGAGGTGTCTTTAGGGCTTTGGCATAACTTTGGCACCTATGATAATTACAATGAAATGGAGCGGATCCTGACCAGAGCGTTTGATGCGGGTGTGACGCATTTCGATCTGGCGAATAACTACGGACCGGAGTACGGTTCCGCTGAAGAAAACTTCGGAAAACTCTTTAAGGATAATTTCGTGCCCTACAGAGATGAGCTGATCATTTCCACAAAGGCGGGATATGATATGTGGCCGGGCCCTTACGGAAACTGGGGGAGCAGAAAGTATCTGATCGCAAGTCTGGATCAGAGCTTAAAGCGTATGGGTCTTGATTATGTGGATATTTTCTATCATCACAGACCGGATCCGAATACACCCCTGGAAGAGACGATGGGGGCGCTTTCGCAGATCGTAAAGAGCGGAAAGGCACTGTATGTCGGTATTTCCAACTATGACGGAGATAAGATGAAGGAAGCGGCTGCGATCTTAAGCGATCTGAATACACCGTTTATCATCAACCAGAACCGCTACAGCATTCTGGATCGTTCCATTGAGACGAACGGATTAAAGAAAGCCGCAGCAAGTAACGGAAAGGGTATCATTGCTTTTTCACCGCTTGCACAGGGACTTCTGACGGACCGTTACTTAAACGGGATTCCTTCCGACAGCCGTATGGTGAAAGCGGAAGGCTACTTAAAGGAAAAGGGACTCGACGAAGAGACGCTTTCGATTTTGTTAAAGTTGCGTGACTTTGCCGAAAACCGCGGACAGTCACTGGCTCAGCTCGCACTTTCCTGGATCTTAAAGGATGACGATGTGACATCCGTTTTGATCGGAGCGAGCCGTGTATCACAGTTAGAGGATAACCTCCAAGTGATCAAGCGTACGCCGCTTACCAAGGATGAGATCGAAGAGATCGACAAGATCACGAACGGATACAAATATTAATTCGGGATATCCCGATTGCGAATAGGAGGAAGAAAAGTGGATTTTGACAAAATTGAGATCAGGTGGCACGGACGAGGCGGACAGGGTGCCAAGACCGCAGCGCTGCTTTTGGCGGATGTGTGTTTTAAGACCGGCGCCAACGTGCAGGGATTTCCGGAGTACGGTCCGGAGCGAATGGGAGCGCCGATCACGGCCTTCAATCGGATCAGCAAATCCGAGATCCGTGTGCACAGCAATATTTACACACCGGATCTGGTCGTCGTGGTGGATGAGTCGTTGCTGCATTCCGTGGATGTAACAGCGGGCTTAAAGGAAGAAGGTGCGATCATCGTAAATACCCCTTTATCGGAAGAAGAGATCCGTCCCATGCTTAAGGGCTACAAGGGAAGAGTGTATACGGTGGATGCCAGAAAGATCTCCGAAGAAGCGCTCGGTAAGTATTTCCCGAATTCTCCGATGCTTGCGGCAACCGTTGCGGTCAGCAAGGTAATGGGCAAGTACGAATTCATTCGTGAAATGAAAGCCAGCTATGAGCATAAATTTGCCAAGAAACCGGAAGTCATCGAAGGCAATATGAAGGCGCTTACGATGACCTTCGATGCGCTCGGCGTCTGATGGATAAACACAAAATAAACAATGGAGTTGAATGAGTATGAGAACGGATGTTTCAAAGATCAATGAAACCACCCCGTACGAGGATCTGACGGAAGGTCTGATCATGCATGCGGGCGGTACGGCAAAAGAATTCAAGACCGGTGAGTGGAGGACCAACACGCCGGTATTCTATGCCGAGAAATGCAAACAGTGTTTGTTGTGTGCACCGGTGTGCCCCGACGGATGTATTCCCGTCAAAGACGGCCGCCGTGCAGATTTTGATTACGATCATTGCAAGGGTTGCGGCATTTGCGTAAAGGCTTGTCCCTTTGGTGCGCTTGCGATGGTAGAAGGCGTTGAGCCTATCAAAGAAGAAGGAGTGTAATTATGTCCGTAAAAGATAGAATGAGCGGAAATGAAGCGGTCGCATATGCGATCAAGCAGGTCAATCCCGATGTTATGCCGGCGTTCCCGATCACGCCGTCCACCGAGATCCCGCAGCTTGTTTCCAATTATATTGCAAATAATGAAATGGATACCGAGTTTATCCCGGTAGAAAGTGAGCATTCTTCCATGTCGGCTACGATCGGTGCCGAAGCAGCCGGTGCGAGAAGCCTTACGGCAACCTCCAGCTGCGGTCTTGCACTGATGTGGGAGGAACTACTGTTAGCAGCGTCTAACCGTATGCCTTGTGTATTGACCCTCGTAAACCGTACCCTTTCCGGACCGATCAACATCAACTGCGATCATTCCGATGCAATGGGTGCAAGAGATACCGGCTGGATCCAGATCTTCGCCGAAAGCAATCAGGAAGCCTATGATAACTTTATTCAGGCCTACCCGATCGCAGAGGATAAGAGAGTGCATCTTCCTGTCATGATCTGTCAGGACGGTTTCATCACCAGTCATGCGGTGCAGAACATCGTGTTAAACGAGGATGAAGAGGTGCAGGATTTTGTCGGCGAGTATCATCCGGAAGAGTTTTTGTTAAACGACGGCAATCCGATCGCGATCGGACCGTATTCCATCAGTTCCTATGCGATGGAGGCAAGAAAAGCACAGGAGATGGCAATGGAGAATTCCAAAGAAGTCATCATCGAAGTTGCACGCCGGTACAAAGAAAAGTTTGGCAGAGGATTTGAACTCTTTGAAGAATACAAGACAGAGGATGCGGATTACATCATGGTCATCATGGGAAGTGCAGCCGGAACCGCAAAGCAGGCGGTGGATGACCTGAGAGAAAAAGGCATGAAGGTCGGTGTGCTGAAGCTTCGCGTGTTCCGTCCGTTCCCCGCAGAGGAACTGGCGGAAGCGTTAAAGAATGCAAAAGGTATTGCCATCATGGAGCGTACCGAAAGCTACAACGGACACGGCGGACCGCTTTGTTCCGAGCTTCGCGCAGCCTTATATGAGCACAAGGTCTATACCGAAGCGGTATGTTACACTTACGGTCTTGCGGGACGTGATTTCACCGTAGAACACGTCTATGACATCTTTAACGAAGTGAACGACATCGTCGTAAACGGCAAGGAATACAAGCAGCACAGATACATTAATTTGAGAACTAAGGAAGTATAAGATTATGGGATACAGTTTAAAAGAGATCATGAATAAGCCGGAGCGATTAACGCCCGGTCACAGAATGTGTGCAGGATGCGGTGCGACGATCGGTGTAAGAGCTGTGTTGCGCGCCCTGCATGAAAACGACAGAGCAGTCATCGGTAATGCGACGGGATGCTTGGAGGTTTCTTCCTACACCTATCCGTATACCGCATGGGAAGACAGTTATATTCACAATGCATTTGAAAATGCCGGTGCGACCTTAAGCGGTGTGGAGACGGCGTACAAGGCATTAAAGAAAAGAGGTAGGATCCCGGAGGACGTCAATTACAAGTTCATTACCTTCGGCGGAGACGGCGGTACCTATGATATCGGTTTCCAGTCCTTATCCGGCGCCATGGAGCGCGGACATGACATGGTTTATGTCTGCTACGATAACGGCGCTTATATGAATACCGGTATTCAGCGAAGTTCCGCAACGCCTCGCTTTGCGGATACCACAACGACTCCTGTCGGAAAAGGATCCGTCGGTAAGATGCAAAGCAGAAAGGATCTTGCGAGCATCATTGCGGAACACAATGTTCCTTATGTGGCACAGACCACATTTACCAAGGATTTCAGAGATATCCACAGAAAGAGCGAAAAGGCCATCTATACGGAAGGTGCATGTTTCCTTAATATGCTCGCACCCTGTCCGAGAGGATGGAGATATGAGATGTCGGATATCATGAAGATCTGCCAGCTGGCGATCGATACCTGTTATTGGCCGCTTTTCGAAGTGGACCACGGTACATGGACGCTTTCCTACGAGCCGAAGAAGAAGCTTCCGATCGAGGACTTCCTTCGTGAGCAGGGGCGCTTTAAGCACCTGTTTAAGCCGGGCAACGAGGACTTGAT
This sequence comes from Lachnospiraceae bacterium, assembly GCA_024690725.1. Taxonomy (GTDB): domain Bacteria; phylum Bacillota; class Clostridia; order Lachnospirales; family Lachnospiraceae; genus UBA2882. Next base: position 10,955 of record JAILOQ010000048.1, read on the forward strand.
CGTTCAGTTCCAGGAAGAGGTCGACAGACGATGGGAAGATCTGTTGTACAGATGTGCAAAATAAATTTTGGGGCTTTAAGTAACTTTTAGGTATGGCAAATACAATGATAGGGAGGTATTCAATGGAAGACAGAATTTTCAACAATACCAGTATTATTTCTTGGTTGCAGTATTTCAGCGAGAAAACGGACGTGGATCTTGAGCATGTAAAGATTCTCGATATCACGAGAAAGAACAAGAATCTGATCCCGGCCTGTGAAGCACACCGCTGCGTTTTGGTATTTACCGAAGCGGGACATCAGGATATCTTTTATCGGATGTACAATGCGGGACTCGGTGATTGTACCGTGATCTACAACGAGGGAAGTGAACCGACGGGACCGATCAAAGAAGATCCGGTATCCCATATGATCGATCGTGGCATCAATGCATCCGCAGGTATGCTGATCCTGAATCCGAATGCGAGATCTACCGTAAAGTTCGGTATGGATAACTCGGCACTGATCAAAGGATCGGTGAAATACGTGGGCAGCGAGATCCGCGCGGTCATCCTTTCGAAGATGCAGATCGAAGAAGGAAAGAACATCTGTGTCATCTCCGGTGAGTCGATCGTTGTGGAATCCGCGATCTTGGACGGTGAAGGCGCTGTGATCGCCGTGGAATACAACGGCAACGACAGAAGACTTTTGGAAGAAAATGTAGAGCACTTTGGACTCAACAATGTTTCCATCATCGATCATGTCGATGAAGCATCTTTTGCGGGGCTTCCCGTTCCGGACATCACGATGCTTGTGGCTTCCGCATCCATGGAGCAGGAGATTCAGACGTTATTAAAGATCAATCCGCACATGGAATTCGTGGTGTACACGCTGGATTTTGTTCTGGCGGCATCCATGATCGAGTATTGTAAGAAGATCAGTATTTCCGATCCTGAGATCATTCAGGTATCCGTTTCGAAGGTGACGAGCAGGCACAATTACGACCAGCAGCCCGCACCTTGGATCATCTCCTTTAAAGCGGGAGAATAACCGGAAGCAGTCAGATTCTCGTCGGCCGTGCAATACCTTACACAATGGTAAAACAATCGAAGGAGTTCGATGTTTTTCAATAAAGATAAGGAGGAGACCGATATGAGAAAACGACAACTGGCAATTTTATTGGGAATCATGGTTTCCGTGGGAATGTGTGGATGCACGGGTCAGACTGCGGAAACAACAGAAACTGTGACGGAAACGAGCGATGAAGCCGAGCAGACGGAAGAAGTCGAAGAAAGCGATGTTTCCGAGGAGAGTGAGGAAGCAGAGGATACTTTTGAAGAAGAGGACGTGTCTTCGAAAAAGGCAGATGCAACGTATCTGACCAAAGACGATATCACGATCAACGAAACGTATGAAAACTCGGCTGACGGTGAGCATGCGATCTTGGCCGACGGCACCGAAGACAGCTATGAGAGCATCGGTGTGGAAAAGACCGGTGAGGCAAGCGGAGACGAGGCGGATTTCTACGGAGAGAATGCTTCGGTATTTGCTACCAATTCTGCGACGCTTACATTACATGATATTTATGTGCATTCGAACGGAGCACACGCCAACGGTGTGTTCTCTTACGGAGAAGGCACGACGGTAAACATTTCCGATTCCGTGATCGAGACGGAAGGAAACTGCTCCGGAGGTCTGATGACGACCGGCGGCGGTACGATGAACGCGGATAACCTGACGATCTATACGACAGGGAATTCCTCCGCAGCCATTCGTTCGGATCGCGGCGGCGGTACGGTCAATGTAAACGGCGGATCCTATACGACGGATGGCACGGGTTCTCCCGTGGTATATTCCACTGCGGAGATCACGGTGGAAAACGCCTACATGGAATCCACGGCATCCCAGGGCATCGTCGTGGAAGGAAAGAATTCCGTTACGTTAAACGACTGCGAGTTAGTCGCAGATAACAACAAAAAGAACAGCGATAAATCCGAATGGTATCAGGCGGTCATGATCTATCAGTCCATGTCAGGCGATGCGGATGACGGAACATCTTCTTTTACCATGAAGGGAGGAACGCTGACGAATAAAAATGGGGATATCCTGTTTGTGAACAATACGGCCTGCGAGATTACCTTGGAAGAGGCTGAGATCGTAAACGAAGATGCAGACGGTGTATTGTTACGGGCAGCTGCAGCCGGCTGGGGATCGGAAGGTTCGAACGGCGGCAAGGTCAATATGTATATCAAAAACAGTTCTTTGACCGGGGACTGTGTGGTGGATTCCGTATCGACCTTGAATCTTTACATTTCGAATAACGCAACATACGAAGGTGCGAT
>JAILOQ010000049.1 GCA_024690725.1 Lachnospiraceae bacterium
TCATACGGAGCGGATCTTGTGTTATCCGGGCATGTTCACGGCGGGATCGCACGCCTTCCGTATATCGGTGGAGTGATCAATCCCGGGCTCAGACTGTTCCCGAAGTTTGACAGCGGATTGTTCTTTTTCCGGGAAGGAAAAAGTAAAAAGGTGCGTGGGACAGAAGCAAAAGGAGAACGTCTTTGCGACGGTAAGACGCGTTATATGGTCCTTGGCAGAGGTCTCGGGACACATACGCTTCCGATCCGTTTCTTAAATACCGCGGAACTCAATGTAATTCGCTTAAAACCCAAAAAGTAGGGTTACATAAAAACCATATTTTGAGTTTTGACTTGAAATTGACCACTAGATGTTGTATTATAACTTACGGACAAAAATTCTGTGAGGAAAATGACGATGTCTTTGGAAGTAAAATTGATGGTTTTTGAAGGACCGCTGGATCTTTTATTACACCTGATCGATAAGAATAAAGTAGACATTTACGATATCCCGATCGTTACCATTACGGAGCAGTATCTGGATTACATCGAAAAGATGGAAACAGAGGATATGAATGTCATGAGTGAGTTTCTGGTGATGGCTGCCACGCTGGTGGACATCAAGTGCCGGATGCTTTTGCCGCGCGAAGTAAATGAAGAGGGCGAGGAAGAGGATCCGAGAGCAGAACTTGTGCAGAAGCTTCTGGAATACAAGATGTATAAATATATGTCTTATGAGTTAAAGGACCGCCAGATGGATGCCGAAAAGGTATGGGTGAAGAAAGCGACCATTCCGGAAGAAGTCAGTGCCTATATTCCGCCGGTGGATTACGAGGAACTCGTCGGAGAGAACGATTTAAAGAGCCTTCGGGAGATCTTCGAAAATGTCATGCGCAGAAGAGAAGACCGTGTGGATCCGATCCGTTCGAAGTTCGGCAAGATCGAAAAGGACGAGGTGGATATGGATGCAAAGATGATCTATATCAAGGATCTGATCTTGTTGCAGAAGCATTTAAGTTTCCGGAATCTTTTGGAAAAGCAGCATTCCAAGGTGGAAGTGATCGTTACCTTCTTATGTATCCTGGAGCTTATGAAGGTGGGATCCATTGAGATTTCCCAGAAGAATGCATTTGATGATATTACCATTACCTCAAAGGAGGCAGCATAATTGATCACCGAAGAAGAAAAGAAGCAGTATAAAGCAGTGATCGAGTCTGTTCTTTTTACCATGGGCAATTCCGTCGAGGCTGAGAGGATTGCACAGGTACTGGATATTAAGAACAAAGAAGCTGTTGCCATCATCGAAGAGTTAAAGGCAGAGATGGATGCGGATGAGGGACGCGGTGTTACCATCATGGAACTCGACGGAGCATATCAGATGTGTTCCAAGCCCGAGATGTATGACTGGCTCATCAAGATCGCGAAGAGCCCGAGAAAATACACGTTAACGGATTCCATTCTGGAGACGCTTTCCATTATTGCATATAAGCAGCCGGTGACGAGGATCGAGATCGAACAGATCCGCGGTGTCAGCTGCGATCATGCGATCAATCGCTTGCTGGAGTTTGATTTCATTATGGAAGTCGGACGAAAGGATGCGCCGGGTAAGCCGATCTTATTCGGCACGACCGAGCAGTTTTTGCGTTCCTTCGGCGTTACGAGTCTGGAGGATCTTCCGCAGATGAACACGGACAGGATTGAAGAGTTCCGTTCCCAGGCGGAAAAAGAAGTTCAGTTAAAACTGGACATTTGATCAGCTTTTAAACCAATACACATAATAAATCAGTGGTGGAAGATGCGGTGTGTTACCAAAGGTGGCATGCCGCATTTTCCTGCGTATGGAAAGAAACGTGGAAATACAAAGAAAAAACACAGAAAAACATGATTTTTTACTAGCCTTGACATAGGGAGTGTGTTATAATTTTCACGGTGCGCTGATGGGCTTACTCGACATTGGTGCAAGTTCGAAATAATTTTTATGAAATAATAAATGGAGGTCTGAAACATGAGTAATTCTTCACAAGCGAGTCAAAGAATTGCAGCTTTGCTCGATGACAACAGCTTTGTTGAGATTGGTGCATTGGTTACGGCCAGAGCTACCGATTTTGATCTGAAGCAGAAAGACACTCCCGCAGACGGTGTTGTTACCGGCTATGGAGTGATTGATGGCAATCTTGTGTATGTTTACAGCCAGGATGCTTCCGTTCTCGGAGGCAGCGTCGGTGAGATGCATGCAAAGAAGATTGCAAACCTCTATGATCTTGCGCTTAAGACCGGTGCTCCGGTAATTGGTCTTATCGATTCCGCAGGTCTTAGATTACAGGAGGCAACAGATGCTTTAAATGCATTCGGCGAGATCTATCTGAAGCAGACAAACGCTTCCGGTGTGATTCCGCAGATCACTGCGATCTTCGGAAATTGCGGCGGCGGTCTTGCATTGATCCCGACCCTTACGGATTTCACATTCATGGAGTCCAAGAAGGCAAAGCTGTTCGTTAACAGCCCGAACGCATTGGATGGCAATTATACAGACAAGTTGGATACCGCTGCGGCAGCATTCCAGAGTGCAGAGGCAGGTATGGTAGACGTTGTTGCCGAAGAGAGTGAAGTACTTGCTCAGATTCGTCAGCTGGTTGGTTTGTTACCTTCCAATAATGATGATAATGCATACGATGAGTGCGAAGACGATCTGAATCGTGTAAGCGCTGAGTTATCCGGTTGTGCCGGTGATACCGCAGTAGCGCTCAGCCTGATCGCAGATGACAACGTATTCTTCGAGACAAAAGCAGATTACGCAAAAGAGATGGTAACCGGTCTTTTGAAGTTAAACGGTGTTACCGTAGGTGCGGTTGCAAACCGTTGCGAGATCTTAGGCGATGACGGTAAGGTTTCCGAGAAGATGGATGCCGTTCTTACCGTAAACGGATGCGAGAAGGCAGCTGATTTCATTCAGTTCTGCGACGCATTCAATATTCCCGTTCTTTCCCTTACCAATGTGAAGGGATATGAAGCTACCGTTGCTTCCGAGAAGAAGATCGCAAGAGCAGTTGCAAAGCTTACTTATGCATTTGCAAACGCTACCGTTCCGAAGATCAACGTGGTAGTCGGTGAAGCACTCGGTACCGCATATGTCGCTATGAACTCCAAGGCGATCGGTGCAGATTTCACCTTTGCTTGGAATGATTCCAAGATCGCTGCTATGGATGCAAAGAGCGCTGCTCAGATCATCTATGACGGTGAGAGCTCCGATGTGATCGATGAAAAGGCAAAAGCATACGCAGATCTTCAGGGTTCCGCTAAGGGCGCTGCAAGAAGAGGCTATGTGGATCAGCTGATCGATGCACAGGATACCAGAAAGTATGTGATCGGTGCTTTGGAAATGTTATATACAAAGAGAGATGAGCGTCCTGCGAAAAAGCACGGAACTGTTTAAGAAAAGAATCAGAAAGGATAAGAAGACATGAAGAAAATCAAATTGGTTTTGGCTCTTCTGATCTCTGTTGCCTGCTTAACGGCTTGTGGCCAGGCACAGTCCACAACGGATACTTCGGTTCTTCCTTTTACACCTGCAGATGCGGAACAGCAGGTTTCCAGTATTTGTAATGTCATGGAGACCGTATTGCAGGAAGATGTGGAATCTCAAATGGCTACGATCACCGCATCTTACGGTGAGGATATTGCCGCTGAAGTTTCCTCCGCGATCTATACATATCGTGACAATTTGGAAGAAGTCGGTAATTTCCGCGGTGTTGTGGAAGGCTCCGGTAAGGTGGAAGGGGACGAAGACAATTATACCCTGACCGCTGAAATCATAGGTACACAGAGAAATGCAGAAATCAGTCTTACGGTAACGGAAGATACGCAGTATTATCCGGCCGTTGTGATCAATCCGGTGTATACACTGGGTGAAAAGATGGAAAAGGCAGCATTAAATACATTGCTCGGTATGGGAACCGTATTTATCGTATTGCTCCTGATCATGGCAATTATTTATGCATTCGGTGTGATCCCGAAGATCGAAAAGTCTATGGCTGACAAGAAGGCGGCGCAGCAGACCTCGGCTACTTCTAAGGCAGTGGACAATACGATCGCACAGATTGTGGAAAAAGAAGAGCTCAGTGATGATCTCGAACTGGTAGCCGTTATCGCGGCAGCCATCGCAGCAAGCGAAGGCGCTACAAGTACGGACGGTTTCGTGGTTCGCAGCATCAGAAGAGCAAACACAAATAAATGGTAATCTCATACTAGGAGGATAAAAGAATGAAAAATTATACAATTACCGTAAATGGCAACGTATATGATGTTGTTGTTGAAGAAGGTGCTTCCACAGGTGCTCCGGCTCCGAAGGCAGCTCCGAAGGCAGCTCCGAAGGCTGCAGCAGCTCCGGCTCCCAAGGCAGCCGCAGGTGCAGGTTCCGTTAAGATCGAAGCCGGTGCAGCCGGTAAGGTATTCAAGGTAGAAGCGTCCGTTGGACAGGCTGTAAAGAAGGGTGATACCGTATTGATCCTGGAAGCTATGAAGATGGAGATTCCTCAGGTTGCTCCCGAGGATGGTACCGTAGCAAGCATTGATGTTAACGTAGGTGATGCTGTAGAGGCCGGCGCTGTTCTTGCAACTTTGAACTAATATTTACGTCGATTCTACAAAATTACAGGAGGTTAACAAGATGGATTATATTTTAAACACGCTGAACAATCTGCTTCATCAGACAGCGTTTGCCAATCTTACGATTGGAAACTTTGTGATGATCGTGGTTGCGTGCTTTTTCCTTTATCTTGCGATCCGGCACGGATTTGAGCCGCTTTTGTTATTGCCGATCGCATTCGGTATGCTGCTTGTTAATATCTACCCCGATATTATGAGACCTTTTTCGGAAGAACAAACAGGTGGTTTACTGTATTATTTCTATGTTTTGGATGAATGGGCAATCCTTCCGTCCCTGATCTTCATGGGTGTCGGAGCGATGACGGACTTCGGTCCTTTGATTGCCAATCCGAAGAGCTTTATCCTGGGCGCAGCCGCTCAGTTCGGTATTTTTGCAGCATATTTCGGAGCCATTGCAATGGGCTTCAACGACAAGGCTGCGGCAGCCATTTCCATCATCGGTGGTGCAGATGGCCCTACCTCCATTTTCCTGGCAGGTAAACTCGGACAGACCGCTTTGCTCGGTCCGATCGCCGTTGCGGCATATTCCTATATGTCCCTTGTTCCGATCATTCAGCCGCCGATCATGCGTCTTCTTACAACAGAGAAGGAGCGTAAGATCAAAATGGCACAGCTTCGTCCGGTAAGTAAGCTTGAGAGAATTCTCTTCCCGATCGTTGTTACGATCGTAGTAAGCCTTATCTTACCTACCACAGCTCCTTTGATCGGTATGTTGATGTTAGGTAACTTATTTAAGGAGTCCGGTGTTGTTCGTCAGTTACAGGAGACAGCATCCAACGCTCTTATGTACATCGTGGTCATCCTGCTCGGTACTTCCGTAGGTGCTACCACAAGTGCTGAGGCATTCTTAAATGCCGCAACACTCAAGATCGTTGCACTTGGTTTGATCGCATTTGCATTCGGTACGGCTACCGGTGTTCTTTTCGGTAAGATCATGTGTGCAGCTACAAAGGGCGGTGTAAATCCGCTGATCGGTTCCGCAGGTGTATCCGCAGTTCCGATGGCAGCGCGTGTTTCCCAGAAGGTCGGTGCGGAGTACGATCCCACGAACTTCCTGTTGATGCATGCCATGGGCCCGAACGTAGCAGGTGTAATCGGTACGGCCGTAGCTGCCGGTACCTTTATGGCAATCTTCGGTGTGTTCTAAATAACAGCGTGGATTGACAGTTTTAGACTAAAATTATGGAGGATAAATAAATGGCAAAACCTGTAAAAATTACAGAAACAATTTTACGTGATGCGCATCAGTCCCTGATCGCCACAAGAATGCCTACCGATCTTATGCTTCCCATCGTTGATAAGATGGACAAGGTCGGATATCATGCCGTAGAGTGCTGGGGTGGTGCGACCTTCGATTCCTGCCTTCGTTTCCTGAAGGAAGATCCGTGGGAGAGATTGCGTAAGTTAAGAGATGGTTTTAAGAACACAAAGCTGCAGATGCTGTTCCGCGGACAGAACATCTTGGGATACAGCCACTATGCAGATGATGTAGTAGAGCATTTCGTACAGAAATCCGTAGCAAACGGTATTGATATCATTCGTATCTTTGACTGCTTAAACGATCTTCGTAACCTGGAGACAGCAGTAAAGGCTACAAAGAAAGAAGGCGGTCATGCTCAGATCGCTCTGTCCTATACGCTCGGTGATGCTTATACCGAAGACTACTGGATGGATATCGCAAAGAGAATCGAGGATATGGGTGCTGACAGTATCTGTATCAAGGATATGGCAGGTCTTTTGATCCCTTACGAAGCTGAAAAGTTGGTAAAGGCATTAAAGAGCGCTACCGATCTTCCGATCGATCTTCATACCCACTATACTTCCGGTGTTGCCAGCATGACTTACATGAAGGCAGTGGAAGCAGGTGTAGATATCATTGATACCGCAATGAGTCCTTTGGCTCTCGGTACCAGCCAGCCTGCTACCGAAGTTATGGTTGAGACCTTCCGCGGTACCGAATATGATACCGGTTTGGATCAGGGTCTTCTTTCCGAGATCGCAGATTACTTCAGACCGTATCGTGAGGAGTGCCTTGCAAGCGGTTTGTTAAACCCGAAGGTACTTGGCGTAAACATCAAGACTCTTATGTATCAGGTTCCCGGTGGTATGCTTTCCAACATGGTAAGCCAATTGAAGGAGCAGAACGCAGAAGACAAGTACGAAGAAGTGCTTAAGGAGATCCCGAGAGTACGTAAAGACTTGGGTGAGCCGCCGCTTGTTACACCTTCTTCTCAGATCGTTGGTACACAGGCAGTTATGAACGTCTTAATGGGCGAGCGTTACAAGATGGCTACCGGTCAGACCAAGGATTTGGTTTCCGGTAAGTACGGTCAGACTGTTAAGCCGATGAACCCCGAAGTTGTTGAAAAGATCCTCGGCAAGGATGCCAATGTCATCACCTGCCGTCCGGCCGATCTGATCGAGCCGCAGTGGGAGAAACTCAAAGAAGAGTGCAAGGAATGGGCGAGATCCGATGAGGATGTATTATCCTACGCATTGTTCCCGCAGGTTGCAACCGATTTCTTCAAGTATCGTAAGGCACAGGAAGAAAAGGTAGATCTGGCACAGGGCAAGGAAGGCGCTTATCCTGTTTAATCGAACATGAGTGATACAAAAAGGCTGTTTTACGACAGCCTTTTTTGTTTGCGCTTTTCTCGGTTCCCACGTGTTTAATTTCGTCCGATTTTATGGTAAAATATACTTAAGTGTAAGATTTGAGGGAAAGAACATGAATATCATTGCGGTGGATGACGAAAAGATCGCATTGGAAGGCGTATTGAAGGCATTAAAGAATACGGTTCCGGATGCGGAGATCACCGGATTTTCAAAAGCCGATGATGCTTATTTATTTGCCAGAGGGCATGAGGTGGATGTTGCTCTTTTGGATATCAGTATGCGCGGAGAAAACGGCGTGGACCTTGCCGGTAAGCTGCAGCAGATCTATCCGAAGGTCAATATCATATTTACGACCGGATATGATCATTATGCGGTGGATGCGTTCAAATTGCATGCCAGCGGCTATATCTTAAAGCCGGTGACGACGGAAAAGCTCAAACAGGAGTTTTCCCATTTGCGCTTTGACCATTCTCAAGTGAACGAACGTGACATAAGACGTTTGGTGATCCGTACCTTTGGTAACTTCGAAGTATTTGTCGACGGCATGCCTGTAAAATTCCAATACCGTAAGACCAAAGAGTTATTGGCGTATCTTGTAGATCGTAAGGGGGCGTTCTGCAGTATGAAGGAATTGATGTCTGTCTTGTGGGAAGACGATGACGGAGATCATTCTTCTTATCTGAAAAATGTCAGGAGCGATCTGATGAATACATTAAAGTCCTATGACTGCGACGATGTGATCGTAAAGCAAAGGGGGCAGATGGCAATCGTACCAAGTCGCATCACCTGTGATTATTACTCTTACTTGAAGGCCAAGGGCGAAGGCTACAACGGTGAATATATGACGCAGTTCTCGTGGGCGGAAAACACGCAGGCGGGTCTGTTTTTTGATGACTGATGATGAATTCCGAATTAGGTAGGTTGTATGCATTATGTAGTCGGTGACGTTCACGGTTGCTTCCGTGAAATGATGGATTTGCTAAACAAAATAAATAAGACGGATCCGGATGCGGAGTTTATTTTTGTCGGAGATTTTGTGGACCGCGGCCCACAGGTCATGGAAACCGTCAACTGGTTTGTGGAAAACGTTCGTTTCAAAGGCAAGTATTCCGGCATCCGCGGCAATCACGATCAGATGGTGCTCGAATGGTACAAGGATTTTGAGCGTATTTACGAAGAACGCCGTGACAAACTGATGACGAAAGAAGAGGAAGCCGAGGACTGGCTTCCGGAGAGTTATTATAATTTTAAAGAGCTGGTCAAAGAACATGACCTGGCCAAGCCGGACAAGCTCGAACCGATCATGAAATTTATCAAACGCCTCCCTTGTTCAAAGACGATCGATATTACAAGCGTCTGGGGCGTAAAGGTGCGCTATCATATTGCGCATGCCTGGTATATCCCCGTAAATCTCAAGGATTCCAGCAACTATATGCGAGGACGCAACGAACTTTGCATGTGGGAACGTGAGAGCGAATACGAAGGAAATACGGACAATGATAACATCATCGTGCACGGTCATACGCCCACGATGTCGGAAAACTACCAGATCATGGGGAATCTTTGCAACCGTCCGGGACTGATCGGGTATCGGAAGAATGCGATCAATGTGGACAGCGGGTGTTGTTACTTCGGAAAGACCAAGGAAGCCATTCCCTGTATGCTTTCCGCGTTATGTCTGGAGAATCTTGAAGAGATATATCCGTATACCCTCGAAGAGAGGTTTATGATGCTTCCGGATACCGATGAGGAAAGCGCGAAATACAAGGCGGAGGAATACCGCAAAAAATACTTTGATCAGATCAATTTTCATCGCAATATCATGCTGATAAAACTGGGAAATACAGAGGTAGATGTCAATGGCAAGACAGAACAATCAGAAACTTAAGATCTATCATTTGGTGAAGATCCTTACGGAGAATACCGATGAAACGCATTACATGTCCATGCCGGAGATACTAAAAGCGCTCGAAGACAGAGGGGTTACCGTTACGGACGGTACCAGAAAGAGCCTTTATGAAGATTTCGAGGTGATCAACGACAATTTCGGCATCGAGATCGTGGGAGAACGGCGTGGCAAGGGCTACGGCTATCATGTGGTTTCCAAGGATTATGAACTTGCGGAATGCAAGCTTTTGGTAGATGCGATCCAGTCGTCTAAGTTTATCACAAAGCGTAAGTCGAATGAACTGATCCATAAGATTGAGAAGCATGTCAGTAAATATGAGGCGAAGCAGCTGCAGCGCCAGGTCTATGTAAACGGTCGCATTAAGACCATGAATGAGAGCATCTATTATAACGTCGATGCGATCCATGGAGCGATCGCGGACAATAAACAGATCAAATTCCAGTATATGCAGTGGGACTTAAATAAAGAACTGGTCCCGAAAAAAGAAGGTGCATATTATTATGTCAGTCCCTGGGGGCTTTTGTGGGAGGATGAGAACTATTATCTGATCGCATATGACGAGGGACATGAGGAAATCCGCCATTATCGTGTGGATAAGATGCAAAAGATCGCACTGACCGAAGAAACCAGAAACGGAAAAGAGGTTTTTGATTCCTTCAATCTCGCGACCTACGCAAAACAAAATTTCGGAATGTTCAGCGGGCAGCTGGAAAATGTGCGCTTGCGTGTTTCGAATAAGTTGATCGGTGTGATCCTTGATAGGTTCGGCACGGATGTGATGATCGTTCCGGACGGAGATGATCACTTTCATATCAATGTGGAAGTGGCGGTCAGCGATCAGTTTTACGCATGGGTATTCGGCTTGGGGCGTGACGTCCGGATCATGGCGCCGCAAAACGTCAAAGATGATATGATCTGGCATCTGGTCGATGTCAGAAATATGTACAATGACTAAAAAATACGATATTTCTTGACAAAAAGAAAGCAGTGATCTATAATCTTAGTGTTTTATAAGGGATGATTCAAAGTGGGCTTGCGAGTCCACTTTTTCATTGTTGTAAAACAGAATTTAAGACGAGAGGATGAGGACATGTCAAAACGTGAATCCTACGAAGCCGGAACGGAGCGTCTTTTGAAACCGATCATGGAAGCAAACGGTTTCGAACTGGTGGATGTAGAGTATGTAAAAGAAGGCAGCAATTATTATCTCAGAGCCTATATCGATAAGCCGGGAGGCATCAATATCGATGATTGTGAGCTGGTGAGCAGGGCGTTGGCCGAAAAACTCGATGCAGAGGATTTCATCGATACGGCATACATCCTTGAAGTAAGTTCCCCGGGACTGTTGCGACCGATCAAGAAAGAAAAGGATTTCCAAAGAAATATGGGGAAACCGGTCGAGGTTCATTTGTATAAATCCCAGGATGGGAACAAAGATTACGTCGGAGATCTTGAGAGTTACGACGATGCGTCCGTTACGATCGTTTCGGACGGAGAAACACGTTCTTTTCTCAGGAAGGAAATAGCATTATTAAGACCCTATGTGGAGTTCGATTTTTAGGAGGAGTAAAGGAAAATGAATACTGAATTATTGGAAGCGTTGGATCTTTTGGAAAAAGAAAAGGATATCGACCGTGAAGTGATCTTTGATGCGATCGAGAACTCTTTATTGAAGGCTTGCGAGAACCATTTCGGAAAGTATGATAACTTCGAAGTGTCTGTGGATCGCGAGACCGGTGATTTTCATGTTTATTCCAACAAGGATATCGTAGAGCTGGAAGATGATGTTATGGATCCTTCCATTGAGATCTGGGTTGAGGATGCAAAGAAGTATGATAAGAATGCGGAGATCGGTCAGAGAGTGAAGATCGAGATCGAATCAAAGCAGTTTGGACGTATTGCAACACAGAATGCAAAGAACGTTATTTTACAGAAGATCCGCGAGGAAGAGAGAAGCGTGATCTATCGTCAGTATTATCAAAAAGAGAAGGACATCGTTACCGGTGTGGTTCAGCGTTTTGTCGGAAATAATATTTCCATCAACCTCGGTAAATGCGATGCACTTTTGAACGAGAAGGAAATGGTGCCCGGCGAGCATTATCGTCCGACACAGCGTATCAAGGTTTATGTGCTTGAGGTAAAGGATGCACCGAAGGGACCTCGTATCCTGGTAAGCCGTACCCATCCGGAACTTGTGAAGAGACTTTTTGAGTCCGAGGTTACCGAGATCGCGGACGGTACCGTTGAGATCAAGAGCATTGCAAGAGAGCCCGGCAGCCGTACCAAGATGGCTGTTTACAGCAACAATCCGAATGTGGATCCGGTCGGTGCCTGCGTAGGTCAGAACGGTATCCGCGTAAATTCCATCGTGGATGAGTTGAACGGTGAGAAGATCGATATCATCAACTGGGATGAGAACCCGGGTGAGCTTATCAAGAATGCACTCAGTCCCGCAAAGATCGTTACCGTATTTGCGGATCCGGATGAGAAGACCGCAAAGGTTGTCGTTCCGGATTATCAGTTATCCCTTGCCATCGGTAAGGAAGGTCAAAACGCAAGACTTGCGGCTCGTTTGACCGGTTATAAGATTGACATTAAGTCTGAGACCCAGGCGAAGGATGCGCCGGGATTCCGTGTTGAAGATTACATGGATGATGACGATTATGAATACGATGAAGAATATGACGAGGCATATGAAGAAGAATATGCCGAGGAAGCAGCTGCCGAAGAGGTTACGGAAGACGCTGCGGAGGATGCTTCATCCGAAGAGTAAATGATTTGAGGTTATCATGCAAAAAAAGATTCCTGTAAGACAGTGTATCGGCTGTGGGGAGATGAAAGAAAAAAAGGGAATGCTCAGGATCGTACGAAATGCCGACGGTATTTTTACCATTGACGGCAAGGGGAAGATCAACGGGCGCGGAGCTTATATATGCAAGGATCCGAACTGTTTTGAGATGGCTTTGAAAAAGCGCGGACTCGAACGTTCATTTAAGGGGAAGGTTCCTGCCGAGATTTATGAGAAGTTACAGGCGGAGGCAAAGCAATATGAGTAGACCGGACAAGGTTCTGAATCTTTTGGGACTTGCGGCAAAAGGCCGGAATGTGGTCAGCGGTGAATTTGCTGTGGAAAAGGCCGTAAAGAGCGGACAGGCGTATCTGGTGATCACGGCAGGTGATGCATCGGAAAATGCCAAAAAGAATTACCGGAACCTATGTGAATATTATGAGGTAGACCTGAAAACATACAGCGATAAGGACGGACTGGGAAGAGCCATCGGGAAAGAACAGCGCGTGGCAGTCGCGGTTACCGATCCGGGACTTGCAAGGAGTCTTGAGAATCAGATCAGCAATACGGAGGTAGAATATGGCGAAAATTAAAGTACACGAGATAGCGAAAGAATTGGAAAAGGAAAGCAAAGAGATCATCGCTTTCCTCGAAGAACATAAAATCGAAGGCAAAAAGGCAATGAGCGGTCTGGAAGAAGCGGAAGCGGAGCTTGTCCGTTCCGCATTCGGAGCGAAAAAAACGGCAAAGTCCGAAAAGGCTGAGGCTAAGAAAGAGCCTGCCAAAGAGCCGGCAAAAGAACCCGCAAAAGAGCCTGCCAAGGAGGAGCATGCAAAAGAAGCTGCTGCGAAGCCGCAGGCGCCGAAGCAGGAAGGTCCGAAAGGGGATCGTCCGAAGAAGAAAAAGAGCATCATCATTGTAGGCGGAAGCGGCGGCGGAAATCAGAGTCGCGGTCAGTCTCGTCCGCAGGGAAACCGCCCGAACGGCGGAAGACCTTTTTCCAAGGATGAGCCTTATCGTCCCGTGCCGAAGCCGGTGATCAAGCCCGCGACGCTTCCGAGTTATGAGGAAGAATTCGGCGTACCGGAAAAGCGTCAGGAGCCCGCTCAAAAGCAGAATACTCCGGAAACGGCAGCTGCAGGAAATACGAATCGTACGGACAGAACAAATGAAAGAACGAATGACAGGAATCAGGGAAAAAATGACCGCAGACAAGGCGGCTTTGATAGAAATGGGGGCCAAGATCGCAAAGATCGCGGTCCTGCTAGGGAAGGTAACCGCGATAATCGGGGCAATTTTAATCGTAACGACCGCCATCCGGGAGGAACTGCAGGACAGAGGCCTGACGGTTTCCGACGTCCGGGAGCAAATAAAGGCTTCCAGGGCGGAGCAGAGCCCGCGCCCGTAAGAGAAGGCGAGAGAAGAAGAGATGACGAGAAGCGTCGTCAGGGTAAGGAGCGTGACTCCCGTTCCAAGAAGGACCAGATCTACGAGGATGACGATTTTAAGGGTTCAAAGATGAGCCGTCAGCAAAAAGCGGGACGTTTCATCAAGCCCGAAAAGAAAGCAGAGCCGGTTGAAGAAGAGATCAAGGTTATCAAGATCCCGGATATGATCACCATTAAGGATCTTGCCGATAAAATGAAGATCCAGCCTTCTGCCATCATTAAGAAGCTCTTTATGTTGGGACAGATGGTGACCGTGAACCAGGAGATATCCTTCGAAGACGCAGAGAACATCGCGATCGATTATGAGATCATCTGTGAAAAAGAAGAAAAGGTCGATGTTATCGCAGAACTTTTGAAAGAGGATGAAGAAGATCAGGCAAAGCTTGTGAAGCGTCCGCCCGTTATCTGCGTTATGGGTCACGTCGATCACGGTAAGACATCCCTGTTGGATGCGATCCGTAAGACCAATGTCACCGACCGTGAGGCCGGCGGTATTACCCAGCACATCGGTGCTTATACCGTAAAGATCAACGGTGAGAAGATCACTTTCTTGGATACACCGGGTCATGAGGCATTTACCGCAATGCGTATGCGTGGTGCGAATTCCACGGATATCGCAGTTTTGGTGGTTGCCGCAGATGACGGTGTCATGCCGCAGACCATTGAGGCGATCAACCATGCCAAGGCTGCAGGGATCGAGATCATCGTTGCCGTAAACAAGATCGATAAGCCCAACGCAAATATCGACAGAGTAAAGCAGGAGCTTACCGAATATGAACTGATCCCTTCGGACTGGGGCGGAACCACTGAGTTCGTTCCGGTATCCGCAAAGAGCGGTCAGGGTATCAACGATCTTTTGGAGACCATTCTTTTAACGAGTGAGATCCTTGAGTTAAAGGCAAACCCGAAGCGTAAGGCAAGAGGTCTTGTCATTGAGGCCGAGCTTGACAGAGGACGCGGACCGGTTGCTACCGTATTGGTACAAAAGGGTACGTTGAAGGTCGGAGACTTTATTTCCGCCGGCGCCAGCCACGGTAAGGTACGTGCCATGATCAACGACAAGGGCGAGAAGGTAAAAGAAGCAAGACCTTCCACACCGGTAGAGATCTTAGGTCTTTCCGATGTCCCGAAAGCCGGTGAGGTATTCATCGCACACAGCTCGGACAAAGAAGCTCGTTCTTTTGCCGAGACGTTCGTAGCGCAGAACAAGGAGAAGAAGCTCGAGGAGACCAAGAGCAAGATGTCTTTGGACGATCTGTTCTCCAAGATTCAGGAAGGAAACCTGAAGGAATTGAATATCATCGTAAAGGCGGATGTACAAGGTTCCGTCGAAGCCGTAAAGACTTCTCTTATGAAGCTTTCCAACGATGAAGTTTTGGTAAAATGTATCCACGGCGGTGTAGGTGCCATCAACGAATCCGATGTTATCTTAGCCTCCGCTTCCGATGCGATCATCATCGGATTTAACGTTCGTCCCGATGCACAGGCAAAGGCCGCATCTGAGACGGAAGGCGTGGATATCCGCTTGTATAAGGTTATTTACCAGGCGATCGAAGATGTGGAAGCTGCGATGAAGGGTCTGTTGGATCCGGTATTCGAGGAGAAGGTGATCGGCCATGCGGAAGTACGCCAGATCTTCAAGGCATCCGCGATCGGTAATATTGCAGGTTCCTACGTTTTGGACGGTCATTTTGAGCGTAATTGCAAGATCCGTATCAGTCGGGAAGGCGAGCAGATTTACGAAGGTGAACTTGCCAGCTTGAAGCGCTTTAAGGATGATGTAAAAGAAGTCAAAGAAGGTTTCGAATGCGGTCTTGTATTCGAAGGCTTCGATCAGATGCAGGAAGGCGATGTCGTAGAGGCATATATCATGGTAGAGGTGCCCAGATAAGGAGCACCGGTACTGACTCGCTTACAGGTAAGAAATATGAGAAAGAACAGTGTAAAAAACACAAGGGTCAACAGCGAGGTCATGAAAGTGCTCGCCGAGATCATTCGCGAATTAAAGGATCCGAGAGTCGGCATGCTGACCAGCGTGGTCGATGTGCAGATATCTCCGGATCTTAAGACAGGAAAGGTATGGATCAGCTCTTACGGCGATGCCGAGGAACAGGCCAGATGTCTCGAAGGGATCAAGAGCGCGGAAGGATTTATCCGTAACCGCTTGGCCAAAGAACTGAATCTGAGAAACACACCGCAACTAACGTTCATCATGGATGACTCCATTGCTTACGGTGTCTCCATGTCAAAGAAGATTCGTGAGGTGATAGGGGAAGATGATTAATTTAATTACGTTGTGTGAAAATGCTGAGACGATCGGGATCAGCGCGCATATCAAACCGGACGGCGATGCGGTCGGCTCCACGCAGGCACTTCGTACGTTTCTTAAGCGCGTCTTTCCGAATAAACGGATCGATGTGAGGATGGAAAAGCCCGCGGATGTCTTTTCGGATATTCCGGGCGTATCGGAGATCTTGACATTTCCGGCAGCCGGGGAGACCAGAAACGAGACGCATGCGCCGAAGGAAGATATGATCTACGATGTGTATTTCATCGTGGATACGACGCCTGTGGCAGCACGTGTCGGCGAGGCAATCTCATATTTTGAGAATGCAAGACAGAAGGTAAACGTGGATCACCATGTCAGCAATCCCGGGATCGGTGATTATCTTTATATCGTTCCGGAAGCAAGTTCGGCATGCGAACTTGTGTATAACCTGATCCATCAGGCAGATCCGAACGGAATGTACATGGACCGCGATCTGGCGCAGACGATCTATACCGGAATGGTGACGGATACGGGCGTGTTCCAGTTTTCCAATACCAATCCGTCCACATTGCGCGTAGCCGCCGATCTGATCGAGTACGGCTTTGATTTTTCCGCCTTGATCGACCATGTGTTTTACGAAAAGACGATCGAGCAAAATCACGCGCTCGGGATCGCTCTTATGGATTGCAAGTTTGCGCTTGACGGTGATTTTTGTTATATCATCTATACACAGGAAGATATGAAGCGCATCGGTGTCGGCCAAAACGATTTTGAAAGCGTAGCCAATATGCTCCGTTATACCAAAGGCGTGAAGAGTTCCGCCCTGATCCGCCAGATGCCGAAGGGAGATTTCAAGGTAAGTCTTCGCAGCAGCGGTCACGTGGATGTGAGCAAGGTTGCGGAAGCCTTTAACGGCGGCGGACATACCAGAGCCAGCGGCTGTAATCTTCCGGATGTGAGTGAAGGGACGATGCAGCGTTTGTTTGCATGTGTCGAAGCAAATACGACAGAGGAATTATTAGTATGATCCATGGCGTGATGATCGTTAATAAGGAAAAAGATTTTACATCCCACGATGTTGTTGCAAAACTTCGTGGGATTTGTAAACAGAAAAAGATCGGTCATACGGGGACATTGGATCCCAATGCGACCGGAGTATTACCGGTATGTCTCGGAAATGCCACGAAGCTCTGTGATCTTTTGACCGATCACGATAAAGCGTACGAAGCCGTTCTTTTGCTTGGCGTAAAGACGGATACGCAGGATATGACGGGAACCGTATTGGAAGAAAAAGAAGTGACCTGCTCCGAAGATGAGATCCGAAAGGCGATCGCTTCGTTTGTCGGCGATTCCATGCAGGTACCGCCGATGTATTCCGCTTTGAAGGTGAACGGACAAAAACTCTACGAACTGGCCAGAAAAGGCATAGAAGTGGAGCGGAAAGCGAGATCGATCCATATCGATGCGATCGACATTCTTGCGATCGACGGTCCCCGCATTACCATCCGTGTGTCCTGTTCAAAGGGAACCTATATCCGTACGCTTTGCGAAGATATCGGTGAAGCACTTGGCTGCGGTGGTTGTATGGAAGAGTTAAAGCGTATCCGTGTCGGCGTTTTTACGATCGATAAGGCAAAGACCTTGGATGAGATCGAAGCCTTGCGCGACGCGGGCAGATTGTCGGAGATCGTAATGAAGGTCGATGATATTTATGCCGATGCGCCCGCCCTTACGGTAGTACCGGAGGCTGTGGGAAAACTGGAAAACGGGAATATCGTGTTCTTTGACGAGGTAAGAAGCGTGCCCGCAGGGGACGAAGGTTTTGTTCGATCAAAGCAGGAACGTATGACGGAAACTAAGACGACAGGATCCGATGCGTTTTCTCCCGGACAGCTGTATCGCATGTATCATGCAAACGGTGCGTTTTACGGCTTATACACATGTGAAGAGGACCGGCTGAAACCCTATAAGATGTTTTTGCCGGAAAAAATATGATCATAATCGAAAATACCACGGAATTTCATATTGAAGAGCCTACGGCTGTTGCGATCGGAAAGTTTGACGGATTCCACCGCGGGCATAAGGCGGTCTTTGACGAACTGATGGCCGGGAAAAAGAAGGGTTTAAAAACCGTTGTTTTTACGTTTAATCCAAGTCCTTCGACTTATTTTAGCGGAACGGTTCAGCCGGAACTTGCGACCGTTACGGAGAAACGCCGTTTTATGGAGAGGCTCGGCGTGGATTATTACGTTGAATATCCGTTTTACGATAAAACAGCCGCTGTGGAGCCGGAAGAGTATGTGAAGTCTTTCCTTTTGGACAAGCTCCATATGAAGCTTTTGGTTGCGGGAGAGGATGTAAGTTTTGGTGCCAAGGGGCGTGGTAACAAAGAATTGCTTATGTCGATGAGCAAACGTCCGGGGTTTTCTTTGCGCATCATTCCGAAACTGACCTGGAACGGGATTGAGATCAGTTCCACCTTGGTCAGAGATCTCGTCGCACAAGGGGATATGGAAGCTTGTGCTCAGCTTTTGGGACGTCCCTACAGTCTCTTCGGGAATGTAGGGGAAGGCAAGAAACTCGGTCGTACCCTCGATATGCCGACGGCAAATCTGTATCCGGAAGACGATAAGTTTTTGCCTCCGTTCGGCGTTTATTACGGTAAGGCAGTTCTTCGGGATTCCAAAGATGGTTCCGGACAAAGAACATTTGATGCTGTTATCAACATCGGCATCCGGCCTACGGTAAATGACGGTGAGAGAGTCAGTGCGGAAGC
>JAILOQ010000060.1 GCA_024690725.1 Lachnospiraceae bacterium
GAATACTTTTCGGAGGTATAAATGATCGGGTCGTTCACCTGCACATTGATCTCATAATCATCATCCGCAAGGAGCATCAGATATGTATCCAGTTTCTCCTGCTTTACCAGCGTCTCTTCTTTGTAATCGCAGTATTCCTCATAATCCGTATCCCACTGCACATATGCGGGATCCTCTCTTCTGTCGGGAATATCGTAGTAATTTGTGATGTAATCCGAAAGGTACGCACTGACCTTCTTTGCCCCGGAGGGATTTAAATGGGAATGTTCATCGTAATAATCCGTCTCCGGATCGACGATGTCTTCCTTCAAAAAGTTAATGCTCCTCACATTGTAAGCATCCGCTAACTCTTCCATGCGGTTTGCGGCGGCATAATCCTCTTCTTCGGCGGGATACGGAAGGTAGGTGAGCAACACCTCAATGTCGCGCTTCTCGCATTCTTTTAACATCTTCTTCAAGTAACGAACACCCGTCGTCTCACCGGCGAAGATCTCATTTGTACTGACACTTTCCCCGGTCTGCGACACACCGATCCTGGACTCTGCACCCTTTTCATACTTTTCATCGAAGACGGTGTCCTTATCGTTTAACTTATTCCACCTTGCATGATAAATGGAAAAATTCCAAAGAAAACGCATGGCTGTGCGCTCGGATAAGTCATACTTTCCGTCAAACTGCTTTAGATGCGCGGGCATATACGGATCGTCCAAAAGATCGTGCACGGCCTCTGCCTTGTGCACCGACAAAGGAAACGCATCCATGGAAAGATGCAGATAATTCAGGTTTTCATTGGTCTTGATCTCATCCGGGATCTTTAAGCAGTCGATCACAACAAGCTTGGGTTCCGTATAATCGAGTGCATTGATCATGGTCCAGTAGGTCACCGGAAGTTTATTCGCGTGGCCCGCGATATTGTAAGAGACAATGCCGTGATCCCCCCACATCTCCATCGGGAAAACGCCGTTGATCACGTGGCTCGTTCCCAAAAACAGCACGTCGAAATCCTCTTCCTGAGAAAAGAAATCCGCGTACTTCTCATCGCTGTTCTTGCGCTCCAATACATGGGTCAGGATCGCCAATGCAAGTACCGTGAAAAAAACGGTTCCCGCAATAAATGTTAAGATTTTTGCTTTTCTGCCAAGCACGTTACTTCGCCCCTCTTCCGCTAAAGATAACGACGATGGTCTGTAAGATGATGCGAAGATCCAGTCCCAGACTCCAGTGATCGATATACTGCAGATCCAGCCGCAGGACTTCTTCAAAATCCGTGATGTCGCTTCTGCCGCTGACCTGCCAAAGTCCGGTAATGCCGGGCTTGATACTCATTCTTCTTCGGTATGCAAGCTTATACTTTGCATACTCCTCCGGGATCGGCGGTCTGGTACCGACCAGACTCATCTGCCCCGCAAACACATTGAAAAACTGCGGAAATTCATCCAGGCTGGTGCGCCGCAAGAAAGCGCCGACCTTCGTCACCCTGGGATCGTTTTCCACCTTGAACATCGGTCCCTTCATTTCGTTTGCATCCGCCAACTCCTTTCGATGCGCATCGGCGTCCGCACGCATGGACCGAAACTTCCAAATGTAGAATTCCCTTCCGCTTTTGCCGACACGTTTTTGCTTGTAAAAGACAGGTCCCTTGGAATCTATCTTTATGGCAAGTGCCAAAAACGGCGTAAGGATGATGGTGATCGCCATGCCGATCAAAGATCCCGCGATATCCATCAGGCGTTTGATGATCTCCATGTGGAAATTGTATTGTACCGCCTCGTAGGTCAGTACCGTCATGCCCGCGAAATTCTCCGCACCGCGGCTTGCGATCAAGTGATTCAGGTCATCGACGTTGAGCCTTACGTTAACACCGGCTAACTCCAGCTTCTCGATCAGGCCCTGAAGCTCCTTCGTCTTATGGTTGGGAAGGTAGATAAAGACCTCGTCCACCACCAGTTCCTGCAGCTTTTCGTAAAAATCGTCCTGTGTCGCAACCACGGGGATCTCATGGTGTCCTTCTTTGTCCGGGTCCTCTGTAGTATTCTCTGCATCAGTCCCTGCTGCGTTCGTATCCCACAGCACCACACCCGTAAGCTCATGGCTCCACTCCGCCGCTGTCTTAAGCTTTTCCAAAATCGTATCGCGATACGCTTCCTGCGTTACAACGAGCATCTTATTGGAAGAGGCCGAGCGCATATAAATACCGGTCAGTGCCTTCCGGACCAATAAATGCAGCACGTAGGTAAACAGAAAGTTGTAGATCAAAAAATACGCGAAGGCCAGACGCGAGAAGTCCTGTGCCTTCTGGGTGAAGAACAGAAACAGACCAAGCCCCGCACCGAGCGTGAAATCATACTTGAAGACAAAGAAGACTTCCGCCAAGGGCGAGCGCGTCATGAAACCGGAATTCCAATTAAGGAGCAGGTAGGAAAGCAAACACAAAATAACCGCAAAAAAGAGTACCAAAAGATAGTACTCGGGATTGCGATGAAAGTCCTTTACGATATGCCTGGTCAGGATCGCGAGTGTATAGGAAACGCTGATGCTGACCAGGTCCGTAACGAACAATATGAAGTTTTGCATAAAGTTTTGCTTCTGATCCTGATACATGGTTTTATTTTATCAAAGTTTTTTCTCGATGTGAATACTATCGCAGTTTACGGGTTTTTACATGCGAAGCGGGGCGTTACGCAAAAAGTGCCCCGGCTAACCGGGGCACCATTGTCCGTCTGATATTACTTGGCTGCTTTTTCTGCCGCTGCCTTTCCACTCGGTCTTACGAGTGCAAAGCAGAGAACCAAAGCGATGATATACATGATCAATGTGAAATACAATACGTTCTGATATCCCACGGGGTTGATCTTGATCACGTTACCTGCGGCATCCGTACCGTGCTCGATGAACTCGCCGGTATGATTTACGATGTAGGTCGCAACCTGGTTACCGGTAAGACCGGCAAATGCCCATGCGGATAAGGTGATACCGTGGATCGCACTGATGGAGCCCATGCCGTAATGGTCGGATAACAAGGTCGGTACGTTGGAGAAGCCTCCGCCGTATCCTGCGTTTACCACGAAGATCAAAGCAAGTGTCAAAACGATCAGCATCGTGTTTCCTTCGCCATTCTTGATACCGCCCGTGATCATAACGAGTGCGGTACATACGATGGATAAGATGAAGATGATCTTGTAGATCGTGTTTCTGTCTTTCTGATAATCAGCCCAGGTGGAGAATCCCAAACGTCCGCCCGCATTGAAGATCGCGGAGATGGATGAGATGACACCCGCAAAAGCAACGAGTCCGATACATTTTACGATGGCCTTCTCCTGAGAGATCAAAGCCAGACCGCAGGTGATGTTGATGTAGAACATAACCCAGATACCGATGTAGTTGCTGATGGGCTTGGACTTGATAACCTCCAAAGTGGAAGGTTTCTTTTCTCCGGCGCCTGCCTCATGCCAGCCTTCGGGCTTCTTCAAAATGAGATGACCGACAAACATCATTACAAAATACGCGGCTGCCAGGATCCAGAACATCTTATAGATACCGCTTCCGTCCGGGAATGCTGCAAGGAGCTTGGTCATGATCGGGGATGCGATCGCCTTAGCGGCACCGAAACCTGCTACGGCAAGTCCGGTTGCAAGTCCCTTATTATCCTGGAACCAAAGCATCAAAGTCTTTACCGGGGACAGATAACCTGTTCCGAGGCCGACGCCCATGATAAATCCATAGCTTAAATAAATACCGATCAGTGCCAGCATGCTGTGCTGATGTCCGCCACCGTACCAGATGAATACACCGGTAAGCGCCATACCGACGGAGAAGCAGATCGTCGCGATGAGGGAAGACTTATGGATGTCTCTCTCTACGACATTTCCTAAAAAGGCTGCCGACATACCAAGGAAAAAGATGGCAAAGCTGAATGCCCACTCTACGGCGCTTCGCTCAAATCCGATGTAATCGGCGATCTCCTGGCTGAATACACTCCAGCAGTACACGGTACCGATACTGCAGTGAAGCAGTAATGCCGGAATAGCGGCGCGGATCCACTTATTTGTGCGCCATCCGCCCTGTTTTGTTTCGGTTTCACTCATTGTTTGTTTTCCTCCTAAATATCCAGATCTTTATATGTAAGTCTTCTTGAGAACTATACCGTACGTAATTTTTCTCTCTGCTTTGCTTCGCTTTCGGACATGTACTTCACACCGTCGCCGAGTGCCTCGAATACGGTGGTGATACGCTTATTTAACATATCCATCGCATTGACCTCCAGGCTGGCCTTCTGGTCCGATCCCCACATCTCATGGGAAAGCGTTACGTGACGCTCCACGCAGCATGCGCCGAGTACGACCGCTGCGATCGTAGGCTCGATATTCGCCTCATGTCCGGAGTATCCCACCAGACAATCAAAGCGATCCCGCAAGGTCTCGATCATACGAAGATTGAGATCCTTCGTCGGCGCCGGATAAGCGGAATTCGTATGCATCAGAATGTAATCGCCGTGACCGTTCTTTTCCAATACTTCGACGGCATGGTCGATCTCTTCCATCGTCGTCATACCTGTGGAAAGAATGATGGGCTTTCCGCTCTTGGCCGCTTCCGCGATCATCTCGTCTCTGCCGTTGCTGGCACTTGCGATCTTCAAATACGGAACATCATACTTTAACAAAAACTCCAAACTCGGCATATCCCACGGAGATGCACTCCAGCTCATGCCCTTGTCCTTGCAATATGCGTCGATCACGTCATATTCGGGCTGTTCAAACTCCACTCTGTACTTGTATTCCAGATACGTCATCGTACCCCAGGGAGTTTCACGCGGCTTACTCTTTTGCGCCTCCGGAACCGCAAGCTCCGGGGTTCTCTTCTGAAACTTCACCGAATGCCATCCGGTCGCATTTGCCGCATCGATCAACTTCTTCGCGATATTGATATCGCCGTTGTGGTTGATCCCGATCTCCGCGATCATGAAGGGGCGGCTTTTCTCATTGATGACATAGTCGCCGATCTTAATCTCTTTGTTAGCCATAGGTAACCCTTTCTTATATGTAATGCCCTATTTGCGCCATAACCGCATACATTATAGCACAAAACCTTTCATTGTGACACAAAA
Source organism: Lachnospiraceae bacterium (assembly GCA_024690725.1). Classification (GTDB taxonomy): domain Bacteria; phylum Bacillota; class Clostridia; order Lachnospirales; family Lachnospiraceae; genus UBA2882. Next base: position 5,105 of record JAILOQ010000060.1, read on the forward strand.
TCTCAAATTACTCGATGATGAGCGCCGGTGTCCAATAGTTCTGGTTGTAAATATCGGAGAACTTATACATGACGCGCACCGGTCCGGAACCGACATCGACGTTGCTGATCTCCATCTCTTCCGTTACGGTCAGCGTATCGCCGAGGAAGTAGCTGTCCTGATATTCCTCATCATACGTATAGTAATCGCAGACAAAATCCAGCGTATCGCCCACCGAAAGCTCGGTCATGCTCTTGGCCACGGTATCGGTCTCACCGTCCACGTAGTCCGTCGTCGCACCCGCAATGTAACCGTAAGGATGCTCTTCATCGAAGACCAGGATCAGATTCACGCGCTCCGTCCCGTTCAAGTAGCAGGGCACACGTCCCGTGATCACATAACCGTCATCGGTCTCGGTCGTATCGAGATAGTAGTAAGCCACGACCTGACCATTGATCGCAAGCCAGGTTCTGTCGGTCGGTGCCAACAGATTTCCCTCTTCATCATAATCAAAGACATTATCCGTACCGAGGTCCACATAGCCTTCGCCGTCATCGTAGAACATGTTGAGCTCCATCATATGGACCATGTCCCACTGCTCTTCGGAAAGTGCGATGACCTGTTTACCTTCGGCATTCTCCGTCCAGACAAGGCTTCCTTCATCGAAGTGGTTCATCGCAATGTACTCTGCGGTCTCATCGGTAGAAAGAAGGTTATCTTCCATAAAGTCCGTATTGGCTCTGTCGAGTCCGTCCACGCTCGAGCGGTTACTTAGGAATGCGGTAAGCGCCGCGGATGCAAGGCTCGATGTCAATGACGATCCGCCGCCGCTAAGGCTTCCGGTCAGAGCTTCCAAAGGATTTGCGGTTCCGCCCGTGGAAACCTGTCCGCTCGTCTCAAGTGCCGCGAAGGCCTTGATACATTTGCTGTATTCATCGTCCATACCGATCTGATCGTACGTCTTTACCGCGGTATCGACATAACTCGTTCTCTTATAAGGGAAGTAGATCGACACACCGTACGCATTCGTCATATTGGAAGAGGTACGGTTGTACTTTACGGCTCCCTTGATAGCCTCTGCTAACTCTTTGCCTTCCTCTGTTCCCATCTTGGTCGAAAGATCCACCAGATCGACCTGATCGATCTTGGAACTTGTGGCAAATTCCCTCGTTGAATATCTGGCATCACTGACGGTCTTATAATCCTTTTCTTCGATCAGGCCGCTTACGGAACCGGAGAAAGCGGAAAGCTTATCCGGCACGGTATGTGCGAATTCCGCAAGGTCGATAAGAGACAGCGTGGTCTTCTGTCCCGCCACACGCTGTGCGCAGGCATCGGTAAAGCCGTCGATGATGTTCTTTCCGATCTCGGTCGTCGGCATGGAAGGATTGGCACCGAGCTTGTTGAGCCAGGTCGTGTAATACCAGCCGATACCGGGCTCGGTCTCCTCGCTTGCGATGAGATAATCGGCATAATCGTCAAGCATGAGCGCCGTCTCCGCCGTCGCCATAAGGCAGGCGTCAAAGCCGATAAAATCATAGGTCACGCCACCGTTTTCCAGAGCCTGACGGATCCCGCCGAGTCCCATGGAACCGGAACTTTTGTATTTCTCGTCATATCCGTAACCGCTCACACTTCCTCCGCCATGATCCCAGAAGATCAAAGCATAACGGTTTGCCGGATAGTTTTTCGCCGCATATTTGATAAATGAAGAAAGCGTATTCGGATCCGTCATGGGCTTTGCGCCGTCATCTTCCACCAGTCGCTTTAAGTTGCCGTTTTGCAGCTGATAGATCTGATTCACGGAATTGCTGATGCCCTGTGTGCGCCATCCCGCACAACCACCGGTGTAGATGATGATGTTTACATTCTCACCGATATCGGCCTGCGCCATTTCCTGCAGATCCGCCGATGCCATACCGTTTTTGCTCTCCAAGTCGGTACCGCACATATAGACCATCATCGTCATCACGTCTTCGCCGTTTCCGATGATCTCGGTGCGCTTATCTCTGGCACCGCTCGCCACGGATGTATCCACCTGCTGGGTACTGGTCGCTTCGCTCGTCCCAACCGTCTGGGTACTCGTATAAGAATCCGTGTACTGGCTGTAGTTGGAGCTTCCGGAACTGCCCGCGCCCTTATTTGCGATCAGATAGAACACAATGATAAAGATGAGCACCGGAGCACTGATACCGCCTGTTACGGCCGCCCGTTTCCTTCCGCTCGATCCCTTTGCGCCGTATCCGCCGGCTCCTACCGGTCCGGTGCCGAGTCCGTCTCCGCGTTTATTTACACCGCTGCCACCGCTTGTGACATGTTTTTCTCTGCCTTGAGGTCTGTTGCCCGCCATAGTTTTCTCCTTATTGTTGACTGCAATTTTTGCGACATACTCATCATACTTTTTTTAAGGGATTTTCGCAAGAGATGTACCTTCTTTTCCCATGTGGGGACGGGTGCGGAAAGAAATCATTCCTGTATTTTACTGCGTAAAGGAATGTGATATAATGGGAACGAATTTGTAAAATCAGATATTTTTCATGATAAGAAAGGAATTCACCATGGATACGAATCAAACGATGCAAACACAGCGTTTCGCACAGCCTGCGGGCGTCGGCGAGGGGATCACAAAGGAGGAATTCAAGTACTCTCAGGGTGTGATCAAGAAGCTTTTTGATTATTATGACGGAAAGGTTGTCGGGCAAAAGAACCTGCGTTTCGCCCTGATCGCTGCGATCATCGCGGACGGCCATATCCTGATCGAATCGGTGCCCGGTCTTGCAAAGACCACGGCCGCAAAGACCGTATCGGATGCGGTAAACGGAAAGTTCTCCCGTATTCAGTGTACGCCGGATCTGCTCCCGAGCGATATCATCGGCTCGCAGATCTACAATGCGACAACGGCTTCGTTTGACACGATGCTGGGACCGGTCTTCGCGAACTTTGTCCTGATGGACGAGATCAACCGTTCCTCCGCAAAGACACAGAGTGCGATGCTCGAGGCCATGCAGGAGCGTCAGGTTACGATCGGCGGCGAGACCTATCATATGCCGGGCGATGTCTTCATCGTGATCGCAACGCAGAACCCGATCGAGCAGGAGGGAACCTATCTTCTTTCCGAAGCCCAGACGGACCGTTTCCTGATCAAAGAAACCATTACATATCCGACGCCGGAAGAGGAAACACAGATTTTGGACCGCATCGAGTCCCATGCCTTCAAGAAGATCCCTCCGGTTCTTACCATCGAGGATGTCGACAAGGTGCAGGACATCGCGGAAAAGGTATACGTCGATAAATCCATTAAGCAGTATATTTCCTATATCACGGATGCAACGCGTCATGCGGATAAAGTCTTACCCGCTTCCGACGCCAAGTACGTACAGATGGGGGCTTCCCCGCGTGCTTCGATCGCATTCATGAAGATCGCAAAGGCCGTTGCGCTGATGCAGGGCCGTGCGTATGTCATCCCGGATGATGTAAAGATGATGCGCCATCCGGTGCTGCGCCACAGGATCCAGTTAAACTTCTCCGCGATCGCAGATGACGTTCCGGTAGAAGATATCATCGATAAGCTCGTAAACACGATTCAGACTCCGTAAACTATGAACTATGATTACCTGGCCAAGATTCAGGCCGAAATACAACTTCATACGACGCGTGTCACGTCAAACCTTTTAGACGGTGAGTTTCGCTCGATCTACCGCGGACGAAGCCTGGAGTTTGACGATCTGAAGGAATATTCGCAGGAAGACAGTGTGCGCGACATCGACTGGAAGTCCTCGTCCAAAGCGGGAAAGACGCTGGTGCGCCGCTACGTTGCGGACAAAAAGCACAACGTGCTCTTCATCGCCGATTCCGGACTGAAGATGCTCGCGGACTCCTCTGCGGGCGAGCCCAAAAAGGATCTGGCCTTAAACTGCCTTGCGGCAACGGGCTATATCATCGACCGCCACGGAGACGACATCGCATTCTTGAGCATGTCGAGCGACGAGATCGACTTTGTCAATTTCCAGTCGGGCATGACGCATTTGCAAAAATGCCTTTCTTTTTACGAGCGGGACGTTGACAGCTTCAAACTGTTTCGGGAGGAAAGCCCGTATACTCTGAAGATGTTAATGACCTATGCCTTAGAGCACATCCGCAAGCACATGATGATCTTCGTGATCACGGACTTTGCGGGGCTCGATACCTTGGATGATGAGCTTTTGGCTAAGCTTACCATCAACAACGATGTCTTCGTTTTCAATATCGACGATGCGTATTACACCTCCGGCCATGCCTTCGACATGGACGAAAACCGCTACGTGGACGATTATCTCGGGTCCAACAGACTCTTGCGCGCCCTGGAGCGGACGAAACGCGGCGAGGTCGTCGGTGCGATGAGCGAACGCTGTCGCAGATACCGCATGAACATGGAGACCATCAAAAAAGAAGACGATATCATTGATTCCATCGTGAATCTGTTGGAGAAACATTCGCATGCAAACTACGGTTGAATTACAAAATGCAGTTTCATATTGGCCGATCTGGATCATACTGGCTTTCGTTTTGATCGCGGCACTGATCTTTTTGCAGGTTTTCTACCGCATCCGTTTGCGCGAAGCACTGCACGGACCGAAGCCGCCGAAGGTGGTTCCGCCTCCGCCGCGTGACATTCCGAAGATCAAGGCAAAATACATGCGCCGCCTGAATGCTCTCGAAGGCCGCTTTCAGGCAGGAAAGATCGGAACGCGTGACCTTTACATACAGCTCAGTAACCTGATCCGCATGTTCACCTATGAAGCAACCGGCATCAAGGTACAAAAATATACGTTAAATGAGATCCGGGCCTTAAATATGCCCGTTTTGACGAATCTCGTACAGGATTACTACGAGCCGGAATTTGCCCGCTCCGCCAATCCTAATTGCGAGAAATCGCTCCAAAAAACCAGAAGGATGATACAAACATGGTTTTAAAACATCCCATCTTCCTCTATGTGGGAATCCCGGTGCTGCTCCTTCTTTTCATCGGCCTGCATATCTGGAAGCGCAAAACTAAATACCGCAAGGGACATCGTGTGGCCAACACCGGGATGTTAAAAGATACGCCGGAGTTTCGCCGGTATTTCCGCGTCCGCAGGGTAACCGCCATCGTGATGGAAACGGTTTTGGCCGTCGCGCTCATCATGACGCTCGTTCTTTTGGCGCGCCCTTCCAAAACGGAGACCGTGTCCAACGGGACAAAGAAACGCGACATCTTCCTCTGCCTGGATGTTTCCTATTCTCTGTATGAGACAAACTTAGCGCTCACCGAGAAGATGCAGGAAGTGGTAAAGGGCTTGGACGGAGACCGCGTAGGCATCACGATCTTTAACACCTCCTCCGTTCTCTACGTTCCGATGACGGACGATTACGACTTTGTCATTCAAAAGTTAGAAGATCTGGAACAATACTTTGTGCTCCAGGACGAATACATGAAGGGCTATGACGGCAAGTACATGTATGAGATCGACGAGAACCGCTACTATGAGCTTTTGGAAGAACTGGATTACTACGATGCGGGAACGCTGATCAACAACACCACCAAGGGGAGCTCCCTGATCGGTGAAGGCTTATCGGCAGCACTCTACTCCTTCCCGCAGATCAATGACGAAGCCAGGACCAGGATCATCATCATGAGTTCGGATAACTCTCAGGAAGAGCTCCGCCGTCCGATCGTGGAACTGAAAGAAGCCTCCGAGCTTTGTGCAAAGCATGACGTTACGCTCTTCGGACTCTTCCCTTCCGAGGCGAAGTATTACGTGGAAGCGAGCGTTCCGTATACCACGGCGCGCAAAGGCTTTAAAGAAGCCATGGAGCGCACGGGTGGAAAGTTCTACGAAGTCAGCGACCATATGACGGTCAGCGACATCCTGGACAATATCCAGAATCAGGAAGCAATGGAAGTGCAGGAAACGACGATCACCAAGGTTGTGGATCAGCCTGTGGTTTACCTGATCGTCCTTAGCATCTGCCTTGTCATATTATTAATGATTGGAATCATTTTACTGTTATGATCACAAGACCTATCATTCCGATGGAGATATCGGTGATCGCAGGGGTACTGATCTTCCTGCTCTTACTCATCGCCATCTGGAAAAGAAAAGACTCAATTGCATATAAGCTCCTGGCGAGCCTCCGCTGGCTCTTGATCCTCGCACTGATCGTCGCCATGCTGATGCGTCCCATGACGAAGCATTACAACGTCGACATGGAAATGAAGAACTTAGACGTGCTCTTCGTTTTGGACACCACGATCAGTATGTGGGCGGATGATGCGGAAGGCGGGGACACACGTATCGAGTTAGCAAAGGCTACCTGCTCCTACATCATGAAGGAGTTAGACGGGTCTAACTTTGCACTGATCCGTTTCGATAACCGTTCGCAGATCCTGGCACCGTTTACAATGGATACCAGAAACGTTACCGATGCCTTGGAGACGATCAAGGCTCCGGATCTGGACTATGCAAAGGGAAGCTCCTTAAATGTGCCGTATGACGATATGCAGGCCTTACTGGAATCCTCGTCAAAGAAGGAGGGACGAACGACCATCGTCTTCTTCCTCTCCGACGGTGAGATCACCCAGGATGATGCACCCTTACGTTCTTTTTCCGAGTTGGAACACTACATCGACGGCGGCGCGGTCCTGGGCTTCGGTACGGAAAAAGGATCGACCATGGTAGTCGGCAACTATAAACAGATGGTCACGGATCCCACAACGGGCGACTATGCGATCTCCAAGATCGATGAAAAGAACTTAAATCAGCTGGCCAAGGACATGGATCTGACCTATGAAAGAAATAACACGACGGAGTCGGCCTCCTATCTGTTAAGCGGGATCAAGTCGGGCTCCACGGTTTCCATCGAGCAAAACGAAAAGGCGGTGGATTACGAGGATGTGTACTTCTACTTCTGCTATCCGCTTTTATTCCTTCTCTTGTGGGAAGCAGTGATATTTATTACGAGAAGAAAACTGTAAGCAGCGCTTACGGACTGTAAAAACCGAAAGGGTTTATTATGAATCAGGAAAAACTGACCGAATTTCAGATCTTGCAGAGAAAAGACGCGAAGAAGACCATGATCGTCGTGGATGTTGTTTGCGTGCTCCTTTTGCTTACGGGACTCTATTTCGGTGTGCGCTATTTCATCAACGAATCGTTCTTAAACGATTACGAGGCGGAGATCTACGAGCCGGATAAGCCGTTGTCTCTGACAAAGTTCAATCTTTTCGAGTCGTTCCTTCCCTATTACAATCTGGGCAATGTCTACTATCAGAACGAGCAGTACGACAAGGCGATCGCGGCCTACAATAAGGCGCTGGAAAAGAACCCGATCGGGAAGCGGGAATGTCCGGT
>JAILOQ010000075.1 GCA_024690725.1 Lachnospiraceae bacterium
ACATCCTTTACCAGCTCACTTAACGAATAGGTTTTTGCCTTTGCCCGAAAGACTTGGATCATCGTCACGAAAGGATTTAACTTATTGCCACTGCGTCCCAGAGCTGAAACCATGAACGGATCGTTTAATGCATCGAAGAAACTCAGATCATGTTCATCGGCATATTGCTGCACCTTCTCAATGGTCGTGCCGCCGATGCCGCGCCTGGGCACATTGATGATCCTCTTTACGGCAAGATCATCCAAGCCGTTATCGATGGTCTTTAAATATGCCAGGATATCCTTGATCTCACGTCTGGAATAAAAGTTTACGCCACCCACGACATTGTAGGGAATGCCCACACGGATGAACTGCTCTTCCAGCAAACGGGACTGCATATTCGTACGATACAGCACCGCACAATCACTGTAATCCGCAACCGCACTGCGCTTCTTTGACGCAACATCCCTTGCGATAAACTCCGCCTCTTCGACCGCCGTATCGAACTGGCGGAAATGCAAAAGATTGCCGCTATCCTCCGACGTCCACAGCGCCTTTTCCTTTCTGCCCCGGTTGTTCGCGATCACGGCATTCGCCGCATCCAGAATATTCTGGGTACTGCGGTAATTCTGCTCCAGTTTCACAACCATCGCATTCGGGAAATACTTTTCAAAATTCAGTATATTATAAATGTTCGCCCCACGGAATTTGTAAATGGACTGATCGTCATCACCCACAACACAGAGGTTTTTATTCTTTCCGGCCAGCAAACGGACGAACTCAAACTGAATGCTGTTGGTATCCTGATACTCATCCACCATGATGTAATGCAGGCGGTTCTGATAATACTCCAAAACCTCCGCATGTTCTTTAAGCATCTTTACCGCATTGACCAACAGATCGTCAAAGTCCATGGCGTTGTTCTTTTTCAAGGTGATCTGATATTCCTTATAGGCCTTTGCGACCAAGGCGGTATTGTAGCTGCCGCCCGCCGTTGCCTCATATTCGTCCGGTCCGATCCCTTCGTTTTTGGCGGAGGATATCTGGTTTAAGATCGTGCGTTCCTTTAACTTCTTGGTGTCGATGTTTAACCGCTTGCACACATCCTTCATCACGGATTTCGAGTCATCCGTATCATATATGGTAAAAGAAGTGTCGTATCCGACCGTATTTGCATAGCGGCGCAGCATACGTACACACGAAGAATGGAAGGTGGACACCCACACGGCACCCGCACCGTCCTCGACCATGGAATTGACGCGTTCGCGCATCTCGGCCGCAGCTTTGTTCGTAAACGTAATGGCCATGATGTTCCATGGATCCACGCCCTTTTCCTCGATCAGATAAGCGATGCGATGTGTGAGCACTCTGGTCTTACCGCTGCCCGCGCCGGCAAGGATCAATACCGGTCCTTCCGTAGCGATCACCGCTTCCTTTTGTTCTGTGTTTAACTGATCCAAACGATTCATAGCCTTGTTCCTTTCGGGATAATATCAGAAAAAAGTACCGAGCTTACACCCGGTACTTTTAAGTGCTTATACATTATACAATGTGATCTTTGATTAGTCTATGCTAACTTCGTACCACAGTTGCTGCAGAAGTTTGCACCGTTTGTAGGTGTACCGCAATTCGGGCAGAACTTCGGAACTGCTCCGCCTGCTGCCGGCTGGCCTTGCATCGGCTGACCTTGCATCGGTTGCTGTCCCATGCCCATACCGGACATCATCTGCTGACCCATAGCCATACCCATCTGTGCACCTACCATAGCCTGCGCCATGCCTGCCGCATTTCCGCCGCCACCGCCGGTACCGTTGGACATGGAGTCTGCAAATGCGATCTGGTTGTACTTTCCTACATCGCCAACCATCGCTTGTGCTGCTGCCTTCTCCTGCATCTTGCGGATCTCTTCCGGATAGTTGAAGCTGTTGATCTTGAAGTCTACGATACCAATACCGATGCTGCGAAGATCCATATCCATGTCGGACTCGATACCCTTTGCAATATTACGGGCATCTGCCTGAAGGTTGAACATATCATTTCCTTCTTTGGCGATCCAGCTCATAAGAAGTGTATCCAGGCTGGCATCCACACGGGTCTTTACATCTTCTACGGTGTAGGTCTGCATCGTACCTGCCAACTTCTCGAGCATAACAGGTGCATCCTCAACCTTTACGTTGTAGGTACCGAATGCACGGATCGGCATACCGCCGGGAAGTCCCTGTGCGGGAATATTGATCGCATTCTTTGTTCCCCACTTGCATAAGAGTTCCTTTGTATTTACGAAAACAACCTCGGTACGCATACCGGAATTGAAGCCGAACTTAAATCCCTTTAATGTAGATAAGAACGGAATGATCTCCGACTCGATATCATACTCGCCGTCATCCGTGAAGATACCTTCGATCTTACCTTTGTTCATGAAGATCGCATCCTGACCGGGACGGATGAAAAGCTTGGAGCCTTTCTTGATCTCGTCGTTGGGCCACTTCCAGAAGATCACGCCTTCCTTGGACTCGTCCCATTCTACTACGTTGGAAAACTGATTAAATACAATACCCATGTCCTTAAGCTCCTCCTATTATTCCTGTGATGTCTGTCCCATCTCGGCCTTTAATGCTGCAAGCTCATCATCTACCGCACTGCTGCCGCTTACTGCGTCATACTTTGCGGTAAGACTTCCGATATCGTCTACCGGTGCCTGGTTGAGTTCTGCCATTGCATCTGCCTCATCCAGCATATGATTTACCTTGTCTTCCATCTTGTTGAATGCATCGATGGTAGCACCCGCACCCTTTCCGGAAGAACCTACGGAGTTCATCTTCTTCTGTGTTTCCGCTACAGCAAGCTTCGCCTTCAATGTAGCCTTTTTCTCTTCCAATGCCTTGATGTCGCTCTCGAGCTTTGTGGACATCTCGCGCATCTTCTGAGCGTTAACCTTTGCTAACTCATAGTTCTGAGCCGCTGCCTGCTGCTGCTGGGTAAGGGTTCCCTTCTTGGTTAAGAACTGACGTGCACCCTCATCATCCCCTGCCGCAACTGCCTTGCGTGCATAATCGTCCATCTTGGCGATCTCTGCATTTAAATCATTGAGCTTACGCTCAGCTGCTTTTTCATCTGCCATGACACTGGCTGCTTCGGTCTTAACCTTGCCGAGATCGTTGTTCAGATCGCGAAGATACTGATCGATCATCTTCTCGGGATCTTCAGCTTTATCCAATAAAGCGTTGATGTTTGCTGCCATGATGTCTTTAAATCTTGAAATAATTCCCATTCTAAAATATCCTCCTTTTCATCATTGCGTCCTATCGGACCCACCATTTTTATTATACCTTGTTTCGTTTTTAATGTCGATATACTATTTTGCGCTTGCGGCTAGATCACGCCGATCAAAATACCGATCACGACGATCAGTGTACAGACCGCCCGCCGCAGCACATGTTCCTCATGATACAGGAATTGCCCGGCCAATAACGTTACCACACAGGCCGACTGTTTCATGAGCGTCATGACCGTTACTTGACTCTCGGGATTGGCGTTTGCCATGAACAAAGAACGGTCTGCGATCACAAATAGGATCGCCAGGATCCAGAGCCACTTGTTCGTTACCGCGCGCTTCACCGAAATCTCTTCTTTTCGGATCAGGATATAGGCACCGTAGAGTAACGTCAAAAACAGAAGATACCAAAACTGCAGTTGTGCGCTCGTAACGGTCCTCGTTAAGACCTTGTCGAGAATACCGGAGACGGCATTTAACAGACACGAGATCAAACTCATCCACACAAACTTTGCTGGTACCTTTTCTCCTTCTTTTTCCGGGTCGGCTTTCTTTGTGGGCGCCTTTAAAAGCAGAAGGCCCACAGCCACGATCACAAGCCCGATCCACTGCATAGTCCGCATCACTTCATGCAAAAAAAGCACTGCGATCAGCGTTGCGAAAAGCATACGCGACAGATCCAGCACGCCGTACAGACTGATCGGCAGATACTTGATGGCCCGAAAGCTTAAGATCCATGCGCAAAAGATCACGAAACTCTTGATGAAGATGAAAAAATACATCCGATAGTCCGTGATCCCCATGGCGTTTTTGATATCAAAAAGCACGAAAAAAAAGGACATCAGCGTGTAAAAGAACAACACCTCCATGACGGGACTGACTTTCATGGACGTTTTCTTTACTACTTCGCGTGCCCCTTTGAATAAACCGTATAATAATGTTTCCAGCATCCAGATCATGTTATTTTTTCTCAGCCTTTGTCTTTTTCTTTTCCGGCTCGACTGCTGCTTTGTCTTCCGGCAGCTCCGTTGCGTCGATCAACTTTTCGATCAGGAGCTTCTTTACGTATACATCATAGCTGAGCATACAGATCAATGCAAATCTTTGTAAAAACTCGCGGTCATCCTTTGCCGCATCCGGAAATGTCTTTTCGGCTTCCGCAAAAAGATTGCGCACATCCGCCTTAAGTCCTTCCACCTTCATCTCTTCCAGCCGGAAGACTTCATCGTAAACATCCGTAAGCGTAAAACCGTCCTCTGATTGGAAATACTTCTCCGCCAGAGGATTCAGCAATTTCTGAATATCGCCGATCGAGAGTACGCCCTTGAAATAATAGATGAAGATCAGCATCAGCACATGTTCTTTGGAGTACTTTTTCTTCACCGGCGGCGGGAGCAGATCGTTCTTTGCATAGTTATTGATCATGGTCTTGGTCAATATCTTGTCCTCGCCCGGATTTCTGGTAGCCGAACGAAGATTGCGCTCCATAAAGGTCGTCACCTGATCCATATACAGATCGATATTCGGGATATCCTCCGACTCGATATGAGCGATCCTGTCAAAGCTCTCCATAATACTGTTCAAAAGATCTTCTGTTTTTATCGTCATGATCCTTGCCTCGTTTCGTATCTTCAAACCTTATTATATAGTATGGAAAACTAGATGTAAAGACACTAAAAAACGGCCGACTCACATCGACCGTTTCTTCCTTAATCCGTTAAAACAATATTGCTAATTCAAATCAAATTTCCAAGAAATTATATTCAAAAAGGCACATCGTAAACTGATTAAAATTAGAGTTTAACTACGTTCTCAGCCTGAGGTCCCTTTTCGCCCTGAACTACTTCGAACTCAACAGCTTCGCCTTCTTTTAAGGTCTTGAAACCGTCCATCTTCAGTGCGGAAAAGTGAACGAATACGTCCTTACCTGCCTCGTCGGAGATGAAGCCGTATCCCTTCTGATCGTTAAACCACTTTACAGTACCCTTACTCATGCTAGTACTACCTCCAAAAAATATTAATGCTACGTTGCATTCACAACGTATTAAAGATAGCACAGCAAAACAAGAAAAGCAATAGGGCGCTTGCGTTTTGGCGAAAAAAATTTTATGCTTAGATAAGAAATTTTTATCACATTCGGGAGCGAAAAAAATGCAATTCAGACCTTGTATCGATATTCATAACGGAGCCGTAAAGCAGATCGTGGGCGCCACCTTAAAAGACCAAGGTGACAGCGCAAACGAGAACTTTGTCAGTACCAACGAAGCCGACTATTATGCCCGCTTGTACAAAGAACATGATCTGAAGGGCGGACACGTGATCTTATTAAACGCCTCGGATTCCCCGTATTATGCCAAAACAAAGGCGCAGGCCTTAAAAGCACTCGCCGCCTATCCCGGCGGACTTCAGGTCGGCGGCGGGATCACGGCGGAAAATGCGAAGGAATTCATCGATGCCGGTGCGTCTCACGTGATCGTCACCTCCTATGTCTTTGCGGACGGTAAGATCCAAATGGATCGCCTTTGCGCCTTGCGGGATGCCGTAGGACGTGAGCACATTGTTTTGGATGTGAGTTGCAAGCGCTTCTTTGACCCGGAAGGGTCTGACGCTTATTTTGTCATGACCGACCGCTGGCAGAAAAAGAGTCACGTGGAAGTCAATCCGGCACTCCTGACGAAGCTCTCCGATTATTGCGATGAATATCTGATCCATGCCGTGGACGTCGAAGGGAAAAAGAACGGCATCGAATCCAATCTCTTACGTCTCCTGTCGCCGTTTTCTCTTTGCCCCATTACCTATGCGGGCGGCGTGCACAGCTATGACGATATCAAGGAAATAAAAACTGCCGGCAGCGATCGTATCAACGTCACCATCGGCAGTGCTTTATCCATTTTCGGCGGAGATCTCGAGATCGATGAGATCGTATCTCTCTGCCGTTAACTATCGATCCTTTTCCACAAGGATACCCTCTCTGTAGGCTGTAAGGAGCATCTCGAGCTGGCGGATGCTCTCTCTCAATTCTTCACCGATATCCGTATCCGCAACGCGCAGACGGACCGGTGCCTGTTCGACCATCACCGTATCCGAGAAAATATCCGACTCGTTCTTGATCGCGGATTCCGCCGACTCGAAAGGTTCATGCGATACCAGCGTCATGCCGTGCGAATTGGAAACGAGCGTATATCCCGCGATCCCGGTCTTTCCCTGATATGCCTTGGAAAAACCACCGTCAATGACCAACAGCTTTCCGTTTCCTTTGATCGGAGACTCGCCCTTCTTTTGCTCCACCGGCACGTGACCGTTGATGATATGTCCCTTTTCGGGATCGAGGCCGAATTCCTCCAAGATCCGGTTCACGGTCTCTTCTTCGTTGTACAGTCTGTAATACGGATTCTTCTCCTCGTGATGCGCTGCCTTATCATCGATAAAGTAGCGTTCGAAGGTCGTCATCTTATCCTTGCCGAATACCGGAGACAGAGGTCCCGCCCAGATATACCACATGTAATCCTGCGCGCGCTTCCGCTCCGCGCTCCTATGCTCACCGTAATAGCCCTTTCTCGCAAGGCTCTCAAGGATATCGAACAGAGCCTTTCCTTTATAGGAAACGCCGTCGATCTCAAAGGGCAAATAGTTTCCTTCCTCATCCATCGGCATGCAGCCGTGATAGAGAAGGTTTCCGTTGTAGACCTTGTACATGCTGCCCTTTGTATAAAGAAAACGCACATCCTTCTGGAGCTTGTCGCAGTGACGGAAGGCATGGCGCAGTCGGTCGACCACATCCTCTTCTTCCTGTGTCAGTTTGTACGGATCCTTTGGATCGATCGTCGGGAAATCCACATCGTTCATCGGATATTCCACGCCTTCTACCGTAACAGTCTTTTTCTCAAAATCGATCTTATCTAAAAGCAGGCGGTAATCCATATGAAACTCGGGATGGCGCAGGATCAGCTGACCCTCGAGCTTGAACTGGATGATCGCGATCGCTTTGTGCATGCGCATATCCAGACTCAGCTCCGACGTATCATAGCCGGTGCTGTACTTGATCTTGAACGCATCGCAGTTTGTATTCTTGTAAAACTTCATCGCAAACGTCGCAAGCGGGATGAGGTTGATACCGTACCCTTCCTCGAGGGTATCGAGGTTTCCGTAACGGGCCGCGATACGGATCGCATTCGCCATGCAGGCCGTCTCGCCGCTGGCTGCTGCCATCCAGATAATGTCATGATTGCCCCATTGCACATCCACGGAGTGGTAATAACGCAGGGTCCGCATGATGATGTGCGGTCCCGGTCCTCTGTCGTAGATATCGCCGACAATATGCAGATGATCCACGACCAGCCGCTGGATCAGCTCGGAGAGTGCCACGATGAAATCCGGCGCACTGCCGATGCGGATGATCGTAGCGATGATCTCGTTGTAATAGGCTTCTTTGTCCTCAACCTCTTCCTTTTCCGTGATCAGCTCTTCGATGACATATGCAAAGTCCTTGGGCAGTGCCTTACGCACCTTCGAGCGTGTGTACTTGCTCGCACAGTGCTTGGTCATCTCCACCAGACGGTACAAGGTGATCTTATACCAATCGTCGATGTTATCCTCTTCCTTGAGCACCAGCTCCATCTTTTCTTTCGGATAGTAGATGAGCGTCGCAAGGCTCTTTTTATCCTTCATCGTCAGGGAATTGCCAAACTCCTCATCGATCTTTCTGCGCACCGAACCTGAGCCGTTCTTCAAAACGTGATTGAACTGCTCATATTCACCGTGAATATCCGTCAGAAAATGCTCCGTGCCCTTGGGCAGGTTCAAAATGGATGACAGATTGATGATCTCGGTACTGGCCGAGGCAATGTTGGGATACTGCTTGGACAAACTCTTTAAGTACTTTAAATCCCGTTCTTCCACAATGTTCCTCCTTCTAAAGACGCCTCCCGGAAAAAGAAGGTCCGCCTGCATAAAAAGACGCTGTGGAACCCACAGCGCCTTGTAGTTACGATGTTGCGTCGATCACGTGGCTCATATCAAACCGGCCGCTCTTCTTACCTTTTAAGAACTTCGCCGCCTGGATCGCGCCTTTTCCGAATACCCCGCGGGAGAATGCCTGATGGGAGAAGGTTACGACCTCATCCTCACCGGCAAAGATCACATCGTGATCACCGACAATGGTACCGCCGCGTACCGCAGATACACCGATCTCTTTTTTCGGTCGCTTCTCTCTGCGCGCACTTCTGTCAAAGACATATTCATACTCGTTATCGAGCGCTTCGTTTACGGAGTCCGCAAGTGCAAGTGCGGTTCCGCTGGGTGCATCGATCTTCCGTCTGTGATGCTTTTCCACGATCTCCACATCAAAGCCTGCGGGGGCAAGGATCGCGGTAGCTTCCTTTAAGAGCTTCATTAACATATTGATGCCCAAAGACATATTCGCGCTCTTTAAGACCGCCGTCTTCTCGGAAGCCTCTTCCACCTTTTTTAACTGCTCCTCGCTTAAGCCTGTCGTACAGAGTACGAGCGGCATGTTCTTTTCCACACACCAATCCAAAAGTCCGTCCACACAGGAAAAGTGGGAAAAATCGATCACCGCATCCGCTTCCACGTTCACATCGGAAATCTTTTCGAATACCGGATAGTCAAATTTTTGTGCTGTATTGATATCAACGCCGGCTACGATCTTTGCATCCTCATCCGCCTCGACGAGGTTGCTGATCATAATGCCCATCACGCCGTTACAGCCGTGCATAATAATTCTGGTCATGTCCCTCTCCTTATAAAATGCCGTAATCCTTCATTGCCTGCTCCAAAACCTTTGCATGCTCATCTTCCATCTCTGTCAGAGGACGACGCATCACACCGGCCTTGAGTCCCATTAAGTTCATCGCTTTCTTTACGGGGATCGGATTGACCTCGCAAAACAGTGCATCGATAAGCGGAATGGACTTTAACTGAAGAGCCGCGGATTCCTTTACCTTACCGTCGAAATACAACTGACAAATGTCGTGCGCCTGCTTGGGTGCTACATTGGAAAGCACGCTGATCACACCTTTTCCGCCAAGGGAAAGGATCGGAACGATCTGATCATCATTGCCGGAATACACATCCACATCGCCACCTGCCAGATGCATCAGGCGAGCCACACCGGAGAGATTTCCGGTCGCATCCTTCACACCGACGATATTCTTTACGTTTCTGCAAAGATCCACAACCGTCTGCGGCTGGATCAATACACCACCGGTACGTCCCGGGATATTGTAAAGGATCATCGGAACATTTACGCTTTCCGCAACGATCTTGAAATGCTCATACAAGCCTTTCTGTGTACACTTATTGTAGTAAGGCGTAACCACCAAAATACCGTCAACGCCTCTCTTCTCTGCTTCCTGTGACAGATATACCGCCGTCTCCGTGCAGTTCGAACCGGTACCCGCGATCACGGGGATCCGTCCGTTTACGGTCTTTACGCAGTACTCGATCACGTCCAGATGCTCCTCGTGGGACAAGGTCGATGCCTCACCCGTGGTACCGCATACGATGATCGCATCGGTGCCGCCTGCCACCTGCAGCTCGATCTGTTCTTTGAACGCGTCATAATTTACGCTTCCGTCTTCATGAAAGGGTGTTACGATCGCAACACCTGCTCCTGTAAAAATTGCCATGTTTTGCCTCCTTAAACCTAACGTTTGTCATGTTCTCCATCAAATATCGGATTTCATCGCTTGCGGGCAAATAAAAAAACCGCTCGCGAGGAACGGTATCTAAATAAAACCATACGATAGCTCCCCATCAAAAACGATGACAGTCATAAGGCTCTTAACCTTATGCCCAAGGCAACCGGCTACAGGTTCCGGCTCCTTTCGGCGTCTGCCCCTTTTGCGATCCTTCGTCTGCCCCTGTGGCATCCAAACCGCGACTCATAGTAAACGCAACCTCTATCTTTTATTCAACTATTGCTAGTCTAACACTCTTTTTATATGAATGCAACCCTTGCGCACCGAACAATTTTTGCGAGCATACTGCGGCGCAGCACAAGAGCCTTTTTTATACGGAAACGATCTTCGAAATGGAATCGGCCAGACTTACCACTTCATCCTGCAGCTGGATCCCCGTAAGGATCACCTGCGTCTCTTCGCTCTTTACGGAAAGAAGCTCCTTTAAGTCGGCTACGGAAATGATGCCCATATCCAGAAGGCCCAAGATCTCATCCAAGATCAAGAGATCGCAACCGCCGGTGGAAAGCACCTTCTTTGCAAAATTTACGCCGTTTCGGATATTTTTGTTCTCCTCCGCACGTTCTTTTTCCGATAAGTCCTCATAATCGCAGGAAGACTTCTCAAAACGGAAGAACTTGATCTCCGGCTCCAATCGCGCGAAAAACTCATTTCCGCTGATCTCGTTTGCTTTTAAGAATTGAATGACCACAACCTGTTTGCCCGTTGCGGCCGCATATAACGCTTCTCCGAGTGCCGCCGGTGTCTTACCGTGTCCGTCGCCCGTAAAGATGCGCACGTTTCCCTCTGTCATTTTGTTACCTCTACTTTCCGGTCAAGACTCAGTCGTTCTTTTCCCCGACCAAGTTAAAAACGCGAACGAATGAAAGTATAACAGAAAAGGTTTTAAAACGCAAATTCTTGATTTTTATATGAAAAGTGTGTATTATTTTTACGTTTGTAAACAAGAGGTTCATATTAAAAGGAGCATTATGAAAAGAGAAGATGTCAGAAACGTTGCCATTATCGCCCATGTCGATCACGGCAAGACGACTTTGGTAGACGAGTTATTGAAGCAAAGCGGTGTGTTCCGCGAGAATCAGGAAGTTGCGGAACGCGTGATGGATTCGAACGATATCGAGCGTGAGCGCGGGATCACCATCCTGTCAAAGAACACCGCCATCACTTATAAAGGAACCAAGATCAATATCATCGATACCCCCGGCCATGCGGATTTCGGTGGCGAGGTAGAGCGAGTCTTAAAGATGGTAAACGGTGTCATCCTGGTCGTGGATGCGTTTGAAGGCGCGATGCCGCAGACAAAGTTCGTGCTCAGAAAGGCCCTCGAGCTCTCCCTTCCCGTGATCGTTTGCGTCAACAAGATCGACCGTCCGGAGGCGCGCCCCGCGGAAGTCGTGGATGAAGTCTTGGAGCTTTTCATCGATCTTGAAGCGGACGATGCGCAGCTTGACTGCCCGTTTGTCTATGCCTCCGCCAAGACCGGTACCGCAAGTCTCGACATGGACAAAGAAGGTACGGACATGGTGCCGTTATTTGAGACGATCCTTGATTATATCCCGGCGCCCGAAGGCGATCCGGATGCCGCCACGCAGGTACTGATCTCCACGATCGACTACAACGAATATGTCGGCCGTATCGGTATCGGCAAGGTAGATAACGGTAAGATCAGCGTCAATCAGGACGTTGTGATCTGCAACCACCACGATCCCGAGATGCAGAGAAAGGTGAAGGTCTCCAAGCTCTATGAGTTTGACGGCCTGCAAAAAGTCGAGGTCAAGGAAGCCGGCATCGGTTCCATCGTTGCCATTTCCGGTATCAGCGATATTCACATCGGAGATACACTCTGTGCGCCCGAGGATGTGCGCCCGATCCCGTTCCAGAAGATCTCGGAGCCGACCATTGCCATTCATTTCATGGTCAACGACTCTCCGCTCGCGGGTACCGAAGGAAAATTCGTCACCAGCCGTCATCTGCGCGACAGACTGTTCCGCGAACTGAATACGGATGTTTCGCTTCGTGTGGAAGAAACCGAATCCATGGATTCTTTCAAGGTTTCCGGCCGCGGGGAGCTTCACTTATCGGTTTTGATCGAGAATATGCGCAGAGAAGGATTTGAATTTGCCGTCTCAAAGGCGGAAGTTTTATATCACACGGATGAAAACGGCAAAAAGACCGAGCCTATGGAGCTTGCTTATGTGGATGTTCCGGAAGAATTCTCCGGTGCGGTCATCCGCAAACTTTCCGAGCGAAAAGGGGAACTGCAGGGCATGGGACAGGGAACCGGCGGTTATACAAGACTGACCTTTTCCATTCCGTCCAGAGGCCTCATCGGTTATCGCGGCGAGTTCATGACGGATACCAAAGGAAACGGTATCTTAAATACGGTATTTGACGGTTACGGTCCGTATAAGGGCGATCTGGCATACCGCTCCAACGGTTCGCTCATCGCATTTGAAGCGGGCGAAGCCATCACCTACGGATTGTTTAACGCACAGGAACGCGGCACCCTCTTCATCGGCCCCGGTGAAAAAGTATATTCGGGTATGGTCGTCGGAGAAACGGGACGCGCGGAAGACATCGAGATCAACGTCTGCAAGACCAAGCATCTGACAAACACCAGATCCTCAAGTGCCGACGAAGCATTGAAGCTCGTGCCGCCCAAGGTTCTTTCCTTAGAGCAGGCACTCGACTTCATCGATACGGACGAGCTTTTGGAGGTCACCCCCGAAAGCCTGCGCATCCGCAAAAAGATCTTGGATCCGACCCTTCGTAAGAGAGCCGGCTTTAAAAAGAACGATCAATAAACTCAGATCGGTAAGATCGCACTCGCGATATTAAAGTAGACAAGTAAGGATAATGCATCCACGATGGTTGTGATAAAGGGGCTGGCCATGACCGCAGGGTCAAAGCCAAGCTTCTTTGCCAGCATCGGGAGCGAACATCCCACGACTTTTGCCATAAATACGGAACACATCATCGTCAGACAAACCACGGCTGACACCTGCACTCCCACATGATCGAACAGCATAAGCTTTGCGAAGTTAGCCACTGCTAACGTCAAACCGCACAGCACCGCTACTCTGACTTCTTTCCACAGTACCTTTGCCCAGTCTTTGAATTCGATCTCATTTAAGCTCAGACCACGGATAATGGTCACAGAGCTCTGTCCGCCGGCATTTCCGCCGGTATCCATCAGCATCGGAATAAACATACTAAGGACAATGGACGCGGAAAGCGCCTGTTCAAAGGCTCCGATGATCTTGCCGGTAAACGTAGCCGAGATCATCAATAAAAGCAGCCAGGGAATACGTCTGCGAAACAGTTCGAAGGTGGACGTTTTCAGATAGGGCTTGTCGCCCGGTACGATAGCGGCCATCTTCTCCATATCCTCCGTTGCCTCTTCCTGGAGGATATCCACGATATCATCGACCGTGATGATACCTACGAGCCTGTCTTCGTTATCCACAACGGGCATCGCGGTAAAGTCGTATTTCTGGAACTGTCTGGCAACTTCCTCCTGGTCCATCATGGTATGAATGCTGATGACGTTTTCATGCATGATGTCGCCGATCTTCTCTTCGGGATCCTTTAACAAAAGGTAACGAAGCGCAACGGTTCCTTTCAGTTTTCTTTGATTATCCAGGACATAACAGATATTGATGGTCTCGGAATCCAGTCCCAGTCGGCGGATCCGCTCAATGGCCTGCGCCACGGTATGGCGCTCTTTTAAGTCGACAAACTCGACCGTCATGATACTTCCGGCCGAGTCCTCCGGATACCGCAGCAGATGGTTGATATCTCTTCTGGTATCGGGTGATGCATTTGCCAAAAGCTGCTTTACGATATTGGCCGGCATCTCCTCCAACACGTCCGTCGCATCATCGGCCATCAGGTTATCGATGATCTTACCGGCTTCCTTTGCGGACAGGTCGGTAATGATGGACTGCTGGATCTCAAGCGGCAAATAGGAAAAGATGTCCGCAGCCATATCCTTCGAAAGGATACGGAACACCCTTAACCGCTCTTCCGGATCCATTCCCTCTAAGACCATACCGATATCGGCCGCATTCTGTTCCTGGCTCCATTCCCGCAGCTGCACATATTGCTTCTGATCCAAAAATGTCTTCAATTCTGTTAAGATTTCATCGAATCTCTCTTCCATATCTTCATTTCTCCTTCCACCGGAGCATAATCAATACTCTCCCCCTCTGGTAGAGTTATGCGCCCTGCTGTCAGGTTTGCAATCTCCTTTTCCACAGCAGGAACTTGATCGATCGGGATCAGGATCTCCATTGTCACATCCTGCCCGTAATCATTTCGGATCACGGGAATCTCATTTTGCGCAAAATAATACCGGAGCTTCCCGGCATCACCGTAATCCGCCGACAACTCGAACCTCATTCCTTCACGTCGCTCCATAATGACGCTTTCCGCAAGTCCCGCTCTCGTTGCCGCCTGATACGCTCTTACCAAGCCTCCGGTTCCCAGCAGTGTGCCACCGAAATATCTGGTGACCACCACACAAACATTGGTCAGCCCTTCTCCCATGAGGACCTCCATGATCGGCTTTCCGGCCGTCCCCGGTGGCTCCCCGTCATCGGAAGAATGCTGTATATTTACGGTATCGGCAATGATATATGCAGAACAATTGTGTCTTGCGTCCCAATATTCCTTTTTCTTCACGGCTATAAACTCTTCCGCCGCCTCCCTGTCGGATACTGCTGCTACCGAAGCGATAAATCGCGATTTCTTTTCCGTGATTTCTCCGACTCCGCCGCGGTAGATCTGCTTCTGGGGATCAGGCATACATCATCACCTCCGTTCTTTTGTTTATTCGTTCATTTCTTTTTTCGTTTCTCCTCACACACCTGTGAAACCATGTGTCATACACCTCTAACAGTTTAACATAACATCCGTAAAATGTGTATCCTTTTATGTACAAAAATCCCGTCTTGTGCTTGCTGTATGTACAAACCCATAGATGTTGTGTTATAATAAGAAGCAGTATGGGCTGACGCGGAAATAACACGGCAAACGCCGAATCTTCGTGCCAATATGCCATAGGCCCGTGCAAACCGTTCTTTTTCCGTCCGGGACAAAGAACGGAGAGATAAGCCATTATGGTTTACATAATTTAGGAGTGCCACAAATGAACTATACACGACGCGGTATACGCAAAAAACAACAACAGTTGAATTCCAAAGGGATCAAGTTTTGGAAGATGCTCTCTTTGGGATTGCTAAAAGCCTTTTTGATCGTGCTGATCGGACTCGGAGTCGTTGGCTGCAGCCTGGGATTCGGCATGTTCAAGGGCGTACTGGCAAGTGCACCGGATATTTCCAATCTGGATGTGACACCGACCGGTTACGCGACAAACGTATATGACTGCAACGGAAAGCGAATCACAAAGTTAGTTGCGACGAACTCAAACCGAAGCTACGTCAGCATGAATTCCATTCCGCAGGATATGTCGGATGCCTTCGTTGCGATCGAGGATGAGCGTTTCTACGAACACAACGGTATCGATATCAAAGGTATCGCCAGAGCCGGTATGGAAGCGGTCAAGAATCACTTCAAGTTCAGTCAGGGTGCATCTACGATCACGCAGCAGCTTTTAAAGAACAACGTCTTTGACGACTGGGTTTCCGAGCAGAGCCTGATCAATAAGTTCAAGCGAAAATTCCAGGAACAGTACCTGGCGCTCGAACTGGAAAAGCGTCTGTCCAAGCAGGATATCCTGGAACTTTACATGAATTCCATCAACCTCGGCCAGAATACGCTGGGTGTGCAGGCGGCTTCGATGCGTTACTTTAACAAACCGGTTTCCGAACTTACCCTCTCCGAGTGTGCGGTCATCGCCGGGATCACGCAGAACCCGTCCAAGTACAACCCCATCTCCCATCCGGAAGAAAACGTCAAGCGTCGGGAGCGTGTATTAAATAAGATGAAAGAAAACGGCTATATCACGGAAAGCGAGTATCAGGCCGCACTTGCGGATGATGTGTATTCCCGGATCAAAGTCGTAAACGAATCCTTCGATACCGAGACCGTCAATTCCTACTATGTGGATGCGGTGATCGACCAGGTACTCAAAGATCTGATGGAACAATGCGGATACAATGAGACACAGGCCTACAACCTGATCTACAGCGGCGGTCTGGAGATCCACTCCGCGCAGGATCCGGCGATCCAGGGCATTTGCGACGAGGTATATCAGGATCCGGAGAATTACCCGGAGAACGTCAAATGGTATCTGAACTATCAGCTTACGGTGCGCAGTGCGGATGATACGATCACCAACTACTCCACCGAGATGTTTAAAGCATATTACATGCAGTTTGACTCAAATTATAACCTGCTCTACTCTTCGCAGGATGAGGCATATGCGGATATCGAGCAGTATAAATCCGAAGTGCTCGGTTCCTGGGACAAGGTCGAGGCAGAGACGATCTCCTTAACACCACAGCCGCAGGTTTCCATTACCGTTGAGGATCAATCGACCGGACATGTGGTTGCCATGGTCGGCGGACGCGGAACCAAATCCGCTTCCCGTACCTTGAACCGTGCCACCAACGTGACCAGACAGCCCGGTTCCACTTTCAAGGTTGTTTCCACTTACGCACCCGCTTTGGACAGTGCGGGACTTACCCTTGCTTCCGTCCAGAACGATGCACCGTTCAATTATGAAAACGGTACACCGGTCCGCAACTGGTACGGCGAGGCATACAAAGGGATCTGTACCCTGCGTTACGGTATCGAGCAGTCCCTGAACATCGTAGCGGTCAAGACGTTGACACAGATCACACCGCAGCTCGGTTACGATTATCTGTTAAACTTCGGCTTCACGACCTTGGTCGATAAGATGACCGTTGAAGACGAAAACGGAAATCCCGTGATCTACTCCGATATCCAGCAGGCGCTTGCCTTAGGCGGTATCACAAAGGGTGTCACCAACATGGAACTCAACGGTTCCTATGCGACCATCGCAAACGGCGGAACCTATATCCAGCCCGCACTTTATACGGTCGTTTACGACCATGACGGAAATGTACTCTTAGACAGACGAAATCCGGAAACCAGACAGGTTATCAAAGAAACCACGGCCTTCCTCTTAACGGATGCCATGGTGGATGTAGTTACCAAGGGTACCGGTGCTTCCGTAAACTTCGGAGATATGGCGATCGCCGGTAAGACCGGTACGACTTCCAGTTACCGCGATGTTTGGTTTGCCGGCTACACCCCTTACTACACCGCAACGACCTGGACGGGATATGACAACAACGAGATCCTCGCTTCGGGCAACGGTGAGCGAAATCTTTCCAAAACACTTTGGCGCGCTGTTATGAGCAGGATCCACGAAAACCTGCCCAATAAGCCGTTTGAACAGCCGGAAGGCATTGTTACCGCAACCGTCTGCGGCAAATCCGGCAAAAAGCCGGTTGCAGGCCTTTGTGACGGTTCTCTGATCACAGAGTACTTCGCAGAAGGCACCGTGCCGACCGACAGCTGTAACGTGCATTACGCCGGTCTGGTCTGCGCCGCAACGGGACTTCCCGCCTGTGACACCTGCCCTTACAAAATGATGGGTGCCATTACGGTCATGCCGGATGAATTCGGCAACACGAATATCACAACAAAATGTCCGCATACTGCTGATTACTATCTGACGAATCCCGGCGCCGCCGCCGCGGATGCCGCCGCAGTCGCCGCGCAACAACAAGCCGCTGCTGCCGCTGCCGCCGCCGCACAACAACAGGCCGCCGCAGATGCCGCTGCCGCTGCTGCCGCGCAACAACAAGCCCAACAAGACGCCGCGGCCGCACAACAACAACAACAACCGGCCGGACAGTGATCAATCCATTCAATAAAAACAAACATCCGGGCAGGTGCCTTACGCATCCGCCCGGATTTCTTTTTCTCTCTATGATCATTCCTTCGAATCTTTATTACTGCTTCTCTTCTTTTGCATAGAAGAATACTTCATATTCTCCCATGCCATCGACCGAGAAGCCCTGCACGGCTCCGTAATACCAGAACGGCGAAGAAGCCACCGGGATCACATATTCATTCTTCTCATCCAATAGATCAAAACGGAACGCGTAGGTTTCACGATCCACTCCGCTTTGAAACGAAACGGTTGCCCGTTCCTTCGCTTCTTTCTCGTCAGGAGTCATATCTTCCCCGGTCTTAGCATCTTCCGCCCCTGCACCGTCAGGCTCTTTTCGGATCAAAATAAAGGCAAGTTCGTCAGAGCCTATTCCTTTCGGCAGGTTTACATAATTATTCTCGTCCGGGTAACTGCTCGCCTTGCAGGTATACGTTGCATTTTCATTTCCGATCGCAACCGAAGAACCGACCTCTTCTGTCCGCTCAACCGTATCCCATGCGTGTTCATAGGCAGATCCCCACAATACAGGAAGCATATCCATGTGTTCTTTGTGCAGGTGCCGTCCCAGCATGACCGCACCCTTCGTGGACAATGCACGCTTCACTTCATCCGCTTCATCCGGATTCACTGCATTATCCGCTTCTTCCGCTTCGTTCGGAACCACTTCACTACCCGCTTCATCCGTATTCAGCTCCACGGGATTTAGCTTGCTCTCTCCCAGCACAAGATACGTCACATCTTCATACGCACAAGGCATGTAGCCCATCTCCATGATCGCCTGCCAGAGCGTAAAACTGCGAAGCGACGCCGGTGCCCGGTCAAACACGATATTCGGCGAGATCAGGATGAGTTTCGGCTGAGCTTCCTTGATCTGCGCGATCGCCGAAGCCTGCAGCACCTCATTGCTGATATTATATGTCGAGCTGAATGTCAGCGGACTTTCTTTTTCCAGGATCACATAGTGCGAAAGCTTGTTGGTCATGTCCAGATAGCTGTCACCCACCTGCTCCGCATCCAAAACGTACTTCACATTCTGTAAGGACTTCAAACACAGCGCATCGACAAACCCGCTGCCTAACGCCGGCATATCCACGGAATCACCGGACACATAGACGATGGGATGCAGCTCCTTTTCTTCCGCCACTTCCACTTCCGTCTCCTTGGGGATCGCCTCCACGACACCGTTTTGTGTCAAAAGAAGGTTCGGTGACCACCCCAGCACGATCGCCGTAACCATGACACACACACCTGAGAAAAGAACGGTCTTTCCGAAAAATGATGTGTAACACAGATAGAGGACACAGAAGAATACACCGATCGATGCCAGGCGCAGGCCTTCATCGTAGCGCACTGCCACATAATTGGTCAAAACCATCATAAAACAAAGAAGTGCGATCGGATCGCGCAATTGTTCAAATATGCCGCCTTTCGAAATCCCTTTTGCACCTCGTTTCTTCTCATCCTTTGATGAGGGCAGCGGCTTCCGCCCGGGTGCGCCGATGGCTTGTGGATTGCACGCAGCCGTAAGCCAAGTTAAAAGATATGGGATAAACAGGGCAAAGGAACGGACGGGCGAGAAGTTTTCCCCAAACACCGCCTCTCCGTTTACCACCGCGGTCGTTGCGGTGTTCTCCGACAAAAACCTGAGGATCTGCAAAAACAGCGGGATATAAGAAATCCCGAATATCACGAGTAAGCCATAGCTAACAATAAAGTTCCGCTTCTCCTTCTTTTCCCAGGCGGGGAAGGTACGAAGGCGCGGAAGAAAATCAAAGATAAAGCGGTAGATTGCTTCCGGTAAGAAGGCAACGGCGAAGGCCGCACCGATCGAGACGTTCCAGGTGATCGCAAGGATGCACAACAATACCCACGCAAACAGAAACTTTCTCGCATCCTCCCGCACACTCTTCTTCCACAGGATAAAGAATCCGGTAAAGCAGACCAGATAACGGAAGCTGGCCGTCTCCGTAAGATACGGCAAAAACAAATAGGCGCAAAGAAAGACGATGGCACGGTTTTTGTCCGGGACGGACAGATAGAGCGCCGCGGCCACGATGCAGGCGAACGCGAGCATGCCAACAGTGCGCGCCGCAGACTCAGCCATGTAGCTGCCGTCAAAGAGCAGGTGGTTCATAAGGCTGAAATAGTAATCACAAAAGCCGTGGATCGGATCAAAGCCCTGATACGGAAGCTTTCCGAACAGCAAAAGCTGCTCCATGGGAAGGCTCACCTCTCCGTTATGAAAGAAATCCACGCTCATGATGCCTTCGGGCAACACATAGGTCCTGAGTGATACGACGGATAACAGAAGGTTTAAGGTGATCCCTTCCGTTTTCTTTTTGATGTGATATACGCCAAGGCCTAAGAAGATCACGGACAAGAGGATACAGCAAAGCTGCCACTTCCTCGAGAAGAAAAGCTGCATCGGTGCATTTCCCGCACCGAACAGATATTGAAAACGATAATATGACAGGAATTGGAAGGAAAGAAGGATCTCCACTCCGCGGAATAACCAAAATGTGAGTTTCCCATGCTTTTGGCCTTTCAGAAAAACGAAGAGACAAATAGCGGCAAGGACGATCGCAAGCGCAATGTAAGCCACTGCTAACTCTTTCGTCTTCGTCGGAAACTTTACGGACAAAATGTGCCGGCATGCCGTTGCCACACTAAGTCCCATAAGAATGGACACGGCGGCATTTATGGTTAACATAATTTTATTTGCAATCTTGTTATCGCCTTCTGATTCAGCCGAATCTTTGTTTGAAATTGACATAACATTTGATTTGTTGGCATTTTTGTTTTTGTTCCGCCCATTTTCTTTGTCCTTGGTCGACATAACACTACCGCCGTGTCGTCTCCTCCATACAAAGAACAGCGTCATCCACAAAGGAATCCCCACGAACAACGACAAAAACAGACGGACATCCGCCGTCTTGGGATATGCGCTCCAAACCGTGTTACCCGCCGCAAACTCGGTATAGACGGGAAACACATCATACCACACCACGCTGAATGCGCCGGTGATGAGTGCGCTGATACACAATGAAAAAAGGGCAGCCGCTATCGCTTCTGCCCGAACCCCTTCTTTACGAATGGCTTTCATTCGACTCCTCCAACAGTTTCTTATATTCCAAATAGGTAAGCGGATATGCTTCCCGGATCCATTTTTGCAGGATACGCTTGATGTCTGCCACACGGATCGGTTTGGGGATCACATCCGAGAAGCCCATGGCTTCGTACTCTTCCCTTGCTTCTTGTGTCGTATTCAAACTCATTAAGATGACCGGAATATCCTGATAATAATCATCCTGCATATAGCGGATCTCCTTTACGATCTCGCCGCCGCTCTTCTCCGGCATCATCTGATCGAGAAATACCATCTGATACTCCTGACTCTCCAACAGCTTCATACCGATCAGACCGTTCTTTACACAGTCGGCTTCCACGTTCACGGAATTCAGGATCGCATCGATGAGCTTGCAGGATTCCGGATTGTCATCTACGACCAGCACCTTGATCTTTCGATACAAGGTCACATTGCTGTTTTGCACCTGATTCGCGCGTGCCGCCTGCATCTCGGTAAGATCGCGGTTGGTGCGTTTCTCAATGGACATTTCATTGTCCACCGTCTGCAAGACATTGATGATAAACACGGCTTCCTTCGCATCGGATTGATTATCAAAGCTTCCCTTCAAACGATCGATGATCTTCTGGGAAAGGAAGAAATTCAAAGCCTGGTGCTGCGCTTCGGCCTTTGCGATATCGGTATTGCTGCGGATCTCGATCTGCAAGGTGATCTTCTGTCCGCGCTTCGGAAGTACTCCCGCCAGAAACGTTACGCTCATCTTCACATACGCTTCTTCGTGATACAAAAGAAGGTCGGAACAAATGCTGCACAGAGCTTCCCTGAGTTCGTCCTTTAAACCGATCAGCATAACCGGCAGCGCGGAATCCACTTCCATCTCGAAGTGCTTGTTCTTTCCCCGGATAATACCCTCCATATCTCTGGAGATTCCGTAAAAGAAATTCTGCACATCATAAGCCTCTTCACGTTCCTCGCTCTGCTCGGTCTTCTTTTCCTGTTCTTTTTCCGCCTCCAGGCGCTTCATCTCAAGTTCCTCGTAATGATCTCGTTCTTTTGCCAGGTGCTCGACGAACAAACCGATCAGATTGATCACAATGGCGGGGATTGCAAATTCCACAACGCGGTGCAGCATCGTGGTATACAGATCGCTGAAATGCTCATCAAAAAGAGTCGCCCCATATGCCTGCTGCAGGCGGTAAAACACAAGGCAGAGCAAAACCAAGAAATTCAGCAGAGAATACTGCTGCACAATGGAATGCGATGCATAGCGGACCGCTATGAGCGGAACGATCAAAAATACGAAATAATACTCCGTTCGCATATAGACAAAGCCCAGCCACATCATCACGTTCATCGCAAAAAGAACGGAGTGCATGATGAGCTGCTCATTGTAACTGACGCGCTGTAAAAAGAACGGTATGACACTGCAGGCAGCCGATACTGCCACAATAATGATCACATCGTTCTGTGCATATCCCAAAATCCCCAGCCTCTGTAATATGAGTACCACGGGGATCACAAGCAAAAATATGAGATTGATGAAACTAAGCTGTTTATTTGCCTTCGAAATCATACAAAAAACCTCTCTGCAACTGCTTTTATAGTATAACATTCACCATCGCGAATTGCAAAGAGGTTCCATACAGCGCAACTAATCATCGAGATCATCCTCCAGGTATGCGATCCCGTAATCGATCTCATCCATCACTTCTGCGTTCGTCTTGGTCTTGCCTTTTTTGCGGTTGCATCGCCAGCAGAGTGTCTGAAGATTATCGACCTCGTCTCCCCTGCCACCATAGGCGACCGGACGGATATGATCGACTTCCAAAAGAAGGTAATCTCCCAGATAGGGGATCATCTCATCGAAATATGAGCGGGATATCCCGCAGATCTGACAGGTATAATCATCCCGTTCCAATACGTATGCCCGTATCTTCGGAGGGATATACCTGCGTCCCGCGACTTCTCTCCGCTTTCGTTCGGCCGCATCCTCCGCCTGCCGTCTTCGCATATACTTGACAAAGAACAAACTGAAAAGACCGAACAACAGCGCTATGATGATGTATAGTATCTCCCTGTCCATGGCACGCCTCCCGTTTTATTATATAAAAAAAGTGCCGTAAATACGACACTTTTTACGAGCTGATAACGGGACTCGGACCCGTGACCTCCGCATTACCAATGCGACGCTCTACCACCTGAGCTATATCAGCCGGTTTCAATCACCGTTGCCTATTGTAGCACGATGCGCGATGATTTGTCAATGAATTTTAGCGATTTCCGGGATCGGATTTTTAGGACAAAAAGCCCGCAAAAACAAGAATCCGTTCCACGATGAAAACCGCGGCACTTGCCGAGAGTGCAACGGTCAGCAAACTCCTGCCGCAGTAGGCCACGACGAGTGCGACCACGAAGCCGGCAATACCGGAGATCACGGACGCAGTATCGAGTATCATGGCCGGAAACGTCATGGCGGCCAGGCACGCATACGGCACATAGTACAGAAACGAACGAACGTATTTATTTGTAATATCCTCCCTTGCCAAAAGCAAAGGCAACAAACGGATCAGGTAGGTAACACCCGCCATCACGATCATATAGATTACGATTGATTTCATTGTACCTGCCACTCAAAATGTGTTTAAATATACTTAAACACATCGAGAAATTGAAGTCCTCACGGTTACTTCTTACTGCTTCAACGTGTATGCTTTGGCGATTGCAAGCAATACGCTACTCACAAGTTCTTGTACACTCCACAGTCGTAAATTCCTGCGATAGCCCACAGTACATACTTACATTTGCTTTAACTCAGTCGGGGGACAAGCTCCGACTGAGTTAAACGCGAAGCTTCGGATGCGCACGGATTCGGACAGGAATTTGTCTGCTGAAGCAGACCCGCAGTCACATCGATAAATTCTATCTGAAAGTTTTAAATCTTTCTTGATATTACCGCAGCAATGGCATGTTTTTGATGATGGATACCATCTATCTACTATCCTAAGTTCAATACCGTTATCATCACATTTAGTCTTTAACTTAGTTCTAAATTCATAAAACTTCTGTGATGCAACAGCTTTTGAAAGATGCCTGTTCTTCATCATTCCCGATACATTCAAGTCCTCAATAGTTATATAAGACGGCTTGGTTTTCACTATCTCAGCTATTGTTTTATTGATGTAATCTGTGCGAATATTGTCTATCCTATGATAAAGCTTCTGCGCTTTAAGCTTTTGCTTTTGTATATTTTTCTGAGTGGACTCTCCTTTCTTAAAATTTTCATACTTGCGTGATAAACACCTTTGCTCTCTACGCAGTTGTTTTTCAATTTTTCTTAATCTTGCTGACTTGTTGATATTCTTATATGTTTTCCCATTTGAAACAATCGCCAAGTCTTTCAAGCCTAAGTCAATTCCTATACCGCCATTGCTATTATTGGCAATCTTGACATCAGGAATTTCAACAAGGACTGATACGTAGTATCTGTCTGCTTTGATGGATACTGTACCGCTTTTGATTTTCCATCCGTCTTTAGTTATAGGTAAATAGCCCTTTTCTTTAAGACGTACCCAACCTAAAGTCGGTATGTTTAGTCTATGTCTTTCGCAGCGACAATCCTTTGGGTTGTTCTTTACAAAATACATTTTAACATCTGATTTGCCTTTCTTTTTGAAATTTGGAAAAGCACTCTGATGTTTAAAAAACCTTGTAAAAGCAGTGTATCCATCTTCAATAGATTTCTTTACGGCTTTTGAATATGCTTCCTTAATCCATACTTTGTCAGGGTTATTAGGAATATATTCATTATTAAGCCATACACTAAAACTCTTGCCTGTCATGAACTTCTCACCCTTGTCATATAAGCTTTTGTTATGACCAAGATAGAAGTTGTAGACATATCTACAAGTACCAATAGTCTTACTAATTTTAACTTTTTGCTCGGCTGTCGGATTAATTTCTGTCTTGAAGCTCTTTAGCAATTTCCTCATCCTTTTCTATTTGTTTTTTATACTTGCGAAGTCCATACAGCCTACAAGAAAACACATGGAGTATTGAAACAATATCCTGTACTAGTTCTTCTTGTGGCGATAAATCTTCATTGTTTACTACCACTAGCCTCCCTTTCCATGTCCAAGAAGTTTAATGTTCCTGTATTCTTTTCCACACACGGTCATTTTTTCTCTAAGACGAATCTTGGACCTTCCTCCCCCACTTCACCGGTTGGAACAAATCCAACATTAGCCGGTATCCTCTTTGATGGCAGATTGTCCGGATCAGTTTCTGCCTCGACTCGTGATACTATGTTATGAGATAACGCCCATTCAGTTATAGCCCTTACTGCCTCTGTCATATATCCATTTCCGCAGTAGCCTTCCTTAAGGCCATAGCCTATTTCTACCATTCCATCATCTGTGATTCCTTTGAAGCAGAGGTCTCCCACGATAGTTTGGGGCTCGTTTTTAAGTTCCATATTCCAGGTCGCAAACCATACTCTGTCTTCCGGGTTATCAATGCAGCCTTGAAGCATCTCAGAATATGCCTTCTGCATTTCCGGATTTTTCTCGTCATCTATAATCTTCTGCATTTCCTCATCTGATATCGGATACAGGAATAGCCTTTCAGTCTCTATTTTTATCATCTGCCTTGTTTTCCATCCTTTTCCAATAAAATGAATAATGATGCTTCTTCCTGAAGCCAAGCCTCTCATAGAATTCCATATCGGAAATCACGTAAGCCCTGGTTGCTCCAAGGTTTTTGGCTCTGCGAAACGCCTCAAATATCAAGGCTTTTGCAATGTCCTTCCCTCTGTATTCCGGTATAGTACAGACAGGCTCAACATAAACATAATCAGTCCCTGCCATATACCAGAGCAGACAACCGGCCACCATTTCTCCCTTTTCATTTACTGCTGCAACACCTAAGTCCTTATTAAAATGCTTCCTGACCATTGGGACAATCTCCTCTTCACGCTCAAATTCAGCTTTATCCTCACCATGATCAAATCCCTGCCAGAAAAGCCA
>JAILOQ010000031.1 GCA_024690725.1 Lachnospiraceae bacterium
GGACGTGCGGTATAATATCCCTGGATCAGATCCGCACCCAGACGGATCACGGTCTCCAGCTCTTCCGTTGTCTCGATTCCTTCCGCCAACGTTACGATATCATTGGCATGAGAGAAATCAATGATCTCACGCACGAAATGCTGCTTCTGCGGATTGTCCTGAATGCCGCTCAAGAGCATACGGTCGATCTTCACATAACGCGGCATGTAACGAAGGAGGTTTGTGACATTCGAATATCCCGTACCGTAATCATCTACGGCCGTTTCCATTCCTTCGGTCGCATACCGATCCTTCATTTCCTGTAACTCTTCATCATTTAACTCCGCCTGCTCGGTAAGTTCCAAAACAATGCGTCCCATATTCTCCATCAACATATCATGGACTTTGCGTTGATCATCATCTCCGAGACGCACGCCGGGAATACTGTTAATGAATACCTTGGCGGATTGAAACCGTTCTTTGTTCAGGTTTACACGCTCCAGCACATTGATAAAGGTGTATTTCTCCACTTCGTTCAGGCGGCCGATGTGATCCGCATACTTGATGATATCAAGCGGCGAGATGCGTTGCTCGGTCGTCGCACGCATCAGCGCTTCGTAGGCAAAAATACTTCCGTCCACAGCACTGACGATCGGCTGGAAATAATAGGTCAAAAGATTGCGATCGAGGATTTCCGCAACCAGATGCATCTGCGCATCCTCCTGCGGAGAGATCCGGCGATCCTCCATCTTCCGTTCCAGTACTTTATTACCGTTTTTGATACTCACGGCACGACTGATGAGCTGCTCCAGTTCCTGGGAATTGGAGACCTTGTCGTGCTCCACCACCGCATAGATATGCAGCTGCATGTCTTCGTCTTTGTCTTTGTTGTATATCTCAAGTGCCTTGTTGATCCCGGACTCGATTTCCTTCATGCGCAGTCCCAGGGAGTGTTCCATGGTACCTACCACAAATTCATCGTTACCGATACGGCACATAAATACATCGGGCGCTTCCAGTTCCTGCAGCATCTTTCCGAAGACCTTGATCCTGCGATCTCCTTCCTTACGGCCGTACTTTTCATTCACCGAAGCCGTATTGCACATATCGACCACCATCGCATAGAAGCTCACCGGATTGCCGGGATTCTTTTCCATGATCACCTTGGCTTCATCCACAAATCCATAGTAATTGTAAAGACCTGTCAAAGGATCCGTACCGGAAAGAACTTCTCCGTCCGGATTCATGTTCTTCGCTACCACGGCACGACGCAGGCTTTCCATACCGTTGCACAGCATCGACAACCACATATGATATCGCATATCGTAATTGTCCGCGCCGTTTTCCGCATAGCGCACCGCAACATAGCCCATGGTATGATTTGCAAAGAACAGCGGCGATATGAAGTAAAGTCCTGCCTCCGGATAATCCCAGGCATCTTCCGGCAACACATCGGACTTTTTGAACACGTCATCAAAACCGATCTTTGTCGGTGTCTCTCCGGTCGCGGATGCATCCATGACCTTGATCATCTGGGAAGAGAATCCGATACGCATCATAGCCTCTTCATCCAACTGATCGGGCTTTTGCCACTCTTTATTTAAGCATAAGAAAAATCTTCTGTAAGATCCTATCTGAAAGAGATAGGAATAGATCGCATTGACGAAATCCGTCACTTCGGACTGCCCCTGCAGATCGTCCAGATAATGACTGTAGCCTGCATGGAAGCCGTTTCGTGAGAACTGAGATTCCCAGGTGGTTCTGCGCATATCACGCATATAGCAGTTCGGATTCTTGCAGCCGCAACTCTCTCCCAAAAATAAAGATGCGGGTGCATCACCTTCTTTGACCGGGCGGCCTTCCATCAGAGCAAGGATATTCTCGCCCGCGAGACTTCCCGTAAATTCACCTCGGATATAAGCACCTGTGATCGGAACGGGCGAACATTGTCCATCTTCCGCAGAGTCATAAGCAACTACCGCAACATCCTCGGGCACGCGCAGACCGTAAGCCTCCAATGCTTTGCAAAGGCCGACTGCCATACAGTCGTTTGCACAAAGAACCGCACGGGGGAACTTCCGTCCGTGATGCTTGATCTCTTCTACCATGGTATCGCCCGAAGTATACCAGAAATCGCCCTGGAAGATCAGATTCTCATCCACAGGAATTCCCAGATCCTCCAACGCTTTTTTGTAATCCGCGAGACGCTGGATCGCGTGCGGATGTTCTTTACGTCCGTTCAAAAAGGCAATCTCACGAATGCCGTGTTCCTGTACCAAATGATCGAGCAAAGCCCGGATCGCATTATATGTGTGCGAATACTGGCTCGGATACATCTTTTCACCGTCTACCAATAAAACGGCTCCCTTATAATCCTCACGCAGTCTTTCGTAGAGATTCGAAAGTCCGTCCTTGGTCTGGACCGTATCACAGAGAATAACGATACCGTCCAAAGAATCATAGGGAACCAGATCAAAGATACCGAAGTCCGACTTTGCGCGTTCTTCTGTATCCTGGTATTTCTGCAGCATCGCAAATACATAAACATCGATATCCGCTTCGTTTAAAACACGCTTAAATCCACGTATCACATCCGATTGATACGTTTCCTCCACCTCGCCTGTTAACAATGCGACTTTTTTTCGTTTCGTCATACCCAATACCCCAAATTTTGATCCATCATTTGATATGTGCAGAAAACGGCCCGACAGAATCGGACCGTTTCACACACCTTGTTTCAGATCATGTTTTACTTAGCAGCCAATGCAGCCTTAATGCTTGCAGTAAGCTGTGGAACGATCTTATTCAAATCGCCTACAACACCATAGTCGGCAACATCAAAGATCGGTGCATCCTCGTCCTTATTGATTGCAACGATGATATCACTTTCTTCCATACCTGCTACGTGCTGGATCGCACCGGAAATACCGATCGCGAAATAAACCTGAGGACGAACGGTCTTACCGGTCTGACCTACCTGAAGATCCTTCGGCTTCCAGCCTGCATCTACAACTGCACGAGAGCAGGATACGGTACCGCCCAATACTTCAGCCAGTTCCTCTAACATCTTGAAGTTCTCCGGGCTTCCAACGCCACGTCCGCCGGATACCAGGATCTTTGCATCCATGATATCGGCAACATCGGAAACGGCCTTAACAACTTCTTTTACGGTTACATATCTGTTGTTCTTTGTAAAGCCGGGGTTGTACTCGATAACCTCTGCCTTAGCACCCTTGATCGGATCGATCTTCTGCATAACACCCGGACGAACGGTTGCCATCTGAGGACGGTTGTTCGGGCAAGCGATGGTAGCGATCGTATTACCGCCGAATGCGGGACGGGTCATTAACAACTGGTTGTGCTTCTGCTCTGCTTCCTTACCCGGGATAGGTACCAACGGGAAGTCACCGATCTCAAGAACGGTACAATCAGCGGTCAGACCGGTTGCTACTCTTGCGGAAACCGTAGGGCCAAGGTCACGACCGATCGCGGTTGCGCCTACCAGCATGATCTCCGGCTTATACTCATTGATGACAGATGCAAGTGCATGTGCATAAGGCTCGGTTCTGTATACTTCCAACTCGGGATCGTCTACAACGATAACCTTGTCTGCGCCATACTCTGCAAGAGAGTCTGCCAAGTTCTTTACATTGCTGCCAAGAAGTACAGCGGTAACTTCAGTGTTTAACGGCTGTGCAAGTTCTTTTGCCTTACCAAGCAACTCGTAAGCGATTCCGCTGATCTCGTTATCTACCTGCTGTGCGTATATAAATACGCCCTTGTATTCTTCTAAATTCATTTGATTCACCACTTTTCCTTATTTATTAAATGACATGTTTCTCTGTTAACTTACCAACAATATATGAAACAGCTTCTTCCGGTGAATCCGGAGCAACCTTCTCACCGGCTCCCTTACGAACCTTATCGGATGCCTTAGCGATCTTTGTAGGAGAACCTGCAAGACCGATGTTTGCATCGTCAACGTCCTTAAGGTCAGCTCTGCCCCATGTTGTGATCTCTGCCTGGAATGCATCGAAGATGCCGCCGACAGACATATAACGGGGCTCATTTAACTCACTAAGAGCAGTGATCAAACAAGGCATCTGAGCCTCAAGTACGTGATAACGATCATCATACTGACGCTGAACCGTAACGGTCTTGTTTGCCTCGTCAATCTGAATATCCTGTGCGTAGGAAATAACGGGAAGTCCAAGATGCTCTGCGATCTGAGGACCTACCTGTGCGGTATCACCATCGATAGCCTGACGACCTGTAATGATCAGATCATACTCAAGATTTCTGATGGCACCTGCGATCGTTGTGGAAGTAGCCCAGGTATCTGCACCACCAAGTACACGATCGGTGATCAGCACACCCTTGTCAGCGCCCATGGCGATTGCTTCACGAAGTACATCGGTAGCCTTGGGAAGACCCATGGTAAGTACCGTAACTTCCGTGCCGGGATGTGTATCTTTAATTCTAAGTGCTGCCTCAAGTCCGGCCTTATCATCCGGGTTCATGATAGCGAGCATTGCGCCTCTGTCTAATGTTCCATCAGGGTTGAACTTTACGCCGCCCTTTGTATCCGGAACCTGCTTAATACAAACGATGATTTTCACTGTTCTCTATCCTCCTACTTTAATAAGTTTGCAGAAATAACCATACGCTGAACTTCGGAAGTTCCTTCGTAGATCTCTGTAATCTTGGCATCGCGCATCATACGCTCTACATCGTACTCACGGATATAACCGTAACCACCGTGGAGCTGTACGCACTTGGTCGTAACTTCCATTGCGATCTCTGCTGCGGCAAGCTTTGCCATAGCAGCTTCTACGGAATAAGAAGTCTTCGGATTTGCCTGATACTCTGCCTTCTTCATTGCTGCCTTGTAAACTAAGAGCTTTGCAGCCTCAACCTTGGTAGCCATATCAGCCAACTGGAACTGTGTATTCTGGAAAGCACCGATGGCACGACCGAACTGCTTTCTTTCTTTTACGTAATTGATCGTGGTCTCCAATGCACCCTCTGCAAGGCCGAGAGCCTGAGCAGCGATACCGATACGACCACCGTCAAGAGTATGCATGGCGATGTTAAAGCCCTTGCCCTTCTGTCCGAGTAATGCATCCTTCGGGATACGGCAATCCGTAAAGATCAACTCATATGTGGATGAACCGCGGATACCCATCTTGTTCTCCTTTGTACCAAAGGTGAAGCCGGGGGTTCCCTTCTCAACGATGAATGCGGAAATCTCCTTCATCATCTTGCCGCGCTTCTCAATCTTACCGGTAACTGCGATAACGATATATACGTCTGCTTCCTTACCGTTGGTGATGAAGCACTTGGAGCCGTTCAATACCCACTCATCACCGTCAAGAACAGCCTTTGTCTGCTGTCCCTGTGCATCGGTACCTGCGCCGGGCTCGGTCAGACCGAAAGCACCAAGCTTCTTACCACTTGCAAGGTCAGGTAAATATTTTGCTTTCTGCTCGGGGGTACCGTATGTCATGATCGGGTCTACACAAAGGGAAGTATGTGCGGAAACGATAACGCCTGTGGTACCGCAAACCTTGGACAACTCCTCTACGCACATAACGTAGGTCAAAGGATCGCAACCCTGTCCACCGAACTCCTTCGGAACCGGAATTCCCAAAAAGCCGTACTTAGCCATCTTCTCAACAGTTCCTCTCGGGAAGGTTTCTGTCTCGTCTACCTCTTGTGCAAGAGGCTTTACTTCATTCTCGGCGAAGTCTTTGAATAACTGTCTCGCCATTTCATGTTCTTTGCTTAACGTAAAATCCATGATTGTTTTCTTCCTCCATATTATTTCTTATATTAAGCGTTGTAATCGTAGAAGCCGACACCCGTCTTCTTTCCGAGTTTGCCTGCTCTTACCATCTTGCGAAGCAGAGGGCTGGGAGCATACTTGGAATCGCCGGTCTCGGAATAGATAACTTCCATAATTGCAAGTACGATGTCAAGTCCGATATAGTCGCCAAGAGCAAGCGGTCCCATCGGATGATTAGCACCGAGCTTCATAGCTGTATCGATATCCTCAACGCTCGCAACACCTGCTGCATATACGTTGATCGCTTCATTGATCATCGGGATCAGGATACGGTTAACAACAAAGCCTGCTGCCTCGTTTACCTCAACCGGTGTCTTACCGATCTCTACGGAGATGTCTTTGATCTTCTGTACCAGATCGGCGGGGGTATTTGCACCTGCGATAACCTCGATCAGTTTCATACGATCTGCGGGGTTGAAGAAGTGCATACCTACGAGCGGTCTGTCCAAACCATTTCCCATTTCCGTAATGGACAAAGAAGATGTGTTGGAAGCAAAGATTGCTGTCTTGGGAACGATGTTCTGTAATTCAGCAAAGGTATCCTTCTTAATCTTCATATTCTCGGGGCAAACCTCGATCACAAGGTCAACATCCGTACAGATGTCCTTTAAACCAGTCTTGATCTTACCCTTAATCTCATCAGCCTTTTCCTGGGAGATTTTCTCCTTGCCAACCAGGAATGCAAGATTCTTCTCGATCTTAGCCTTTCCGCCGTCAGCAAACTCCTGCTTGATATCGCAAAGACGTACTTCATAACCGTCTGTCATTGCGAAAGCCTGCGCAATACCGGCACCCATGGTACCTGCACCAATAACACCTACTACCATTTTTAGTTCCTCCTTGTATGATTATACATTTTTCACTTTTCGTAGTTAGCATACGCTAACTTATATTACTTATTTTGGAAAGGGACAACCTTTACCTTGTTCGAATCATCCTTCTTTAACAGGAAGTTACCCATGCCGGCTTTCTGATCTTCTGTCTCAAAGCAAGCGCCGAAAAGCTTTTCTTCAATCACGATCGCATCATCCATCTGTGCCTCTAATCCGTCATTGATCGCTTTCTTGCAATT
>JAILOQ010000116.1 GCA_024690725.1 Lachnospiraceae bacterium
ACGGATGAGGAGATGGATACATTTATAGAAACGGTAAAGGAGATTCTTTCATGAGTACGGCAAAGCACTATTTGATGATTTTTTTGATTTCGATGGTTCCGCTGATCGAGCTGCGTGGCGCGATCCCCTATGCGGTGGGATTTCGTGAAGCCGGCGTAGAGATCAACATGGTGATTGCTTATATCCTGGCGATCGCGGGCAACATGCTTCCCGTACCATTTATTTATTTCTTTGCACGTAAGGTCTTGGAGTGGGGCAAGGATAAGCCGGTGATCGGCAAGTTCTTTACCTTCTGTCTGGAAAAGGGCCATAAGGGCGGAGAGAAGCTGCAGGAAAAAGCGGGCCGCGGACTGTTTTGGGCGCTGCTTTTGTTTGTCGGCATCCCGCTTCCCGGAACCGGTGCTTGGACCGGAACACTTGCGGCCTCCATTTTGGATATGGGCTTTAAGAAGAGTGTTCTCGCCGTAGTCTGCGGCGTGATCTTGGCCGGCATCATCATGGGCGTGGTAAGCTTCCTCGGATTCGGAGCATTCTTCGGCCTGGCCGGTTGATGGGGATGCGAGTGGCTTTCGCTGAGAGGAAAGAGGCATGGAAGAGGCATACAGCTTTTTTTCACAAATATATGACGATTTCATGGAAGAGGTTCCTTATGAAACGTGGGCGGCTTATCTTAGCGGTGCGCTTTCCGATTACGGGATAAAGGACGGGCTGGTCTGCGAACTTGGCTGCGGAACCGGCGTGTTCACGAGGCTTCTTGCGGCGCGCGGCTATGACATGATCGGCGTCGACGCTTCGGAAGCGATGCTCGAAGAAGCCAGATATGAGCAGGCGGAAGTGAACGATGGGATCTTGTATCTGCAGCAGGATATGCGCTCCTTTGAACTCTATGGAACGGTGCGGGCCGTGGTCAGCGTTTTTGACAGCATCAACTACATCACCGAGCCCGAAGACTTAGTGCAGGTATTCAAGCTGGTCAATAACTACTTGGATCCGGGCGGCATATTTGTGTTTGATTTCAATACGGTAGAGCGTTACCGCCTGACCGCAAAGGACGGCGTGATCGCGGAGAACCGTGAGGATTATACCTTTATCTGGGACGGAGCCTTTGATGAGGCGACACAGCTAAACGAGATCGAGCTGACCTTGTTTTTTAAGACGCAGGACGGGACCTATGAGAAGGTTTCGGAGTTTCACAGCCAGCGCGGCTATACGCTTCCCGAGATGAAAAAGCTCATCGATGCGAGCGGACTTACGTATGTAAAGGCCGTGGATGCGGA
This sequence comes from Lachnospiraceae bacterium, assembly GCA_024690725.1. GTDB lineage: Bacteria > Bacillota > Clostridia > Lachnospirales > Lachnospiraceae > UBA2882. The sequence continues at coordinate 1,278 of JAILOQ010000116.1, forward strand.
AACGCACGAAGTGATCGAGGACCCGGACAAAGAAGGTACGAACGGCAGGATATACATCTTCGCAAGAGAATGCGGAAAGTAAGGATAGACGATGGAAGATCATATTGTAAGAGCAACGGCGGCAAATGCGCAGATCCGTGTATTTGCGGCGACAACCAAACATCTGGTGGAAACCGCCAGACAGGACCATAATACAAGCCCCGTGGTAACGGCGGCGCTCGGAAGGCTGTTAACGGCAGGCGCCATGATGGGCACGATGTTAAAGGGTGATGACGACCTTTTGACCTTGCAGATCAAGGGCGACGGCCCGGCGCACGGCCTTACGGTAACGGCAGATGCAAAGGCAAGAGTGAAAGGCTATGCGGATTGGCCCACGGCCATGTTACCGCCGAATGCCCTGGGCAAACTCGATGTCGGAGGCGTTCTCGGAAACGGCATTCTTACCGTGATCCGGGATATGGGCTTAAAGGAGCCTTATGTCGGTACCTGCGAGCTGCAGACGGGCGAGATCGCGGAGGATCTGACCTATTATTTTGCGGTCAGTGAGCAGATCCCTTCCTCCGTGGGTTTGGGCGTATTGATGAACAAGGACAATACCGTGCGGCAGGCCGGCGGGTTTATTTTACAGCTCATGCCCTTTGCTTCGGATGAAGTGATCGCAAAGCTGGAAGAGAATTTAAAGAAGATCCCGAGCGTAACGACCATGCTCGATGCGGGCAATACGCCGGAACAGATGCTTGACATCGTTCTTGAGGGGCTAAACGTGGAAGTGACGGATACCGTGCCGGCACAGTTTTACTGCAATTGCTCCAGAAGCCGCGTGGAAAAGGCGCTTGTGAGCATCGGCGAAAAGGAACTGAAGGGCATGATCAACGAAGGACAACCGATAGAATTGAAGTGCCATTTCTGTAACAAGGGTTATGAATTCTCCGTGGATGACATGAAGAAGTTGTTAAAGAAAGCGAAGTAGCGTATGAGAGACGGATTTATCAAGGTAGCGGCATTTACCCCCGAGATCCATGTGGCGGATCCTCTGTACAATGCGACAAGGATCTGTGAGCAGATCGACGAGGGCGAGAAAAAAAGAGCGAAGATCATGGTGTTCCCGGAACTTTGTATCACGGGCTATACCTGCCATGACCTCTTCTTACAGGATAAGCTCCTAAGCGAGGCGATGGAAGCGCTCGATGTGATCGTGGATCACACGGACGGTGTGGATGCGCTGATTTTCGTGGGCCTTCCCATGCGAAAGGACAACAGCCTCTATAACGTAGCAGCCGTCATTAACTGCGGAGACCTCTTGGGCTTTGTCCCGAAGGTGAATCTTCCGACCTATGGCGAATACTATGAGGGACGGCATTTTGCCAAAGGAAACCGCGAACCGTCCATGGTGCTTTGGCATGAGCAGGAGATCCCGTTCGGAACGAATCAGCTCTTTTGCACGGATGCCCTGCCGGGACTTTCCGTAGCCTGCGAGATCTGCGAGGATCTGTGGGTGGCAGACCCGCCGAGTACGGCACATGCGATCGCGGGTGCCAATATCATCGTGAATCTTTCCGCATCCAATGAGGTGGTCGGCAAGGCCGATTATCGAAGGATGCTCGTAAAAGCAACCAGCGCAAGACTTCTTGCGGGTTATATCTACGCTTCCGCCGGATACGGCGAGAGCACACAGGACGTCGTTTTCTCCGCGCACAACATGATCGCGGAAAACGGCAGCATGTTAGCCGAGAGCCGTGATTTCGAAAGCGGCGTGATCTATTCGGACATCGATGTATATCGCCTGCTCTATGAACGCAGAAGGATGAACACCTTCGCGCCCGAGACGCAGGAGAATTATATGATCCAACAGGTGGCGATCATACAGGAACCGCTTTCCCTCGACCGTTCTTTTCCCAGGCACCCGTTCGTGCCCGCGGACGATGCCGCAAGGGATGCGCGCTGCAAGGAGATCTTCTCCATCCAGTCTTACGGCTTAAGAAAGCGTCTGGACCATATCCGGGCAAAGAAGGTTGTCTTGGGCCTTTCCGGCGGTCTCGATTCGACGCTCGCACTCTTAGTCTGCGTGCGTGCGTTCGACTTACTAAAGCTTGACAGAAAAGGGATCGTGACGGTCACGATGCCTTGCTTCGGAACGACGGACCGGACGTATCAGAATGCCTGCAACCTCGCAAAGAGCCTCGGCACGGATTTAAGAGAGATCAACATCGAGGCCGCGGTTAATCAGCATTTCAAGGATCTGGATGTGGATGTGTCAAAGAAGGACGTGACCTACGAAAATTGCCAGGCCAGAGAGCGGACGCAGGTACTGATGGACCTGGCCAATAAAGAAGGTGCGATCGTCGTGGGAACCGGCGATTTAAGCGAACTGGCACTTGGCTGGGCGACCTATAACGGAGACCATATGTCGATGTACGGCGTAAATGCGGGGGTTCCGAAGACGCTGGTGCGTTATCTCGTGCGCTATTACGGCGATACCTGTAACGATGAGGCATTAAAGAAGGTGCTCTACGATGTGCTTGACACTCCCGTAAGCCCGGAGCTTTTGCCGCCCGAAGAGGGACATATCTCACAAAAGACCGAGGATCTCGTGGGGCCGTATGAGCTGCATGATTTCTTCCTGTATTATATGTTGCGTTTGGGATTTTCACCGTCGAAGGTGTATCGTTTGGCACTTCGCGCCTTTGCCGATACCTATGAAGAAGCGGTGATCATGAAGTGGCTGAAGACGTTTTACAGACGTTTCTTTGCCCAGCAGTTTAAGCGATCCTGTCTGCCGGACGGCCCGAAGGTCGGTAGTGTTTCCGTTTCGCCCCGCGGCGATCTCAGGATGCCCTCCGATGCCTGCGTAGACGCATGGCTGCAGGAACTCGATGAATTGGAAGAGGAATGATCTTCGGAATAGGAGAAGGTATGAAATTTACGAAAATGCACGGCTGCGGAAACGATTATGTGTACGTAAACGGAGCCGAGGAAAAGGTTGAGAATAAGGCGGAATTTGCGAAGTTTGTGAGTGACCGCCATTTTGGGATCGGCGCGGACGGCGCGATCTTCATCAATACGAAGGATTGCGCGACGAGCTGGGATGATGCGGCGGATTTTGAGATGGAAATGTACAACGCCGACGGCAGCAGGGGTGAGATGTGCGGAAACGGCATCCGCTGTGTTGCAAAGTACGTCTACGATCACGGCATGACGGACAAGGAAGAAGTCAATATCATCAGTGCCGGGGCCGTAAAGCCGATCAAGCTGACGATAGAAAACGGAAAGGTCGTAAAGGCCAGAGTGAATATGGGTGCGCCGATATTGAAACCGTCCGAGATCCCGGTGGGTATTCCGGGACATGAAAATGATGAAAGCATCGTGGATGTGCCGATTCCGGTGATGGATACGACGTATCGCATGACCTGTGTTTCGATGGGAAATCCTCACGCGGTGACCTTCGTGCCGGAGACGGACGGACTGGATTTAGAAGAGATCGGACCGTATTTTGAACATCATGCGTACTTCCCGAAGCGGATCAATACCGAGTTTGTGAAGGTCGTGGATCGGAACCACGTGAAAATGCGCGTGTGGGAGCGCGGCAGCGGGGAGACCTTAGCCTGCGGTACCGGATGCTGTGCAACCGTGGTTTCCTGCGTTCTCAACGGTTTGACGGAGAACAAGGTATTTGTTAAAGTATTAGGCGGTGAGCTGGAGATCGAATGGGATCGCGAGGCGAACCTTGTTTATATGACAGGGCCGGCCACCACCGTGTTCGAGGGCGAGTTGGACGGCGCATTCTGACGGATTTCGGCCGACCGGAAACGCGGACTGTGACAGAGCCGGAGACAGATGAAATAAAACAGATCATATAGAAAAGAAACAGAGAAGATACGGAAAGGAAGAACATCATGGCAAATGTGATATCCGATGAAACCATTGATTACGTCGGTATTCTGGCGAAGCTGGAGTTGTCCGATGAGGAAAAAGAACAGGCCAAAAAGGATCTGGAGGAAATGCTGGATTACATCGATAAGCTTGGCGAGCTCGACACCGAGAATGTGGAGCCGATGAGCCACGTCTTCCCGGTGGAGAACGTGTTCCGCGAGGATGTCGTGACAAACGGCGATGACAGAGACAATATTTTGAAGAATGCGCCCGAGGAGAAGGACGGCATGTTCGTTGTACCGAGCACATTCTGACGACGTTGGCGATCGTGGGAACTCTCAGCCGGAGAGAGCAAGATCATCCGGTTAAGCATACAGGAGGAAATATGGATCTTTTACATTACACAGCCACTGAACTGGGCGAAAAAATAAAAGCAAAAGAAGTTTCCGTAAAGGAAGCGACCGAGGCCGTGTTAGACCGCATCGGGGAGACGGAAGAGCAGTATCACTGCTATGTCACCCTGGACAAAGAAGGTGCGCTCAAAAAGGCCGAGGAAGTACAAAAAGGCATTGATGACGGGACGTTGACCTCGCCTCTTGCGGGTGTTCCCGTTGCCATCAAGGACAATATGTGTACCGAAGGGATGCTCACGACCTGCTCGAGCAAGATCTTGGGGAACTTCGTTCCGACCTATACGAGCGAAGCGGTCAAGAAGCTGGAAGCGGCAGGCGCCGTGATCCTCGGTAAGACCAATATGGACGAATTCGCCATGGGTTCCACGACCGAGACCTCGGCCTTTGGCCCGACGAAAAACCCGTGGAATACGGAGCATGTACCGGGCGGTTCTTCCGGTGGTTCCGCAGCTGCCGTTGCGGCAGAGGAATGCTACTATGCATTGGGTTCCGATACCGGCGGATCCATCCGTCAGCCCGCAAGCTACTGCGGCGTTGTCGGCATGAAGCCCACCTACGGGACGGTTTCCCGTTACGGTCTGATCGCCTACGGATCTTCTTTGGACCAGATCGGTCCTTTGGGTAAGGACGTGCGCGACATTGCGACTGTCTTAGAAGCCATCGCAGGCCATGACAGTAAGGATTCCACTTCCATCGAGCGAAAGGACACCGATTTTACCTCGGCGCTGATCGATGATGTGAAGGGTATGAAGATCGGTATTCCGAGAGATTACTTTGCCAAGGGGATCGATGCGGATGTAAAGGACAGAGTGCTGGCCGCATCCAAGGTGCTTGAAGAAAAGGGTGCGATCTTGGAAGAGTTCGATCTTCCGCTCGTGGAGTATGCGATCCCCACGTACTACACGATCGCAGATGCCGAAGCAAGCTCGAATCTGGAGCGTTTCGACGGTGTGAAATACGGCTTCCGCGCAGAGGACTGCGAGGAGCTGCATCAAATGTATAAGCGGAGCCGCTCACAGGGCTTCGGTCCGGAGGTAAAAAGAAGGATCATGCTCGGTTCCTTTGTTTTGAGTTCCGGTTATTACGATGCTTACTATCTGAAGGCTTTGAAGGTAAAGGCCCTGATCAAGAAGGGCTTTGACGAAGCTTTCTCCAAATATGATATGATCCTCGGACCCTGTGCTCCCACAACGGCACCGCGTCTGGGCGAATCCTTATCGGATCCGATGAAGATGTATCTGGGTGATATCTACACGATCTCCGTAAACTTAGCGGGGCTTCCCGGCATCTCCCTTCCCTGCGGAACGGATGCAAACGGACTTCCCGTGGGACTGCAGCTGATCGGCAACATCTTCGAAGAAAAGAAACTGATCAAAGCCGCTTATGCCTATGAGCAGGCAAGAGGCGCATTTTCCATCGATTCAGTAAAGGAGGCGCACTAATGGCGAAGGAATATGAAACCGTCATCGGACTCGAAGTCCATGTAGAGTTAGCGACCAAAACCAAGATCTTCTGTGGCTGTTCCACTGCTTTCGGCGGAGACCCCAATACCCATACCTGTCCGGTCTGTACCGGTATGCCGGGTTCCCTTCCGGTTCTCAATAAGCAGGTATTGGAATATGCCATTGCCGTAGGTCTTGCGACCAATTGCGATATTACCCGATACGGAAAGTTCGACCGTAAGAATTATTTCTATCCGGACAATCCGCAAAACTACCAGATCTCCCAGCTCTATCTTCCCATCTGCCGCAACGGCTACGTGGAGATCGAGACCGAGACCGGGACAAAGAAGGTCGGTATCCACGAGATCCATATGGAAGAAGATGCGGGAAAGCTCATTCACGACGAGTGGGAGGATGCATCCCTCGTAGACTACAACCGTTCGGGCGTACCGCTCATTGAGATCGTATCCGAACCCGATATGCGCTCCGCAGAGGAAGTAAACGCATATCTGGATAAGTTAAGACTGCTCATCCAGTACCTCGGCGCTTCCGATTGTAAGCTTCAGGAAGGTTCGATGCGTGCGGACGTAAACCTTTCCGTAAGAGAAAAGGGTGCGACAGAGTTCGGTACCCGTACCGAGATGAAGAACTTAAACAGCTTCCGTGCCATCACGCATGCGATCGAGGGCGAGAGAGAGCGTCAGATCGCGCTTATCGAGGATGGCATCGGCGTGACGCAGGAGACCCGTCGTTGGGACGATACCAAGGGCGAGAGCTATGCGATGCGAAGCAAGGAGGATGCACAGGATTATCGTTATTTCCCCGATCCGGACCTCGTTCCGATCGTGGTGAGCGACGAACTGTTGGAGAGCATCCGAAAAAAGCAGCCGGAATTCCGTACCGAAAAGATGGCGCGTTACAAAGAAGAATATGACATTCCGGAATACGACATCGAGATCATCACGAACTCCAAGCGTATGGCGGATATTTTTGAGGAAACCGTGGCCCTCGGCGCACAGCCGAAGAAGGTCAGCAACTGGCTGATGGTAGAGACGCTGCGCCTGTTAAAAGAAAAGGAAATGGATCCGGCGGACCTTCGGTTCTCTCCGGAGCATCTCGCAAAGCTCATTGAGCTGACGGAAAAGAAGGAGATCAACTCCTCCGTGGCCAAGGAAGTATTCGAAGTGATGTTTGATGAGGATGTGGACCCGCAGGCCTATGTGGAAGAGAAGGGCTTAAAGGCCGTAAACGACGAAGGAGCACTTCGTAAGACCATCGAAGAAGTCATCGCCAACAACCCGCAGGCCGTGGAAGATTTCCACAACGGAAAAGAGAAAGCGATCGGCGCTTTGGTGGGCCAGACCATGAAGGCAATGAAGGGAAAATGCGACCCTGCACAGGTCAACAGCATTATCCGCGAACTGCTATAGTTGTTCTTGAAAATTTGATGTAAATGATATAATATAGAAAAAATATCGGAAAGGATCGGAAGATGGATAACTATATCGAATACATGGTAAAGAAACCGTCAAAGAAAATCACCAAGTTGATCCGTGTCATTTTGATCGCGTGCGGCGGGTTCTTGTTTATGGTAGGTATCATGTCGATCTTTCCGATCACGCTGCTGGGGTTATTGTTCTTTTTGGCCGCATACTTCGTAAGTCTGTATTCCTATGTGGAATACGAATATCTGTATCTGGATAAGGAACTTACGGTGGACAAGATCATGAATCAGACCAAGAGGAAGAATGCCTGCGTATACAAACTCGAAAAGCTCGTGGCTTGCGCACCTTTGGGGCACAGCACGCTGGCCGGGTATGAATACTTGAAGGCAGCAGACTATTCTTCGGGGCTTTCTACGGGCAATCCGTACAAACTTGTGTTTGAGGGGGAAAACAACAAAAAGGAGTGCATCATCATCGACACCAATGAGGAACTGGTAAAGAGTTTTAAGATGTGTGCGCCCCGCATTGTCGTGGGTTACGACAAGGCATAACAAATACAAAATTCACAGGAAACCAAAGAAAGGAAAAAGAACAATGGCTCAGATTATTGGTGAAGGAATTACCTTTGATGATGTTCTCTTGGTACCCGCGTATTCGCAGGTCATCCCGAATCAGGTGGACCTTGGTACCAACCTGACAAA
>JAILOQ010000146.1 GCA_024690725.1 Lachnospiraceae bacterium
GGAAGAGCCGATGTATGAAGAGTCATCGGATATGGCCATGGAAGAGGCAAGCGAAGCGCCGATGGAAGAAGCGGAAAGTGAAGCGATGATGGAAGCAACAGCGGATGAGACCGCGCAAGAGGCAGCAGAAGAAGCGCCGGATCTTTCTTTGAGCGGGGATAATAGAGAAACTGACGGAACGTATGGAAAGAAATCCGACAGTACGAATGCTTCGTCGGCTGCATATGCGGCAGATACTCTGGATGTGTTGCTCGGGTGCAAACCGGAGGATATGGATCCGGTACTGAGTGTTCTTTCCGATCTTGGTATAGAGGATGCGACAGACTATTGCTACAGTGAAGACGTTCCGAAATCTCTTTTGGAGTCGATGAGAAACGATGCCAAAACGAATGCGGAAGCAGTTTCTTATCGGGTGATCGAATTCCGGGATACGGAAGATGACGGTATGTATCGCATGGTTGTGAAGATAATAGACGATACAGATGTAGAGCTCCTTGCCGTTGTGAAAAACGACGGTTCCGAAGAGATGATCTACGAGGCGGAATAGGCAGGGAAATACGCCAAAAAAAATTTTTTAAAAATTTTTAAAATCCTCCCATAAATTTCCGATCGATGAAACGTATCTAAATCAGAAGGACAAAACAAAGTCCGAAAATGATACGAAAATCGATGGATTTAAGGGAGGATTTTATTATGAAGAAGAGAGTGATCGCAAGTTTATTGGCAATCGGAATGACAGCAAGTGCAGTAATGGGATGCGGAAACACCCAAACGGCAAATGAGGCACCGAGTGAGATGCCGGAAGAGGTTTGGTACGAAACGGAGGATACTGCTGAGGCGTCAAGTGAGGCATGTACGGATGCGGAAACGGAGAATTGGTATGAGCCGACATGCGAAGAGGCCGCTACGGCAGATGAGACAAGTGCTGCAGTGCAGGCATTGACCGGCGACCTTGAAAAGAACATAGACGCATACGGTTTTACGACCGATTCCATCGCCGGGGAAGAATACACGGAGCAGACGCCGAACGGATTTGACTCTGTGGCCAACGCACCGCTTTCCACTTTCGCAGCAGATGTGGATACCGCAAGCTACGCAAATGTAAGAAGACTCATCACCCAAGGGTACGGTCTTTACGATATTCCCGGCGGCGTCGTTCGTCCGGAAGAGATGATCAACTATTTCGATTATGATTATCCGCAGCCGAAAAACGGTGAGCGTTTCGGCGTGAATGCAGTGATCTCGGAGTGCCCTTGGAACAGCGAGAGCAAGCTCATGATCCTGGGCGTGAACACGAAGGAATTGAGTGTTTCAAAGCGCCCCGCAAGCAATATCGTCTTCTTATTGGATATCTCCGGCTCCATGGCAAGCGAGGATAAGCTTCCGCTGTTAAAGGATTCTTTGGAGATCCTTACAAAGAGTCTTGATCGTAATGACAGAGTTTCGATCGTGACATATGCAAGCGGAACGAACGTTGTTTTGGACGGTGTGCGCGGAAATGACTATTGGCAGATCATAGGTGCCTTTGACAGACTCAGTGCCGGTGGTTCCACGAACGGCGAAGGCGGTATCGATCTGGCTTATCAGGTAGCGGAAGAAAACTTCATCAAGGGTGGTAACAACAGAGTGATCATCGGAACGGACGGTGATTTCAATGTCGGAAAGTCCACTTCCGGAGAGCTCGAAAACTTCATCAGCGAGAAGAAAGAAAGCGGGATTTACCTCTCTGTCCTGGGTTTCGGTACGGGTAACTACAGTGACACGATAGCCGAAACTCTCGCTGATGCAGGTAACGGAAACTATTCTTACATTGACTCCTTACATGAAGCAGAGAAGGTCCTGGGCAAAGAAATGTATTCTACGATCTATACGGTAGCAAAGGACGTAAAGTTCCAGGTGGAGTTCAATCCCGCCATGGTTTCTTCTTACAGACAGATCGGATATGAGAACCGTGCGCTCAATGCGGAAGACTTTAAGGATGATACCAAGGACGGCGGCGAGGTTGGCGCCGGACATCAGGTAACGGTAGCATATGAGATTCAGTTAGCTAACGGTAACGGCGCAGGCAGCGATCTGAAATATCAGGATGGTGTGGTAAACGAAAAGGGCAAGGCAAAGGATGAGTGGTGCACACTTTCCGTAGCTTACAAGGATCCCGACAAGAACACATCCGAATACTTAGAGTTCCCGATCGATGCGGATAACTACACCACAAAGCCTTCGGATGATTTCATCTTTGCAACATCCGTCGCAGAATTTGCAATGGCTCTCACGGGAAGTGAGTACCTGGTAGATATGGACAGAGAAGAGGCACTGGACCAGGCGATCAAAACCGCCGGTATGGTCGATCTGACGGATGAATACAAAGCGGAATTCTTGGAACTTATGGAACTGGTTGACGGAGGCGCACACTACTATGAAGAAGATGACCTCTGGTATGAATAAGTACGAATAAAAGGAACCGGCAGTTAGCTTATGCTAACTGCCGGTTATGAATTTGTCCAATTCATGTAAGACATCGGAAAAGTATTGTTTGCGGACATCGGTTCCCGCATTAAAGAGCTCGTGTTTGGAGTTTTCGTACACGATGATCTTGGTTTGAGGGACGCGTGCCATAAATTGATCGAATCCGACCGGGTCTACCAATGAGTCCATGCCTGCCTGCATTAAGACGATGGGCGTTTGGATCCGGTCGGTATGTTTTAAGATCTGTTTTTCCACATCAACCGCTGCCATGATCCATCCGAGGGAAGCACCTGCCGTCTGGTAATGGATATCTTCCAGACGTTGTCCGAACAGATAAAGAAATCGAACTTCGGAGAGGGTGCTGCTGGCCGGGAAGTTCGGTGTGGGATCAAAATGATGTTGCCCCGGGCTGAGTGTCTTTTGTTTCGAAAACAGGATCATATAGAATTTGATCATCTTTAGTTGAAACGGTGTATAATTCCCGGTCTTCATTTTCAGCATCGGAGAGGAAAGGATCGCACCGCGAAAATCCATGGGATAATCTTCCAGATAGAGTGCTCCGACGGCGCCACCCATGGAGTGCGCCAGCATCAGGAGCGGAAGGCTTTCGGATGCGGGTTTTACCACTTTTTCCATAAACTCATGCAGATCTTCTTTGTATGTGTTGAAATTATCGATATGGATGACATCAAGTTCCGGTAATTTCCCGTCCGAATAACCGTGGCAACGCTGTTCCAAGAAGAAAACCCGGAACCCCGCCTGCCACAGATACCAGGCATATTCGTGGTACTTTCCGAAGAATCCGCAGTACCCGTGCACGATCACGACCACACCGCGCGGATGATCGCATTCCGCTATATGATAGTTCAAACGGATCCCGTCTCGTGTGGTAAATCGGTCATTTCTGACATAGGTTTCCCGGAAACGTCTGTTTTCGCCTTCCATGGCAGGAAGGAAATCTTCTTCACCCAGAAAGTGTATATTCATATCGGTTATCCCTCGTATAATTCTTTGGCTTTTTTCGGATAGTTCGTGATCACTGCATGAACACCGAATTGTTTACATAACATCAGATGTTCTGTCTGATTCACGGTCCAGACATTTACTTCGAGACCGTTCTTTTTACAGTCGTCCATGTAGTGTGGGTATTGGAGATTGTAAAGGGCGGGGTGCAGTGCATCGGCGCCCAGGCGTTTGCCGTATGCGGGCATGTCCACGGTACCGTCGGCGTAGAGCAGACCGACGCGGGCATTGGGATCACATTCCTTGATCTTGCAAACGCTGTAGTGATTAAAGGAGGAGTAGATCACGCGGTCCTCCCAGTGCATGTTCTTTGCCATGTCTAAGATCTTTTCTTCGATCTTTTCGTAAAAGACGATCCCGGTCTTCAATTCAATATTGATGGTGAGATCCGTGGGAGCGAGCAGTTCAAAGACTTCTTCCATCGTGGGGATCTTGGTGCCTTCGTAGGCGGCATTTCCGTAGGAGAAGTCCATCTTGCGAAGTTCCGCAAAGGTAAGATCCTTGATCCATCCTGCGCCGTTTGATGTGCGGTCTACCGTTTCGTCATGACAGACGACGATGACGCCGTCTTTGGTCTGCTGGATATCGAGTTCGATCCCGTCGGCGCCCATATCGGCAGCCATTTGAAATGCGGGTAAGGTGTTTTCGGGAGCATATCCGCTTGCTCCGCGATGTCCCCAGATCAGGGGATGATC
>JAILOQ010000149.1 GCA_024690725.1 Lachnospiraceae bacterium
CCTGCTCCGGAGCCGATAAATACGGCATCAAAGCCTTCTTCCTTCATGAGTTCGTCAACCTTTGTAGCCTTACCGACTACAACGTCCGTCTCGATCTTAACACCGAGGCTTTTTACGTTCTCGATCTCTTTCTTTACGACAGCTTCCTTTGGCAAACGGAATTCGGGAATACCGTATACCAAAACGCCGCCGGCTTCATGAAGGGCTTCGAAAATGGTAACATCATAGCCCATCTTGGCAAGGTCTCCGGCACAGGTAAGACCTGCGGGACCGGAACCGATCACGGCTACCTTCTTTCCTTTCTTTTCCTTCGCACCTTCCGGCTTGATGCCGTGCTCTCTTGCCCAATCGGCAACGAAACGCTCTAATTTACCGATAGCTACCGGATCGCCCTTGATACCGCGTACGCATACGCCTTCGCACTGGCTTTCCTGCGGACAAACTCTACCGCAGACAGCGGGCAATGCACTGGATTTGGAAATGATCTGATAGGCACCCTCAAAGTTGCCTGTCTTAACTTCCTGAATAAATGCGGGAATATCGATCGATACGGGACATCCGCCCACGCATCGGGGATTCTTGCAGTTTAAGCATCTGGCAGCTTCCGCCATTGCCTCTTCTTCCGTATATCCGAGACAAACCTCATCAAAGTTCGTTGCACGGACCTTGGGATCCTGTTCTTTTACCGGTACTCGTACAAATCCTTCCATTATTTCGCACCTCCCGCATGACAAGAACATTCATGATGATCTTTTTCTTTTTCCAAAGCAAGCAATGCTTTTCCTTCTTCTGTCTTGTAAAGAGCCTGACGCTTCATGGCCTGATCGAAATCTACCAGATGACCGTCAAACTCAGGGCCGTCAACGCATGCGAACTTCACTTCGCCGCCGACCGTCAAACGGCAGGCACCACACATCCCGGTTCCGTCGACCATGATGGTATTCATGGAAACGATCGTGGGAATACCGAGCTCCTTGGTTGCAAGAGCCGCAAACTTCATCATGATCATCGGACCGATGGCAACGCATTTGGTGTACTGCTTGTTTTCTTCTTTGATGATATCGTTCAAGCAGACCGTAACGTTACCGGTTCTGCCGTAAGAACCGTCATCCGTTGTGATGTAAAGATTGCCTGCAACGGCTTTCATTTCTTCTTCATATATTAAGATGTCTTTGGTACGGGCACCGATGATGACATCCACGTCCACACCCTGTTCATGCATCCATTTTACCTGGCAATATACGGGAGCTGTTCCCAAACCTCCTGCGATGAACACAACACGTTCTTTTTTCAGCTCTTCCGGACTCATATTGCAAAATTCGGAAGGATTGCCCAAAGGACCGACGAAATCATGGAAATAATCACCGGTCTTTAAGCTTGTCATATCCTTGGTGCCGGCTCCGATCGTCTGAACAACGATCGTAATGGTTCCCTTCTCTCTGTCATAGTCACAAATGGTTAACGGAATTCGCTCGGAATCCGCGTCCTTACGGACGATCACAAACTGACCGGGCATGCAATGTTTCGCAATACGGGGAGCTTCCACTTCCCATAAATATACATTTGCATTGAGTGCCTCGGCACGAACAATTTTGTACATTTTCATTCTCCTTCGCCTAAAATATCGTATACAAATCCAATGTTTGTGTTACACACACTGAATAATAATAATAAAATTTTATCAAAAACGCAATAGAAAACTAGAAATCGGAAAGCACCAAAGTGCCGTTTTCTTTTACGGATGCACGATAAAGAGCACCTGTTTGCACGTTGATCGCATACACGTTTCCGCTTCGCATTTTCGCACCGTCCGTTCCCTTGATGTACTCATATACAAGGTAGTAAACACCATCGTCGGTACTTGCCGCACTCTTGCAGGAAAACTCCTTCACATCCGTGCTTCCCGGGATCAGTCCTTCCGGAGTTAAGATCTCACCTCTTGCCATGAGGGATTGGATCACGAGTTCGATCGCCTGATCGGTTGAGTAGGAGGCATCCGGCTCACATTCGTATTCCGTTTGCACGATTTCACTTTCTTTGCCGTTTTCGTCCACCATAAGGAAGGAATAGATCGTATATCCCAGCGGCATGGCGATCGGTCCGGAATAGACGGAACTGTTGATCGTTGGTTCACTGTTATCGGTGGTGTAATATACCGAATAGGTATCATCCGGTACCGTGACCGTAATGAATTCGGGTTTTTCGTAATCTCCGGATTCCGGAGAAATGATCGGTGTTGTCTGATTGTCTACGGTGATCTCATAATGCGCGCGCGAAACCTCCGATATTACACCGTGCGTGTTGACGTAGACCGCACAAATATCATAATCCCCGCCGGACAGTTTGATGGGTGCCGTATAACGGTCGGCATATTTATTCGGTGTCGTTCCGTCCGTCGTATAATAAACGGTACCGCTTCCCTGAATTAAGATCTTTAAGTTCACAGTCTCATCATAACTACCCTCTTCGGGATCAAAGTTTGGTGCAAATGCAGCATATTCCGCATAGGCATCCACGATGCTGCTCACCGGACAGTTGTTTAACAGCGCTGCCATCTTTCCGTATTCTTCTTCTTCCAGATATTGCTTTAACAGGATGTTATAGCATTCCTGGTTGCTTGCATCGAGTTCCAGTACCGCAAGGCATCGTTCCTTTACCTTTTCCATATCTTCCTGCTCGATGAAAATATGGATCTTCAACATTCTGGCCTCGACGGAAGATTCATCCAAAGAAAGACATTTGTTCAGATAATTCAGCGCATCCGTATAATTGTGACTGTTATATGCGCTAAGAGCTCTCGAATACTGATAATCGTATGACGTCTCGGTATAGGTATAGAAAACGATGCTGAAGATCACAACAAGGATGACCATCAGGATCACAGCAGTCAAAAAGAAATGCGGATGCGATTTATGTTCCACAATCTCTTCTTTCGCCTCATTTTCATTCTGGGGAATCTTTTCCTCGCTTCCGTCAAGGGAAGCGGGAGTCGGAATCGTATCACCCATGGGATCGATTTTTTCCGGTTCCGGATCGATCTGATTGGTGATCTCCTGCATGCTTTCGGCAACACTGTCTTCTATTTCCGGTTCATATACGGGAACCAGCAATCGTTCTTTTCCGCATTTTTCGCAGAATACCTGCTCCGGAAGCATATCTGCACCGCAATAAGGACATTGCATATTCTTATCTCCCGATCTTAGAATAGGCCGGTGATCACACCGTTTTCGTTAACATCAATGGAAAATGCCGCAGGCTTCTTCGGCAATCCGGGCATTGTCATGATCGCACCGGTCAAAACAACGACAAATCCGGCACCTGCGGAAACATAAACTTCGCGAATGTTCATCGTAAATCCTTCGGGGCGGCCCAAAAGCGTCGGATCGTCCGAAAGGGAATACTGGTTTTTGGCAATGCAGACCGGATAGGAAGAAAAACCGAGTTTTTCCAAGGTTGCCAGCTGCTTTTCTGCCGTTTTTGCATAAAGAACACTTCCCGCACCGTAAATCTCTGTGCATACCTTTTCAATCTTGTCTTTCAGGCTGAGGGAATCTTCATAGATCGGTCGGAAATCGCTCGTCTTTTCTTCGATCGTGGAGATCACTTCTTTTGCAAGTGCGATGCCGCCGTCTCCTCCCTTTTCCCATACCTCGGAAAGAGCAAAATCACAATTGCGCTCCTTGCAGAAAGAACGCACAAAGTCTATTTCCGCATCGGTATCGGAAACAAAGGAATTTAAGGTCACAACCACCGGAACCTTGTATTTTTGGAGGTTCTCGATGTGTTTTTCAAGGTTTTCGATGCCCTTCTTCAAAGCATCGACATTTTCTGTGTTTAAATCTTCTTTTGCCACACCGCCGTTATATTTAAGCGCACGGATCGTAGCGACCAAAACGATCGCATCAGGTTGTAATCCTGCCAGACGACATTTGATATCCAGAAACTTTTCGGCACCGAGATCTGCGCCGAAACCGGCTTCCGTGATACAGTAATCTGCAAGCTTTAACGCAGTCTTCGTGGCACGTACACTGTTGCATCCGTGTGCGATATTCGCAAAAGGTCCACCGTGCACAAGGGCCGGTGTATGCTCTAAGGTCTGAATGAGATTGGGCTTGATCGCATCCTTTAATAAGGCGGCCATAGCTCCGACGGCATTTAAGTCTTTTGCAGTGACCGGCTCTCCATTGAGGTTATAGGCAACGATGATCCGCCCGAGACGTTCTTTTAAATCCTCCATATCCTCGCAAAGGCAAAGGATCGCCATGATCTCGCTCGCCACCGTGATCACAAAATGATCTTCTCTCACAAAACCGTCCGCTTTCGCACCAAGACCTACCACGCAGTTTCTGAGTGCGCGGTCGTTCATATCAAGACAACGCTTCCATACGATATTTCTGGTATCGATCCCGAGTTCATTCCCCTGATGGATATGATTGTCGAGCATTGCGGCCAAAAGATTGTTTGCGCTCGTGATCGCATGGAAATCTCCGGTGAAATGTAAATTGAGATCCTCCATGGGAACAACCTGCGCGTATCCGCCGCCTGCGGCACCGCCCTTAATTCCGAAACACGGGCCCAAAGAAGGTTCCCGAAGTGCGATGATGGCTTTCTTGCCAAGCTTGGCGAAGGCCTGACCGAGTCCGACTGTGGTCGTTGTCTTTCCTTCACCTGCCGGTGTCGGATTGATCGCTGTGACCAAAATAAGCTTTCCGTTCGGACGGTCCTCGATTCGCTTAAGATATTCTTCGGATAATTTGGCTTTGTATTTTCCGTACAACTCGATGTCATCAGGATCGATGCCGATTCCCTCGGCAATCTCCGTAATGGGAAGTAATGTTGCTTCCTGTGCGATTTCAATATCCGTTTTCAAACGATATTCCTCCTACACTTATGAAAAATCATCCTTCCGTTTCCAGGAAGTTCTCAAATTGTTCTTTGCTCATTAAAACTTTACGGGGCTTCGTTCCCTCTTCGGGACCGACCACGCCGGCTTCTTCCAATTGATCCATGATACGTGCCGCGCGGTTGAATCCGATCTTAAACACACGCTGCAGCATCCCGATCGATGCTTTTTCTTTATCAATGATAAAGTTGCCGGCTTCCGTGAAATACTGATCGCGATCGTTTGCATCGGCCGTAAACCCGGCACCTACCGCACTCGCGCTCGAAAGCTGTTGCTCCATATCGGGGGCATAATCCGCGCCGCAGTTCTTCTTTAAGAACTCCACAACGGAAGCAACTTCGTTATCCGAGATAAAGGCGCCCTGCAAGCGTTCGGGCTTGGGAATACCCTGCGGGAAGTAAAGCATATCGCCTTTTCCGAGGAGTTTTTCCGCCCCGACCATATCCAGGATCGTACGGGAATCCACACCGCTCGATACGGCAAACGCAATTCGGCTCGGCATGTTTGCTTTGATCAGACCGGTAATGACATCCACACTCGGTCTCTGCGTTGCAATGACAAGATGAATACCGCAGGCTCTGGCGAGCTGCGCCAGACGACAGATGGATTCTT
The DNA here is from genome assembly GCA_024690725.1 of Lachnospiraceae bacterium. GTDB lineage: Bacteria > Bacillota > Clostridia > Lachnospirales > Lachnospiraceae > UBA2882. The sequence goes on from JAILOQ010000149.1 coordinate 5,516, forward strand.
CCACCTCACCGGGGGCCACCATCATAAGATCCGCCAACTCATCTACGATGATCACGATCTGCGGAAGCTTTTCCGGAATCGGCTGACCGTCGTTTTCCGTCATGGTTTCGACTTTAGCATTATACGCCTTTAAGTCACGAACATTCAACTCCGCAAATTTCTTATATCGATCCGTCATTTCCGCAACGCCCCAATGCAAGGCGGCTGCGGCCTTCTTGGGATCCGTTACGACAGGGATCAAAAGGTGCGGGATTCCGTTATATACGGAAAGTTCCACAACCTTAGGGTCGATGAGGATCATCCTGACATCTTCCGGCTTACTTTTATAGATCAACGACATGATGATCGTGTTGATACAGACGGATTTACCGGATCCGGTCGCACCTGCGATCAGTAAGTGCGGCATTTTTCCGATGTCCGAAACGATCGTATGACCGGAAATATCCTTACCGACGGCAAAGGCCAGATTCGAGGAAAACTCTTTGAATTCCGAAGATTCCAAAAGGTCTCTGAAACCTACCGCGGAAGTCTTGGAATTCGGTACCTCTATCCCGACCGCACTTTTTCCGGGGATCGGAGCTTCGATACGGATATCCGTTGCCGCAAGGTTTAATTTGATATCATCCGCCAGTCCAACGATCTTGCTTACTTTTACACCGATCTCCGGCTGCAGTTCATATCGGGTAACGGTTGGTCCCTGCATGATATCTGTTACTTTTACATTTACACCGAACGTTTCCAAGGTCTGCTGCAGACGTAATGCGGTATTTCGCAATGTATCTTCGGTATCGCCGTTGCTTCTCTCACTCTTTTTCAATAGTGACAAGGGCGGGAAACGATATGGACGTTTTGGCTTGTTTTCGATCATGATCGCCGGTTCCGAAGCTGTGTTTTCGCTTGCGTTCGAAACCGTTACGGGCTCAGCCGGCTGAGGAGTGCTCACATTCTTAATGGGACGCGCTTCCGGCACGGGTCGCGGTGTCCGATCGACGGTACCGTGGTCGGATGAGTCAAAATCCATGGGATCCTGTCCGATCTCCGCTCCGAATTGTCTGTGCTCCGGAATGTTTTCATCGTTTTCGTTGCTGAGACCGTGAATGCGTATCTCACTAAGTCCCTCTTTGATGGAACGGGGCGAAGCAGGTTTCTTAGCATCGCTTATCTTCGCCTTTTGAGGTTCCGTTGAGGAAGCGGAAACCGTCGCATTGTTCGCTTTCGCACTCGCCGTGTCTGTCGGCTTTTCGGTTGTATCTTTTAAGTTTAATACATCGGAATCGGCAACGCCGCTGACTTTTCTTTCCCGGCGCAACAGTTCGGCCTGTTCCTGTATCCTTGCTTTTTTCCGTTCTTTTCTCTGTAATGCCTTTGCCGTACGGATTTCCTGTAAGGCATCGGCTTCTTCCATACGAGCTTCCCGTTCCGCGCGCTGATATTCTGCGATATCCATGATACGGTTCTTTATAAAGGCGAAGATGCTCTTTTCCGTCAGAAGCGCAAAGGAAGCCAGCAAAAGAACGATGACCATAAGATAGGCACCGATCGTTCCCAAAAACGAATACAGGCCGTAACCCAAAAATCCGCCGAGAATACCTCCGCCGTAATGCCCTTGTGCGGAATAGTCATAAAAATCCTTTGTCGTATGACCGATGATACCGACATCACGCTTCAAGGCGCAAAAACAGCAAAGCATGGAGTAAAAAATGACACCGGCGATCATCTTAACGGGATAGCCGGGTCTGCTCTTGCAGATCATGGTGTAAATTCCGGCACCAAAGATCACCAAAGGCAGGATATAAGCCCAAAATCCGACCAATCCGAACATCACGTTGCTGACTGCCGTTCCAAAGGAACCGATGAGACCAAAATTGCTCAAAAACAGTAATATTGCAACAAAACCACCGCCGAACAGGATGATGTCATCCAAATAACCGTAATCGTTTGTATTCTTTTTACGTGACGATTTCCTTGCACCGCCACTGTTTGTTCTTCTTTTGCTTGTCGATCTGTTTGAAGACGACCGGCGTCCTCTTTGCTGTGCCATGCGGCACCTCACTTTCTTTCCTTACTTTATATCACAACATATGGACATAACCTATTTGATTATATCATCATTTTGTGTTCATAACAACAAAAAAAGCTTCGCAATATGCGAAGCTCTTCTTTCCTGCATGTTATTGAATATCAAAGTCATCCATATCCGATACCGGTGTATCATAGTGCATCTTATCCGGGGGAACTTCATGGTCATAATTTTGTTCTCTTCTCCCGTGACGTTTCGGGACCGGTAAAGGGTTCTCAATAAATCGAGAGGGTTTATATGGATTTTGGATCGGGGTTTCGTCCATATTGCGCTCCTTATGCTACATCGTCATGTGTTAAAAGGGTATCAATATTGTATCGCGGTCTGTGTTTTACTTCCGTATAGATCTTACCGATGTACTGTCCGACGATCCCGATGGCGATCAGCTGGATTCCGCCGATGAACCAAATGGAAAGGATCAAAGAAGTCCATCCCGGTGTAACATGTCCGGTAAAATAGGATACAAATGCATATATTCCGGCAAGTACGCTTAAAAAGCAAAGGAACACACCGAGGGAAGTGATCATGTTGATCGGCTTTACGGAAAAAGAAGTCACTCCGTTCCAGGCGAGGGCCAGCATTTTCTTTAAGGGATAATGACTTTCTCCCGCCGCTCTTTCATGGCGTTCATAATATACGCAATCCGTTTCATATCCCAGCAAAGGGATCAGACCGCGCAGATACAGATTCACTTCTTCGTAGTTGGAAAACTGTTTTAAGGCACGCGCGCTCATCAAACGGAAATCCGCATGATTGTAGATCGTTTTCACGCCCATCTTATCAAGGAATTTATAGTATCCTTCCGCTGTGGTACGTTTAAAGAACGAATCGGTGGTACGTTTGTTTCGCACGCCGTATACGATATCTTTTCCTTCATGAAATTTATCGACCATCTCTTCGATGGCACCCACATCATCCTGCAGATCCGCATCAATGGATACGGCCATGTCACACATGTCTTTTACCGTAATAAGACCGGCCGTAAGTGCATATTGATGTCCGACGTTACCTGCCAGTTTCAGACCGCACACATGCTTATTTTCTTTGTGATGACGCTCGATGATCTCCCACGTTTTGTCCTTGCTGCCGTCATTTACGAGCAAAACAAAACTGTTTTCCGCAATCTTTTGCCCGGCGATCATGCGATTTAGCACTTCATCGAGTGCGGGTACGGTGATATCCAGCACTTCTTCTTCGTTATAGCAAGGTACTACGATTGCCAATCGATCCATACTTTCCTCCGAAAATTATTCGTCCCAGTTATGATATACGGCCTGTACATCATCACTTTCATCCAAAAGATCCAGGGTTCTATTTAAATTCTTGATCGCGGTTTCGTCCGTAAGCTCCACATAGGTCTGCGGGATCATGGTGACTTCCGCGGATACAAATGTAAGACCTTCTTTGGTAAGGGCGTCATATACGGCCTGAAAGTCATCCGGTGCTGTAATGATCTCATAACTGTCCTCTTCTTCGGAAAAGTCTTCCGCACCGGCATCTAACGCAAGCATCATCAGATCGTCCGCATCCATGTCAGTCTCTTCTTTGTCCACGATCAGCTGTCCTTTTTCATCAAACATAAAGGATACGCAGCCCGGTGTTCCGATATTGCCGTTGCCCTTCGTAAAAGCACTTCTGACATCGGCAGCGGTACGGTTTTTGTTATCGGTCAATGTCTCTACGATGATCGCGATACCGTTCGGTCCGTAGCCTTCGTAGGTGATGTGTTCGTAATTTACGGAACCGCCTTCGCCGGCAGCCTTCTTGATACCTCTGTCGATCGTGTCGTTTGGCATATTGTTTGCCTTTGCCTTTGCGATGACCTGCGCAAGTTTAAAGTTGTTGGCAGGATCCGGACCGCCTTCCTTAACGGCTACGGCGATCTCACGACCGATGATGGTGAAAATCTTTCCCTTTGCAGCATCATTTTTCTCTTTTTTGTGCTTGATGTTCGCAAATTTTGAATGTCCTGACATGTTATTCTTCTCCTTCTTTTACCGGCTCTTCTATCTTGGTAACAAGAACCTTTTTAATCGTTTTATTCTGTACTTCTCGGATTTGGAAGGTGTAGCCTCCGTAATCCATGGAAAAGATCTCGTTCTCTTCCGGAATATGCTCCAGACGCGAGATCATAAGACCGTTCAATGTTTCAAATTCATCATCGTGCGTATCGATGCCCAGTTTTTCCGAAAGATCCGTAAGCGGGACCAATCCGTCGATCTCGTAAGTGGCTTTTCCGATGCGCTGGATATAAGCATCCTCATCGTCATACTCATCGAAAATGTTTCCGACGATCTCTTCGAGGATGTCTTCCATCGTCAGAATTCCGGAAGTTTGTCCGTATTCATCGATCACAAGGACCATATGGCTCTTTTTGGTCTGCATTTCCGCAAACAGATCATCGATATTGATCGTTTCGGGAACATAGATCGTCTCGCGCAGGAGTCCGCGCAGATTCTTTAACGGCTTTTCCTCGTCTTCTTCGTGTTCTCTGGCGTGTCTGCATGCATCTTTCAAAAACAGGATACCGATCACGTGGTCGATATTGTCGACAAATACGGGATATCTGCTGTTTGCTCCCGAAAGCATGAAAGCAACGGCTTCATTGAGTGTGGAATTTCCGTCGATCCCGATGATATTGACACGGTTCGTCATGATATCATGCGCTTCTTTGTCCGAGAAATCGAAGATATTATTGATCATCTCCGCTTCGGATTGTTCCAGAACTCCCTGCTCATGGCCTTCATTTACCATCGAGAGGATTTCTTCCTCCGTTACGTCATACTCGTCATCGGAGGGCTTAATGCCAAAGATCCTCGCCAGTCCGGAAGACACCAGACTGATAAAAGAAGTTAACGGCGTAAATACGATATTAATGAATTCGATCGGGCGGATAAACGCATAAACCCAGCTCATGCTGTATTTCGCACCGAGTTTTTTTGGAAGCATCACGCCAAAGATCAGGATGATCAATAGCAGGATGATACTGCTCAATACCGTTGCGATGATCGTTTCGGCCATTTCGTGATCCGGAAAGAATTTCCCTACCGGACTGTGCAAAAGACCGGACAGGTTTCCAAGAAAGTATCCGCCCATAGCCAGCTGGATACAGGTGATGATCAATTGAACGGTGTTGATGTATTTTGCGGGAGATTCCGCAAGTTTCAGGATCCTTTCGCTCTTTTTGTCCTGCCCTTCTTCCGCTCTTTGCTTTAAGAGGGAGAAATTCAGGTTCTGCAAGGCGGAACCGAACCCGTAATACACGAATTCGATCGCCAAAAGACCGATAAACAGGCAGATACGAAAGCCCCATATGTGATAATCCATGTTTTTTTCCTTTACAAAATTACTACCAAAGAACTATATCATTTTCGGATTTATGCGTCAATCGTCGCAAAGAACCCCGATACAGACTCCGTTTTTCATAAACACGCGAGGGATCCGTTTTCCGAGATCACAGGCAAGTTCATAATTAAACCTTCCGCTTAGCTCTCCAAGCTCCTCCATCGTGATCCGATCGTTTCCGTCTTCGCCTATGAGGGTTACGGTATCGTATTCGGCCACATCCGGAATATCGGAAACATCCACCATGAACTGATCCATGCAGACACGTCCCAATATGGGAGCACGCATGCCGCGTATCAGAACACTTCCCTTATTGGATAAGAGCCTCGGATATCCGTCTCCGTAACCGACCGGGATCGTCGCGATCTTCATCGTATGATCCGCCGTAAAGGTACCGCCATAGCTTACGCTCGTCCCGGCTTCGATTTCCTTGATATAGACGATATGACTGGTCAAAGAAAGTACGGGCGCAAGCGCCACGATGCTTTGGGAAACCTCATCGGACGGCCATAAACCGTAAACCGTGATCCCCGCTCTTACCATATCCATATTTGCCTCCGGAAGTTCGATGATACCTGCGGAATTGCTGCAGTGTTCGATCGGAAACCGATAACCGGTCTTTTCGTGTACCAACGAGAGAAAGTCGATATAGCGCTTCAGTTGAGCATAAACAGCTGTCTTATCGGCTTCATCCGCTTTCGCAAAATGCGTAAAGATCCCTTCCGCTTCTATCATATCCGAAGAAAGAACTTCTCTGACGAATGCCAGACCGTTTTCTTCATCGGGTCTGATCCCGATCCGACTCATGGCGGTATCGACCTTGATATGAACCTTCGCGGAAATTCCGATGCGTTTCGCCGTTTCCGAAAGTTCTTTTACCATATCGGACTTAAATGCCGCAAGACGAACATCGTTTTTGATCAATGCTTCGTAAGCATACGGAAATACGTAGCCAAGGATCAGAATCGGCTTTTTGATCCCGGCTTTTCGAAGCTTTAACGCCTCTTCCGCCGTTGCCGTAGCATATCCGAATACATAATCCACATCTTCAAGTTCGTTTGCGATCGCCGTTGCCCCGTGTCCGTAACCGTCGGTTTTAATAACGGCAAGCATTTTGGTCCCCGGTTTCAGGTTTTGATGCATCGCATCCATATTGGACAGCATCGCATCCAGATCGATAGTCGCACAAACACGATCGAAATGATTCATTTCTAAGCCTTCTTTTTCATTATTTTTCCAATTCGGAAATTACGCAGGATGCATATTTTGCAATGTCGGAAGCACGCATGGCATGCATGGACAACGCATTTGCCGCAGCATCACCGGAAAGTCCGTGCAGATATACGGCAAGACTTGCTGCCTGTTTTGCATCCATCTGCGCCAAAAGTCCTACCATCATACCGGTCAAAACATCGCCGCTTCCTGCCGTTGACATACCCGGATTTCCGGACTGATTCATATAACAGCCGCCGTCCGGATAAAAGATCATCGTGCAGGCATCCTTTAAGACTAAGATCACACCGTACTGCTCCGCATATGCGGCAGCCACTTCCAAAAGTTCACGGAAGCTGGTCTTTTCGGAAAGTCCGGTCAACTTGGCGAACTCACGCTTGTGCGGTGTCATGATGACATATTTATCATCCTTGGCCAGGCGTTTTACAAACTCTCTGAGCGCTTCCTTGCACTTGATGTTTTCGCTTACCATGGTAAGCGCATCCGCATCCAAAACCGTTGAAACGTTCACCTGCTCGAATATCGTCATAAGGAATTCTTCCTGCGCTTTGCCGGTACCGAGTCCGGGACCTACCGCGATCGCATTGCAGTCCTTAAACGGAAGCAACGACGCAGCCAAAAGATCCGCATCCCCTTCTTCTTTCTCATCTTCCGGGATACCTTTGTATGCATAAAACAGGGCTTCCGGCGCATGATACATCAAAGGATTTCGGTTCTGTGCATCCGATAACAGCTTCACATATCCGGGTCCCATCGTAAACGCACCGAGCACGGAAAGCATCGCAGCACCGCAGGTCTGTGCGGAACCGGCAATGATACCGGCTTTGCCGTAGCTGCCCTTATTGGAAGAATCAAAACGCTTCGGCAAAAGCTTCTTCGCATCCTCTTTCGTATACGTAAATCCGCAGGATTCACCTTCCACACCGATCTTACGGATCAATACCTCTCCACAGTAGGAACGTCCCGGATAAAGAACGTGTCCTCGCTTGGCGGAGGCAAAACTAACCGTAATATCCGCCAAGAAACCGACACCCATTACCTCGCCGGTATCCGTATTCACACCACTGGGAATATCAACGGCAACCTTTAATCCGGGCATACGATTGACAACACGGATCCACTCGGCTACATTTCCGACGATATTTCTCTTTAATCCGATACCGAAAAGCGCATCGACATAAACATCAAAATTCTGGCTGACCACAGTCTCGTCAAACGCGTAACTGAATTTGGAATCATATCCCGCATTTGTCAAAACCTTTCTCTGATACAGATTGCTTTCCGAAGCATTCTCCGGATCTTTTTCCATAAAGAATCGAACGAAACAGCCGCGCTCCGTAAGGATCCTGCCAAGCGCCAGGCCGTCTCCGCCGTTATTACCGTTTCCGCAAAGCACGGCAACCTTTAATTTATGATCGCAGTCCTTTGTCTTTTGCTCGATCACATCCGCAACAGCCAAGGCTGCCCGTTCCATCAAAAGTGTCGCACTTAACCCCAGAGTTTCTTGCGTGTACTGATCCGCACTCTGCATTTCCGCAGCCAACATACATTCTCTCATGCTTAGTTTTCCCCTTTCTTGTCACTTTCCGGTTTCTTGCCACCTTCCGGTTGCTTCTCACCTTCCTGTTTCTTTTCGTTCTTTTCCTTCTCTTTTTCTTCTTTTTCCATCTGCAGATCGAAGATATCGATCACTTCCGGTCCGAAGATATCATGCATATACGCGTAGAACTGGTTGTTCATCCATTCTTTTTCCTGCTTGCGGATGACGTTTTTCTTTAATTCCACGCGGACATTTGCGATCCATTCCGCAATCTCCTCGATCGCCGCATTGTTCTGCTCGATCGTTGCATAGCAGACTTGCATGGTCTTTAGCATCAATTGGAAATTCAGATCATCGATCTCTTTGGGATAATCGAGCATCAGATCCTGCTTTTCATCGATCTTCTCATTGCAGTCATTGATCAGACGTTTATGGTCCGCCATCTCATCATCGGTCAAAGAAACTCCGTCCATACCGGACACGATCTCTTCCATCAGTTTTGCTTTCAGACGTTTGATATCTCGGATATCATTGTTCAACTGACCCTGTTCCGCCAGAAGATTATTCAGTTTTTCCACCAATGCCATAGTTTCGGGATCTTTGTTGCGCTGTGTGAACAATTGATGCCATTTGTTATCCAGCGTTAAGATCGGGATTTTCTTACCGGTCAATACACCCCTAAAGAATTCTTCGTCCTTCATAATCACGCCTCACGCGTTGCAATGTTGTAGGACAGTTTCATCAAACTGTCGGACAAATGCACATTTTCAACCAAAACGTCATCGGGAACCTGTAGATCCACATGGGCAAAATTCCAGATTGCCTTGATCCCGCAATCGATCAGACGATTGGCTACTTCAACAGCCGCAGCCTTCGGGATCGTCAACACGCCGATGTCAATATCGTGTGTTTGGATGAACGCTTCCAACTCATCCATCGGATAGACCTCGACTTCTCTGACTTTTTTCCCACACAATGTCAGATCCACATCAAAAATACCGGAGATGATGAACCCCCGTTTTTCAAAATTCATATAATTGGCGATCGCACTGCCCAGATTACCCGCTCCGATCAGAACCAGATGGTGCTTTCTGTCAAGTCCCAAAATCTTGCCGATCTCTTCATACAGATAATCGACATTGTATCCGTAACCTTGCTGTCCGAAGCCTCCGAAGTTATTCAGATCCTGCCGGATCTGCGACGCCGTCACTTTCATGATACGGCTTAACTCCTGCGAAGAAACGCGCTCCGCTCCTTCATCTTTAAGATCCCCCAAATAACGAAAGTACCGGGGCAATCGGCTGATCACTGCCTGTGAAATTTCTTTCTCTTCCAAAACAATTCCCCCATAGTATTTACTGCTTAATATTATAATCCATTGTTAAATTACTGTCAAAAACTAAAAGCCCCATTTTCTTTGCTTTTTCACATAACTTTTTGTATAATCTTTTGGTACGACTTTTTGAATTAACGGAGAAAAGAACATGATCCTATCCGCTCATGCGTTGAAGAAAAGTTTTCGGGAAGAAGTTCTGTTTGAACATGCCGGATTCCATATCGAAGAAAAAGAGAAAGCTGCCATCGTGGGGCCGAACGGCTGTGGGAAAACAACGCTCGTTCGCATGCTCATGGGACTCGAAGAAGCCGATGAAGGCACGATCACTTTTTCAAAGGATGCATCTGTCGGCTACCTTGCGCAGCATCAGGAGGATCTTTCGGCAGACCGTACGATCTACGAAGAACTCCTGACTACGAAAGAACATATTATTTCCATGCAAAATGAACTGCGTTCCCTCGAACAAAAGCTGGAGGAAACCCGCCACAACGGGGATACCGATGCGATCGCCGCGATCATGGAAACCTATGAGCAGTTAAGCCATAAACTCCGTTCCGAAAACGGATATGCATACGAAAGTGAGATCATGGGGGTATTAAACGGCCTGGGATTTACGCAGGACGATTGTGACAAGAAGCTTTCCGTCCTCTCCGGTGGTCAGAAAACAAGGATCGCTCTCGGCAAGATCCTTTTGACAAAACCGGATCTCATCATTTTGGATGAGCCGACCAACCACTTGGATATGGATTCCATCCGGTGGCTGGAAACCTATCTCATGAACTATCGCGGTGCGGTGCTTTTGATCTCTCACGACCGCTATTTTCTGGATCGTATCGTTACCAAGATCATAGAGATCGACGCAAAAAAGGTTACTGTCTTTTCCGGCAACTATTCCGCTTACGCAGACAAAAAAGCGCTCCTCAGAGAAAGCGAAATGAACGCGTATCTCAACAATCAACGCGAGATTCGCCATCAGGAAGCCGTTATCGACAAACTGAAATCCTTTAACCGCGAAAAAAGCATCAAACGCGCGGAATCCAGGCAAAAAGCACTCGATAAGATCGAACGCGTGGACAGACCGGAAACGGAACATAAGACCATGCATTTTTCTTTGACCCCGCGCATTCTTAGCGGTAACGATGTTTGTATCACCGAAGGGTTAAAGAAGGCTTACGGCGATAATCTTCTCTTTTCCGACGTGCATTTTACCATACGACGCGGCGAACACGTGGCCATGATCGGTCGAAACGGAACAGGTAAGACAACGATACTCAAGATCTTAAACGAAGTGGAAACACAGGATGCGGGCTCTGTAAAGCTCGGCACAAATGTGGAAGTCGGCTACTACGACCAGGAACATCATGTTCTGGATATGAATAAAACAATATTTGATGAGATTTCCGATGCCTATCCGCAAATGACCGGCACCGAGATCCGTAATATGCTTGCGGCCTTTCTTTTTACAGGTGAGGACGTATTCAAAAAGATCTCTGCACTCAGCGGTGGAGAACGAGGACGTGTCAGTCTCGCGAAGCTGATGTTATCTTCCGCTAACTTTTTGATCCTCGACGAGCCGACCAACCATTTGGATATGGAATCGAAAGAAATTCTGGAACATGCGCTCAATCACTACGAAGGAACGCTGTTATATGTCTCTCACGACCGTTATTTCATCAACCGGACGGCGCATCGCATTCTGGATCTGGAAAACGGATCTCTCGTTCCCTATGAAGGCAATTATGATTATTACATTGAAAAACACGGTGACATCTACGCTTCGATCTCCGTGGAAAAAGAAAAGCCGGTTTCTGCCGGTTTAGATAACACAAAAGAAGGCGCGCTCTCCTGGCAGGAACAAAAACAGCTTTCCGCAAAACGCAGAAAGCTGGAAAATACTTTGGAAAAAACGGAATCCGAGATTGAAACCTGCGAGACGTCCATCGAAGAATTGCATGCAAAGATGGCAAAACCGGAAATCGCCACGGACGTGGGACGATTGAACGAACTCTCCAAAGAAGCGGATGCCGTACAGGAGAAACTCGACGGTCTCTATGCGCTTTGGGAAGAAACCTCGGAAGCGCTGGAATCTTTGGAGCAAACGTCACTTTCGTAACAACAGTTCACCTGTTTCAAGATCAAAGGCGGCCATATCCGTCATTTCAGCCGTATACGGATCGTATACGGCTATATTTATGCCGTATTCCTTTAAAGAATAATCCGTTCCGTTTACAAGAAGTTCACTTTCATACACGCCGTCTTCTTTTTGGACCATTTTTGCCTCAATATTCGCTCCGTTTACGTTGGATGAAAACCCGGTCGTATCGTATTCGTTCGGAGACGAGTAACACAGCTCCTCTCCGTTATATACAGCGATCATACCTCTCGACTCAAAGGCGATACAATATACATATCCGTTCTCTTGCAAGCAGGAAAGATAATCCTCATAGTTGTTTATCTGAATGAGATGATTCTTTGCAAGCGCACGCTCGAAGCTTGTCACGGTATCCGCCCATGTATCGGCGGTTTCCGGTTCATATCTGTGATCAAGGAGTGAATAATGCGCAAGCAGTTCTTTTCCCAGGTAGCGTGTGATCTTCTCCGCCTGCACGACGTTTACATGCGCCTGTCCGTCAATTAACGTATTCATGTCGAGAAAAGGAACATCCATCTCTGCGGCATAGTCCGCAATGCTGTTATAAAGCTTCTGCCGCTCTGCGTTTCCGTTTGGCGTTTTAATGAGCATGATCCCGGTATCGTTTTCTTTGCAAAGCTCTATGATCTTTGTAAGCCATTCTTTGCTCTTTTGAGGAATCTCTACTCTTTCGGTCTGCTGCACAACAGCCGGTTTTGCGAATTGCTCGTAGGAAGCCGGAAAGACAAACGGAGAATAGCCCTTATTCACATCGGGAACCGTTCGGAAGCTGTCCGTGATCTTACTTTCATAAAGTTCATCCCAGGTATCATGGTATTTTGCCATGGGAAAAACATAGGAATATCGAAGGTCTTTCGGCACACTGTCGCGGATCGCGCGAAGCTTTCTTGTACCGAACGGAAAGTCATCCAGACTGAAATGATTGACGCCTTCCGCTTCATAATCCTCCAAAAATGCAGTAAACACATCCAAAACAATCACCTTGGGGTGCTGCTTTTCGATCGCTTCTTCCACATAATAATAGGTGATCCAAAGAGGCTGTTCATTGACACAGAAATCATAGGATGTGATCCCGTAATCCCGATACAGAACAGCCGGAGCGATATCCGCATAAGCCTGGGAGGATCCGCAGATAACGACATCCGCATCACCTTCTTTTAACGTATAGAAGCCTTTGATCTTCGACGTTGGATTGTATTCTCCCACCGTCCATTTATCGCGCAAAAACTCCTGTGTGATCAGAAATACAACGGAAAACAGGATGAAAAACAATAGCGATCTTATGGCGAATTTCCACTTTTCCATAGCTAAAACCCTCCATAAATGAACTGCGTCGCATCATACCCGGGCCCGTAAATGCCGGTGATCAAAATGACCATGAGAAATGCGATCAAAACAAACCATCTGAGTAACAGCGGTTCTTTCACAAAAACCGAGGTGAAATACACCTTCTTTTCATGAACAAGTCCCACAAGGATCAAAAGACATACGGATAAGACCAAAAGTCCCCACTCTTTTTCACCGATCCCCAGCGTCAAAAGATCGCCGTTAAAGAAGATCCAAGGATTAAAATGCGAGAACATGTTTTTGATCATCATAATTGCCTGTGATATGGACTTTGCGCGAAAAACGATCCATGCGATCATAACAAGAAAATCGGTGCGAACTACGGCAAATGCCCTTCCAAGACCGCGCTCGGAGGAAATACCGGTCTTCTTTGACAAAAACGCAAATACGGGCGCAAAGATCTGTCCCAGTACCTGATATGCACCGTGCATCAAGCCCCAAAGGATGAAATGATTGCCGAGCCCGTGCCAGATCCCGCTTACAAAGAACGTCACCATGATATTCACGTACTTTCGAACCACACCTTTTCGGTTCCCGCCAAGCGGAATATAGACATAATCCCTTAAAAATGTGCTGAGTGTGATATGCCATCTGTGCCAGAAATCCTTGATGCTCACGGAAAAATAAGGCGCTTTGAAGTTCGCATCCAGCTGAATGCCGAACATCTTCGCCGATCCCATAGCGATATAAACGCAACCCGCAAAATCCGTATAAAGCTGCAGACTGTATAAGATCCCCGCAAGAAGCACGTAGAAACCGTCATACAAAAGATAATTGTCAAAAATCTGATTGACTACGATATTGCAGCGGTCCGCAATGACCATCTTCTGAAAATAGCCCCAGATCAGAAGATAAAATCCTTTTCTGAGATTCTTCTCATCAAAATCGTGCCCACCGAATATCTGCGGCGCCAACGTATCAAACCGCGGGATCGGTCCCTGCAGGATCTGTGGGAAGAATAAAAAGAACAACAGATGCTTTGCAAAACTCTTCTCCGCTTTCGTCTTACCCCGATACACATCAATCATATAAGCGATCATCTGCAAGGAATAAAAGGAAATCCCCACGGGTAAAAGAACGGCAAAGCGGGTCAGTCCGAGATTTACGACAAAACCAAGGTCGGATGCACAAAGCTTAAAGCAAAGCATGAGCGATAAAATAAGGACAACGGACAATATGAGTCCGGATCTTGAACGTTTTGCATATGTTACGTAATAATAGCTGATCCCACAGGCCACGAGCAGTATGATCCAGGTCTTTAAGGAAAAAGACAGATAAAAAAGAATACTAAAAACAAGCAGTGAGATCCACTGCTTGCTTTTCGGTATCGTATAAAAGATGATCAGGGCGAGTAACAAAAAGCCCAAATACGTAACAGATACAAAATCCATATATCTTACATAGCCTCTAACGTATTGCGGATTTCTTTGATGAAGTCGGCACTGTTCAATACCGTCACATCCTTCATCGAAGTGATAAGAGCAAGATCCTTCGTCATACGACCGCTTTCGATCGTTGCGATCGTTGCTTTTTCGAGCTTGTCCGCAAATTCCATGAGTTCCTTAATGCCATCGAGTTCGCCGCGCTTTCTTAAGGCGCCGGTCCATGCAAAGATGGTGGCTACGGAGTTCGTGGAGGTTTCCTCACCCTTTAAATGCTTGTAATAATGACGCTGTACGGTTCCGTGTGCAGCCTCGTATTCATAGACACCGGACGGAGAAACCAAAACGGATGTCATCATGGCAAGGGAACCGAAGGCGGAACTTACCATATCACTCATCACATCACCGTCGTAGTTCTTGCAAGCCCAGATAAAGCCGCCCTTTGCCTTCATGACACGGGCTACGGCATCATCGATCAGGGTGTAGAAATAGGTAATGCCGGCTTCATCAAATTTTGCCTTGTATTCCTTATCAAAGATCTCCCCGAAGATATCCTTGAAATTATGATCGTACTTTTTGGAAATGGTATCCTTGGTCGCAAACCAGAGATCCTGCTTGGTATCCAATGCGTAATTAAAGCATGCCTTTGCAAAACTGGTAATGGATGCATCCGTATTGTGAATGCCCTGAATGATCCCGGAACCCTTGAAATCATGGATCAATTCTCTCGTCTCGTTTCCGTTTTCGTCGGTAAAGACAAGCTCTGCCTTTCCTGCCCCCGGGACCTTGATCTCGGTATTCTTATATACATCGCCGTAAGCATGACGGGCCAGCGTGATCGGCTTTTCCCAGTTTCTCACACAAGGCTCGATCCCCTTAACGATGATCGGTGCACGGAAAACGGTACCGTCAAGTGCGGCACGGATCGTTCCGTTCGGACTCTTCCACATCTGCTTTAAGTGATACTCATCCATTCTTGCGGCATTCGGTGTGATGGTCGCACATTTTACGGCTACGCCCAAACGCTTTGTGGCTTCGGCACTGTCGATCGTGATCTGATCGTCGGTCTCATTTCTCTTTTCCAGACCAAGATCGTAATACTCGGTCTTTAGATCGATGTAAGGAAGTAATAATTCCTCCTTGATCATCTTCCAAAGAATTCGGGTCATTTCGTCTCCGTCCATCTCCACAAGAGGCGTTTTCATTTCAATTTTACTCATTTGTTACTCTATCTCCTTTTTATTTATTCACTTTCTTTTTCCGGAAGGTGCGCGGCATAAAGCCCGCCAGCATCACAAAACCGCCAAGGCAGAAAATGCCGATGGCAAGGATGACCTTTATTTCCAAAGTATCGCCTGTATTGGGCGTATCGTCAAGTCCCATCGTACCGGAGGAGGCACTCATTTTAGTTGCCACCTTCTGTGCCAGATCTCCCGTCGCCCCGTAAAGAGCAAATACCGAGAAATGGCTCGGTCGAAAGGTTACATACTCTTTTCCGTCCTTCTTTTGGTATTCGCAGAAGGTGATCTCCGGATTGTCGTTATCATCCAAAGACATCAAACAAAGATCGTAGGAAAGCATCTTGGAAGGAACTTCCACCGTAACGGCCACATTATTCTTTCCGACCTGATGGATCTTAACGCTGTCACTCTCATCATAGAGGGAAATATCCATAAACAAGGTATTTGCACCGTTTACTTCTCCGTAATAGGTTGTGATCGCATCGGTAAGCTTCGAGACATCGGAAGCATTTGCATCCGAAATGTAGGTGTGATACCCTGTCATATCCACGGTCGAACCGGAAGAAGTCACATCGCAATCCAGTTTCTTCAGATCACTGTGATCCACGACGAGAAGTCCCGAAAGGGAATTGTCGGAAACCGTTTCCGCTGCTTTGGAATAGGATAAATGATTTGCTTTTCCCACCTTGTAGGTACTGTCATAAACGGCAATGGATTCAGGGATCACACAATCCTCTTGTGTATCCGTCGAGCCGATAAAGGTTGCATTCTTGCTTCCGTCCGTAGCCAGGCAGTATACATTTCCGTCAAAGCCCAAAACTTCGTTATCCAAAACCGTTCCGGCAGCGCCTGCGAGATTGAATCCGTTCGGTACGATCGCCGTATCGATCCCGTCAAAGACACAGCCACGGTACGCATCATTGGATAACCGGGATGACGTATCCGTATAGGTAACCTTCGGCAGCTTATCTCCCTGGAAAACGACCGAATTTACACCGCTGTTACCGCCGTATGCTTTCAATCCGAGACTTGTTACCGTTTGCGGGATCCGCACCGTTTTGATCGGACAATTGTAAAAGGCTCTGTCCGCTACCGTCTCCAGCTTATTGCCGCCGGAAACGATGGAAAGATTCAGGCAACCGTCAAACGCTCCCTCTCCTATGTTTTTTACGGAATCCGGCAAAGATACATAGGTGATCTCTGTATGGTCTTTAAATACATAAGGGGAGATCGTCTTAACGGTCTGCGGAATATTCACCTGATTGCCGGTTCCCTTATATGCCAAAAGAACACCGTCTCCAACGATGAGGAAATCATCCATATCGGGGCCGTTTAACCAATTGGAAAGATAAGGTGTATAGGTAAACGCATTGGCCTCAATTTCCGTTACCGTATTCGGAATGGTCACATTCGAAAGATTGTCGCAATGATAAAATGCACCTTCTTCGATTTTCTCGACTCCGGCCGGTATCGTTACGCCGGTAACACTGCTCCTGGCAAAAGAAAGGTTTCCGATCTCGGAAATCCCTCCGGGGAGCGTTACGTTTGATAAACTATTATCCATGTAAAAGGCTTTCGACATGAGTCTGTCGTTTTTGATCGCAGAAGAATAATCGGTGGTATCGACCGTTTTTTGTGCGCCGCCGACCTGTCCTTCTCCGGAATAAATGGCTGCGGATTCGGCATCCATCAAAACGACCGCCTGTCTTGACACCACCTTGGACCGACCCAGAACACCCGGGGAATCCACATCCCATTCCACGTAATTATCCACGTTGGAAGCATACCACGGATCCGCGGTAGAATTCTTCTTTTCACTCTCCGTCTGCTCCGTGGACTTATGCGGATTTTCTTTGTTCCGGAAGGCATTTTGCGATACGGAATCTTCATATTCCGCCTGTAAGAGTTGTTTTTGTTTGAGTTGTTCGTCAAATTGTGCGGCCGTTGTACCGGATTCCGCGATGATGTTTAACGAATAACAACCGTCAAAAGCAGTCGGTGCGATCTTCGTAACGGATACAGGAATCTCGCAATCCGTAAGGGCCGTACAATCCTCAAATGCTTTGATACCGATCCTGCGTACACTGTAGGGAAGGGAAATACTTGTAAGACCGGAAGCATTGGAAAATGCATAATCACCGATCTCATATACATTCGGACTCACACCGACATTCGTAAGGTTTTCACACCCCCAAAAAGCATATTTTCCGATCTGTTTCACAGAATTCGGCATGGTATAACTGTTCTTTGCACGACCGGCAAGTACCTGATAGATCAAGGTTCCGTCGCCGTTATAAAGAACACCGTCATCCATGATCAGACGGGTCGAGGATTCGGAAATATTTGAAAGCTGATTACAGCCGGCAAAGACGCCGCTGCCCAAAGAAAGGATCGTGGACGGCAGAGAAACGGATGTCAGACTCTTGCAGTCCGCAAATGCGCCATTACCGATATACTCCACGCCTTCCGGTATCGTAATACTCTTTAAGGACGTGCAGCCGCTGAATGCGCTTGCTTCGATCGTAGTCAGTGTTTTGGGGAAGGTAACCGATGTGATACTCGTATTATCGGAAAAAGCATCTGCTCCGACGACAGTCGTACCGGCAGGAACAGACACAGCGTCTGCTGTGCCTGTATATAATGCCAGTTTTGTTCCGTCCATTTTATAGCCGCCATCATTGGATCCGACTGCTTTGGCGTTTGACGAAGGAATCTGTGTCAAAACGATCGCAGCGATCATCATAACGGCTCCTATGAGCTTTAACAGATGTTTTTTCATACGCTACTCCTGCGTGATCCTTAGATCACTTTTACAACCTTCTTTTTGCTACCCTTTAAGAAGAAGGTGATGACACTCATTAATGCAAGCCCGATCGATAAGAACCACTTCGGATGGATCGGATCTCCCGTCGTGGGCGTTACATCGTTGATCGCCGAAGAAGAAAGATTGTTCAGATCCACATATACCGTATACGGTGAGAAGTGCGTACATACGAAGGACATACACGGTACACCGTTTATGGTCGTGAACTTGGTATTTAGCTTTTCCAAAGAGCCTGCAGAGCTGACTGCACCGGCTTTGTTGTTACCTGCGTAGTTTTGCAGTGCATCCGGGATCGGCATCGTGATGGTCACACTCACGCCGTCCGTATTCTGGATCTTGGATGTACCAGTCTTATCGTATAAGCTGATATCCATTGCGAAATACCGCACATCCGTAAGGGTTCCGTATTCACCCAAAAGCGCTGCTTCCACTGCAGCCTTAGCAGTTTCACTATCGGAAATCTTTACCACAAAATCATCGGAAGAACCGTTTACGGTAGCGGAAACCAAGTCGGAATTGCTGATACCGTTCTTTGTCACGGCAACCTTCGTACCGGTCTTGTTTGTGGTCGTAGTCTTCTTCGAAGATCCCGTACTGGTACCGGATGAAGTTTTATTTCCTTCGGTCTTTGTGGTTGCAGCCTTTTCCGATCCGGTTGTGGCACCGGTCGAAGTCGAACCCGAACCCGATTTCGAACTGCTGCTCGAAGAATCACTCGTACCGCCGTTTGATGTTCCGGATCCGGAAGAATCCGAAGATGATGAATTCGATCCGGAGGAATCCGATCCGGAGGAATCCGATGTGGATGAATCCGATCCGGAGGAATCATCGCTCGAATCACTGCTTCCCTTCTTGTATTGCGGGTAAATGGACATATCTTCAATGACACAGTCGTACTCAGGAATCCAACCGATAAAGGTGTATCCCTCGCGTTCCGGTTCAACGGAAGGTGTTTTTGCAGCCGTTCCGTGGGCAACGCTCTGAATACTGATCTTCATGCTGCCATCATAGTTATAAAAGACAACGGAATGATATACCGTATTGTCACTAACCGTACCGTTTGCGGTATAACGCGCATAAATATTGCAGTTACCGGAGACATTCAGATAATCGTCCGGTGTCCAATGACTGAACGTATAACCGGAAACCGTAGGCGGTGTGGGCGGTGTCACGGAATCCCCTTCCTGCGCTACAACACTCGTAATGAGCTGATCGTTCATATCAAAGAAGTAAACGGTATAGGTACCCGGGTTATGATACGTCTCTGTTGTATAACCGTTTCTGACTGCAAAGGAATATGCCGTGGAAGGCTCCTCGCACTGAACGTTCAAACCGGTCATTTTGGATTCCGTACCGGTCGGTGTTCCGTCACTGGTTTCGGTAAATGCATCTTCTGCGATCAGCGTTACACTTGCGGGAATCTTAATGTCGGACAAAGCCGTATTACGGAATGCATGATCACCGATCGAGACGGTGGAATCCGATAATTCCGCATAATTTAATTTGGTACATTCCGCAAAGCACTCTTCCGGAATCTCATCGATCGTTGATGTTCCCATATAAACCTGTGTTACACCGTTGCAATACTGGAAGGCATTCGGTTTAAGTTCCGATACATCAGCCAACTCCTCTTCCCTGATCTTACCGGAGCTAATACTGTTACCGCGTGTTTTCAGACATTCGATCACTGCCTTCGTTCCGTCGCCTTTATCCTGTTTGATGATCGCATCTTCACAGGTAAACGTAGTACTTCCGGAAAAATCAACACTTTCGAGCTTGTCGCATTCGATAAACGGAACGGCACCCATTTCGGTAAGTGTCGCGGGCAATATCACGGTGGTAAGATTGTCACAATCCTCAAATGCATGATCTCCAACCGTTTCACCGCCGTCATCGGT
>JAILOQ010000168.1 GCA_024690725.1 Lachnospiraceae bacterium
ATTGGAACTGTTGCATTTACAGCTCAGTTTTATCGGAATGTATCTGACCGTTCTTTTTTCCTTCGGGATCACGATCCTCTGGGTACATCCGTACGTGCTGATGACCAATACAAATTACTATTACATGAGAAAAAACAGCCTTCTGATGGAAGCTGCCGAAGTGTTAAACGCAAAAGACCCGAAGTGATCCGGGTCTTTTCTTTTTTATCATTTTATGTTTCTTCGCGACTCTCCGTCGCCTTCATTTTCAGATACGCATTGATGAACATATCGATATCTCCGGAAAGCACCGCATCGGCGTTGCTCGTTTCGGCATTGGTCCGAAGATCCTTGACCATCGTAGTGGGCTGAAGGAAATACGAACGGATCTGACTGCCCCATGCATTTTCCATCATCTCGCCGCGGATATCCGATATCTTTTCGGCGTTCAATTCCTGTTGCAAAGAAAAGAGCTTGGACTTTAACATCTGCATAGCCTTGTCCTTATTTTGGAACTGGCTTCGCTCATTCTGGCAGGTTACAACGATCCCCGTCGGGAAGTGTGTGATACGAATGGCCGAACTGGTCTTGTTGATATGCTGACCGCCGGCACCCGAGCTTCGATAGGTATCGATACGGATATCGTCATCATTGATCTCCACTTCCGCATCCTCGTCCAGCTCCGGGACCACCTCAAGTCTTACAAAGGAGGTCTGACGCTTGCCCTGTGCATTGAAGGGAGAAATACGCACCAGACGGTGCACGCCTTTTTCGCTCTTCAAAAGTCCGTAGGCATTCGTGCCGTTGATCTGGAAGTCCACGGTTTTGATCCCGGCTTCATCGCCTTCCACCAAGCTCAGCTCTTCGACTTCCAAGCCCTTCTTCTCCGCCCATCTGGTATACATGCGATACAACATGGATGCCCAGTCACAGCTTTCCGTTCCGCCGGCACCCGCCGTAAGCTTTAAGATCGCATTGCAGTGATCGTATTCATCGCTTAACAAGGTCTTGATCTGGATCACATCCAGTGTCTCCAGAAACTCCTTAAACTCGCTTTGTGCCTCCGCCGCAAGATCGGCATCATCTTCTTCGTTCCCCATCTCGATCAGGGTCTCGATGTCTTCGTACTGCTGCTTTAAGGTATGATACGTCTGCACGTCATCCTTTAAATCTTTATTCTCTTTGGTCAGCTGCTGCGCTTTTTGCGGATCGTTCCAAAAGTCCGGCATCTCCATCAACCGGTCCAGTTCCTCGATCCGTTTTTCCTTGCGCTCTAAATCCAAAGAAGCCCGAATTTCACTAAGGGCTTCCTTGTAACTTCCTAACTCTTGTTTTAACTGATCTAATTCTAACATAATCCTAACTCTGTCTTCCGTGGCAATTCTTGTACTTCTTTCCGCTTCCGCAAGGACAAGGATCGTTGGGATAGATCTTTGCTTCTTTCTTGCGCATCGGTGTACGTGTCGCGGTATCGTCTTTGTTGGTACTCATGTTTTCCGCTACCTGCTCACGCTCTACCTTTTGTTCCACTCTGACGTGTAAGATGAGACGGACCGTTTCTTCTTTGATGTTCTCGGTCATCGCATCGAACATATCGTAAGCGCTCATCTTATATTCCACAACGGGATCCTTCTGACCGTACACGGCAAGACCGACGCCCTGACGCAACTGCATCATATCATCGATGTGTGTCATCCACTTTCTGTCGATGACCTTTAACAGGATCACACGCTCCACCTCACGGATAGCTTCCGCCTGCGGGAACTCCGCTTCCTTGGACTCATACAGCTTGACCGCTTCTTCTTTTAACTGCTGTAAGAGCTCGTTCTTTTTCATCTTATCCGTATCGGTCGGGATCACCGGCGCGATCGGAACGATGGGACAAAGAACGTGATACAACTCATTGAGGTCCCAGTCGGCGCTCTTGCCGTCATCCGGAATCACCATATTTACGGAATTCTCAACGATATCCGTCATCATCTTATAGATGGCGTCACGCATGCTCTCACCGTTTAACACCTTCAAACGCTCGGCGTAAATGATCTCACGCTGCTCGTTCATGACCTGATCGTACTCAAGGAGCGTTTTACGGACACCGAAGTTATTGTTCTCAATCTTCTTTTGTGCATTCTCAATGGCCTTGGTGAGCATCTTATGCTCGATTTCCTGTCCTTCCGGAACACCGAGTGCGTTAAACATACGCATCATGTTCTCGGAACCGAAGAGACGCATCAGATCATCTTCCAAAGAAATATAGAAACGGGACTCACCCGGATCTCCCTGACGACCGCTTCGACCGCGCAGCTGATTATCGATACGACGGGACTCATGTCGCTCGGTACCGATGATCTTCAAACCGCCTGCAGCCTTCGCTTCATCATCCAGCTTAATATCCGTACCACGACCCGCCATGTTGGTGGCGATCGTTACATGTCCGTGAATACCCGCATCCGCAACAATCTCCGCCTCCATCTCATGGAACTTAGCATTCAACACCTTATGCTGGATTCCATGCTTGGAAAGGAGTTTGGAAATCTCCTCGGACGCATCGATATTGATGGTACCGACCAAAACCGGCTGGCCCTTGGTATAGGCTTCTTTGACCGCGTCTACCACAGCGTTCAGTTTCTCTTTTTTGGTCATGTATACGCAATCCTGCCAATCGATACGGGCCACGGGACGGTTGGTGGGAATCTCGATAACATCCATTCCGTAGATATCACGAAACTCCTTCTCCTCCGTAAGTGCCGTACCGGTCATACCGGATTTCTTCTCGAATTTGTTGAAGAAGTTCTGGAAGGTGATCGTCGCAAGGGTCTTGCTCTCGCGTTTTACCTTCACATGTTCTTTGGCCTCGATCGCCTGATGGAGTCCGTCCGAATAACGACGGCCCGGCATGATACGTCCGGTAAAGTCATCGACGATCAAAACCTGATCGTCCTTTACCACGTAATCCTGATCGCGGAACATCAGATTGTGCGCACGCAAAGCCAGGATCACATTGTGCTGGATCTCCAGGTTCTCTGCATCCGCCAGATTTTCGATATGGAAAAAGGCCTCGACTTTGGCAACACCTTCCGCCGTCAGATTGACCTGCTTATCCTTTTCGTTGACGATAAAGTCTCCGGTCTCTTCCTGCTCGATCCCCATGAGGACATCCATCTTGGACTGCTCCTCCAGATCCTTGCCGCGCTTTAACTGACGCGCCAGGATATCGCAGGCTTCGTAGATCCTTGTACTCTTCCCGCTCTGACCGGAAATGATCAGCGGGGTACGGGCCTCATCGATCAATACCGAGTCCACCTCATCGATGATGGCATAATGGAGACCGCGAAGCACGAGCTGCTCCTTATAAATGACCATGTTGTCACGCAGGTAATCAAAGCCGAGCTCATTGTTCGTCACATAGGTAATATCGCATTGATAGGCTTCGCGACGTTCGTCGTTGGTCATCTCGTTCAAGACCACGCCGACCTTTAAGCCCAAAAATTCATGTACCTGACCCATCCACTCCGCATCACGCTTCGCCAGATAGTCGTTGACCGTAACGACATGTACGCCCTTTCCTTCCAGGGCATTCAAATATGCGGGAAGTGTGGATACCAATGTCTTACCTTCACCGGTACGCATCTCTGCGATACGTCCCTGATGGAGGATGATACCACCGATGAGCTGCACACGGAAGTGCTCCATATTGAGGGCACGTCTTGCGGCCTCACGCACCGTAGCATAAGCTTCCGGCAAAAGATCGTCCAATGTCTCGCCGGCTGCCAGACGCTCTTTGTACTCCGGCGTCTTTGCGCGCAGTTCTTCATCGGAAAGTGCCATCATGGAGTCTCTCAGACTCTCGATCTTATCAACGATGGGCTCGATCCTTTTTAATTCCCGTTCGGAATGAGTTCCGAATACTTTTTCTATAATATTGCTCATAGCACTCCGTTCCTTAAAATAAACCTAAGGGATATTTTAACAGATTTACGCCTTCTATTCAACCTTCCCACATTGCTTTTTCGCCATAGAAGTGATAAACTGTTGCTGTTCGGGGATTTTTCGGGCTTTCCCGCATTTTCCCCTTCCGCAAATACAAAAACCAGTAAGAAAGAGGTAGGAAAGATGTTAAAGAGTTTTGATGATTTGATCGCAAAGTTAGACAACATTCCTCTGAAGAAGGTGTCCGTTGCCGTTGCGCAGGATGAGCACGTTTTGGAGGCTGTCAAGGTAGCAAAAGAAAGAAAGATTGCCGACGCCATTTTGGTCGGTGACGAAGACAAGATACGTGAGAT
>JAILOQ010000170.1 GCA_024690725.1 Lachnospiraceae bacterium
GCTTCCACAAAGCTGTGAACATCTTCGTATTCTTCGGTGATCGCAAGAGAACCGTTCGCAACATCCTCCCGGATCCCGGTAAGCCCTTTGACGATCGCATCCTTTTCATCCTTGGTAAGGATCCCCTGCTTATGCAGCATGACAACGTGTGCGATACTGCCTTCGATATCCTGCACCAGAAATCTTTGATCGAAAGAGATCGATGCATTGAAATTATAAACCAACTGATCCGTTTCTTTGGTGAATCTTCCACCCCAAAGCTGTGCCATGTTTCCTCCTAAAGTGTGAACCGTCCGACTTCATTTCCGAGGTTCGCCGCAATATTGCTGCTCACTTCGGCGTTGTCTGCGAGTCTCTCCATCTCGCCGGTCATTTCCGCGGTCTGTTCCGCAGTCTTTGTAATATTCTCGGCGGTTTCTTCCACTGCCGAATTCAGCGCATCCGTAGACTCTTTCATCCGCTCGATGCGATCTCTGATCTCTTCAAAATTATCGGAAATCGTGCTCATCATCTCACTGAAATGATCCGCGCTTCCCCTGTATTCGTCGCTGATGGATACCAGATCCTCATAGCCTCTGATCGTCGTGGTCTCCAAAAACTCAATGAGACTTCTGGCTTCATCCGCAAGTGCATTCACGGCTGCGATCACTTCTTCGGATACCTGTTGGATCCTGGTCGCGGCATCCTGAGAATTGTCCGCAAGATTACCGATCTCACTTGCCACTACGGCAAAGCCTCTTCCGGCCTCTCCCGCACGGGCAGCCTCAATGCTTGCATTTAACGCAAGGAGGTTTGTCTGACTTGCGATCTCAATAATATTCTCTGTCAATGAATTGATCTGAGATACCGCTTTGGAACTCTCGATCTTTTCTTCCATGGAGGTCTGCATGCGAATAAACTCTTCGCCGACACGATCTTTTTCACTCTGTGCTTTGGTACCGGTCTGAACCGCTCCGTCTTTGATGGAATTTGCAAAGTTCTCGCCTCCGGAAAGTTCATCGGAGATCTGACGGAAGGAATCGGTAATATCTCCCATCAGCACATCCAGCTGATTCAGACTGGCCGCCGTCTCCTGCATCGTAGCGCTCATATCCGTCATCACATCACTGACGGATACGGTAACCGTTTTGACTTCACTGATCTCATCCGCCATATGTCCGGAAGCATCCTTTAAGGAATCGGAATCATCACGGATATCCACCATCATATTGCGGATAAAGGAAACCAGGGTGTTGACGGAACCGGCAAGCACTTCAAACTCATCTCCGGTCGCGATCTCGATGGTACGTGTCAGATCACCGTCTCCCTTGGAGAGTTCCTCGATCTTATCGTTTAATTTCACAAAACTCTTACTCAGTCTGCGGCTGACGATCAAAAGGATCGAGATCGCAATGACCAAAAGGATCGCACATAATACAATAACGACCATGAGAAGTGCATTGGCTCGTTCATTGATCGAATCCATACTGATATCGACCGAGCCGAGGCCTACGACTTCACTTCCGACATAGATCGGTGCATAAGCGGAAATGTGAGTCCCCCACTCATCCGTAAACGGTTCATTGTTCACGCTCGTCTCACCGGCAAGCGCATGCACCATTTCTTCTTCTTCATCCAACTCTTCATTGATCCCCGCAGGATCTTCCGGATCCGAGTCCACGACAAAGACCATCGCTCCGTCCGGATTCTTACGCAGTGTATAAACATATTCCACGCCTGCATTTTCCAAAAACAGGCTCAAACTCTTGTGAACCGCCAAAAACGCTTCGCTTTCTTCGTCTCCATCCCCAATTTGTGCAAGCAATTCTCCGTCTACCGAGGCCGCTACACAGTCTGCGATATGCATCGCATTCTCTTTGGTCTGCGTCTCCAGCATTTCCTTGGTTCGGGAATATAGCATAGCTCCAAGTAAAATGTCCAGCACCAGAAACAAACCGATGATAATGATCGATATTTTTGTGGCTACACTGATTTTCCTAACCTTCATACAGTACCCTCTTCATTCTTTGAAAGATTAAAAGTTCCTATAACTATTTTAATGTATTAACGCTCTCTGTCAAGGAAATATGGGTACGATACCACAAAAAAATCGGGACAGAAACTGCCCCGAATACATAGCCCCAAAACAGCTGAAAAAGGGACTCGAACCCTCGACCCCTTCATTACGAGTGAAGTGCTCTACCAACTGAGCTATTTCAGCTTGTGTCGTAACACGAATTACATTATAGCAAACATTGCGCGAAAAACGCAAGACCTATTTCATTTTCTTTGCATTTTCGCGTAATGCCGTGGGTTTGCAAATTAAATGCAATTTTCATTGTGTTTACTCTGACAAAAAATCTGTTGCACTTACTTTGACGGAAAAATCCTATGTTTTGATGATAAAAAGGCATAAAAAAAAGAGGCACAACGTGCCTCTTTCTCCGTGTTTAAACAGGTTGGAGTTATTTTGGGAGGTTCAAAAACGCCTTCATTTTTTCAACAAAGATGTCCTCAGGAACCCCCATGTCCTTTGCAGCATCAGATACAGAAAGAGTACCTTTCTGAACGAGCTTGTACAGTTTACGGGTTTCACCTTCGGCTTCACCTTCGGTATAGATTTTCTTAGCTTCGTATTCTAATATAGCGCCACCCATAACTTTTTCAACTCCTTTCAAAATATGAGGATAATTCTTTGTTAAAGATTCAGCTACTTTATTGCACATAGCCTTTATAGATGCTCTTTCGTAAGCGCTGATCAATCCATTTTCAACATAATCGTCAAGAGTTTTCCATAAATTCTGATATTGAGAAATCATTTCTTCTATACCATTGTCATTATCCATTTTCTCTAACGGATAGTTAAAGAAATAAAACGGAATTAAAAAGAACAATTTCTTATCTAAAAGTCCACCTATGGAATAATCCCTCATCTGAATTGTTGGAATTTCGTATGAAACGGTTCCTCCGGGTGTTTTAAGTTTAACTATATAACAGCTTGGAGACTGATTATTATTCCTCAAACACAAAACTCCGGATCTTGGAATTGTAAATTCAAACGTATTATCGTTGGAATTAAAATCACTCTTGGCAATTTGTGTCGAATATTCAAATATCCTAACAACGATTGTCCCATCATATGAAGTTTGACATTCAATATGAAAACGGTCTTTATTTTTCCCAATAGAGAAATTACTGTCAGTTATTCTTTCTTGATCGTCGCCCTCAGTTACGAAATGTTCGTTGTGATAAACCTGTACATCCTCGCTTAAATAGTTGTATTCCGTATGAAACAATTCATTTACTAAAGGAATTACAAGCCTTTTACAATCAGTTAACAAAGTTCTAAACGAATCATCATATGGTGTGTTCTTATTACTCATACTGTTCCTTCTTTCTACTGCTATTATAGCAGATTTGCCATGTTATTTACAGTTACATATATAATAAACAGGCAGTAAAAAGAAGTTTCCCCCTTGTAACGCTGCCCGATAATAAAGTATTAGGGGCAAGCGCCCAAGATTAAATTGTTCTATATATCGCCCGACATAGACGATATACGTTGCGGATTACCTATATTTTCCATTTATCATAAATAATATGCCTAAAAACAATTATCTATAAAAATACAGGAATCCTTTTGTAGGTACAAAAATAGGAAGCACCTACAGCTTCCCTTACAAATGAATGATTACGAATTGCTTTCTCACTAATCTATATTTATTTTAACATAAATTTCAATCATAAGCAACTCGCCATTTCATAGCAGGGAATCCCCCTTATCAACTCACCCAAAAATGGGATTTACTTCTCTGACGGGACATCATCCCGACAAGTCACGATTAACAAAACAAGACAAATGTTACTTTATTTATATCATAAATCGTTATTTTTTGCAACATTACGAAGAAGTCTAAGGTAGTAGGCATAAGCCCTCTCAGCAGTTTCATCTTTCCTTATGATTGGCTCTATGATGGTTTTCTCGATCGTATAGTCAATAAGACTGTTATGCAGAGACGTACTTCGTCCTTCCCGGTCGAGTAATGATAATAATTGTGAAACGGAATCTACATACGTGATCGGCGTAGAACGATTCCCTTGCGGCGTTACAAAGTATTCCAACAGCTCTTCTTCCGTAAACGGCTCCGCATTCGTTTCGATCTCCCCGTCCAGATATCGCTCTCTCAGAGATTTTTTCTTTTCCGTTGCCTTTGCCGGAACGACGTATTCCATTCCATCCCGTTCATAAACTCTCGCCCGCAACACAGAGGTTCCTCGATCCATAGTGCTTTTCTTACGTTCATACCGCTTTCTCCGATCATTTACCATTTCTTTAAATGAGATGATGGCAGCCTCTTTTGTGGCACGGCTCACTAAGGTATCATCAAAGAAGTCTTTTACCGGAGTATCAAGTAACGATCCGATTAGACCGACTTTCGCTACTCCAAGATCAGTTTCTCCGTTCTCAAAGCGGGATAGTGTAACTCTGCTGACATCGATCTCGTCAGCGAGGATTTCTTGGGTAACGGCCCGGTTGATCCGTTTCTTCCGGATCTTCTTTCCAAGAGCAGTTAAAAACGTAGTTGTAAATCGGGATCGTTGTTCTTCATTCATAACATCTTACAAAAGTTGTATCACAGGAGATACAACTTTCGTCCTTTCGTGGAAATTTATTCTTATAACGCCTATTTTATAACATGATGTGAGATTTTGAAATATAATGAAAGCGATAACAACATAAAAAAAGACATCAGCCCTCGCGTCCAACGAAACTGATGTCTGCACTAGCGGTGCAATGCACCTTCTATTTTTATTGTTAAAAATAGTGTAATACACTTTCACTAAAAAAACAAGAAAAATTTGAAGGTTTTGTTAAAGGCACCCATTTTTTCAAGAATGAGTGCCTTTTGCATCGCTCAAAAGAAAGGAGTATGACGCTATGAAGAACCCTAAAAAGCAGAAACCGGATCTTACACGAAAACATCTAACCTACAAGGAACGATGTGAGATCGAAGCCCTACTAAAAGAAGGATACTCTCAACGGGAGATCGCAAATCGGTTAAATCGCAATCCTTCAACGATCAGCAGGGAAATTCAAAACCACGCTATTACAAAAAAGAGTCGCGCTAACGATTGTCTGTTGAAAAGGGATTGTAAAAAGCTACAAGTTTGCGACAGTCGAACATGCAAGAAGAATTGTCGCACCTGTCCCATATGCAAGAAATACTGCCCTGACTATATCCAGATGGTATGTGAAGACCGTGACAAATCCGGGCTATGTAACAGTTGTCGCAAGTCCCATTATTGTAACTTAGAAAAACGATTCTATAAGGCAGACACATCCGAAAATGAATACCGGGAAGTATTGGTAGGGCGAAGAAACGGTTTTGATCTCACATACGAACAGATTGAAGAGATCAACAACTTGGTATCGCCACTGATAAAGAAAGGTCAATCTCCCTATCACATCAAACAAGCCCTTGGAGACAAACTCTGTATCAGTGAAGCAACTTTACGGAGAATGATTGCTAAAAGTGAATTAGATGTACGTCTGATCGACCTAAAAGAAGCAGTAAAAAGAAAATCAAGAAAACGCAGAAGAAAACTTCATCACGAATTACCGTCCGTATCAAAAGTGGGACGAATGTATGAAGACTATCTCGACTATATAAAAGAGAATGAGTTGAGCATCGTAGAAATGGATTGTGTAGAGGGTAAACAGGAAGATAAATGTGCTATACTGACACTTCATTTCGTTCAATTTCATATGCAACTCTATTACATTATGCCGGAACATACTTGTGAAAGCGTAGTCGCAACTCTGGATATGATTGAAGAAGCGCTCGGTTATGAGCTGTTTTCCTCTATCTTCGAGGTAATACTGACAGACAACGGGCACGAATTTTGGGATTATGACGGAATGGAACATTCCTGCATTTCAGGCGGCAGCCGAACGAAAGTATTCTTTTGCGATCCGAACCGCTCCGATCAAAAAGGATCTTGTGAGAATAATCACAAACTATTACGATGCGTTATTCCGAAAGGCACTTCTATTGACGCTTATTCCATGAGTGATATGGTCAAGGTTACAAATCACGTAAACAGTTATTGCCGGAAATCACTCTATGGAAGATCGCCCTTTGATGTTGGAATGGCCGTGTTGCCGGAAGATTTTTTCATCCTGCTCGGACTCGAAAGAATCCCGGCAGAAAACGTCGTTCTCACACCGGCACTTTTAAGATAATCCATCAAAGTAATTGCAACACTTTTTTCATTGCATTTACCCTGACAGTCTGTAAAAAGGCTGTTCTTTGTGTCTTCAAAAAGCGGGGTTTATGCGAAAAAACAGCCCATAAATCACAAAAAATAGGGACAGAAAGTGTATGAAAACACCGTCTGTCCCTTGATTTTGCTTTTATCTATCGTGTGTTGCAATTACCCTGAAAATCCTGCTTTTCGCGTAATGCCGCATAAACCGGATGTTTTATTCTCCTTCGATGATCGCAAGCGTCAAGATACCGATGATCACACAGGCAAGGAAGATGTACTGCGTCCATTTCAGTTTCTCCTTTAAGAAGATCCGTGAAAGAAGCAGAGAAACAACACATACCGCAGAGATGATCGGTGCGGCGATCGCACCGTTTCCGCTCATGGCATACACATAAGTAAACTGGCCCGCCGTTTCAAAGACAGCGGCAAGGATCTTGTCCCGCTGGGTGGGAAGTTCGAATTTTACCTTCTTTGTCTTCATAAAGATCAACAGCAGGATCGCCACGATAAAGAACGTGTATTCATAAGACGTATTTGCTACGTCTTCGATATTATCGGCCGTAACACCCACGAGAGGTGTTGTCTCAAGCTCCAAGAAATAGATGTCAAGAAAGCTTCCGAGTGCATCCAGTATCGCATAGCAAAACGGCATGGCAAATGCCACGATCGCCATTTTCTTACCGAGTTTCTTTTTCCGGTCGGTATCGCCGTGGCCTTCCAAAAAGCCGAGGCCCAAAATACCTACCACAATGATGACGATGGCACAAACGGAAGGGATTCCCAGACGCTCGCCCAAAAATACCACGCACATCAAAGAGCAAAGTGCTCCGGATGTATTCTCGATCGGATCCGAAATGGATTCCTCGAGAAAACGCATTCCGAAATAAGAAAGTGCCATTGACACGATATAACACAAGGAAACCGGAAGATACTTGATCATATTGATCGGATCGTATCCGATATCCTGCGTAAGGAGCATAAATGTTGCATGTAGCCCCATAACTACACCGACACATACGGTGATCTTTAAATGCGCGTACTTTTCATCGGGACGCGCTCCCTTTTTGTAAAAAAGCTCAGCAAGACCCCAAATGAAGGTCGTAGCCAAAGTGAAAAACAACCACATTTTTCATAATCTCCTCTATCTTTAGTTTTCCTCACACGAATAAAAAGACGGCCGGATCACTTTTGGTGTACATCCAGCTGCGGATATGGAATGACAATGCCGTTTTCATCCAAAGAAAGCTTGATCTGTTCCAAAAGATCCCATTTCACACGAAAATAGTCATTGGCATGAACATAACATTTCACGGTAAGCTCAACAGCGCTGTTTCCGAGATTGTCTACCGCAACAATACGGTCATAATCCTTTAAGACATTCGGATGCTCTTCCAACAGGCCGACAATCACTTCTTTTGCCTTTTTCAGATCGGAGTCATAAGAAATGTCGACGTCAAGATCCAATCGTCTTGTCCCCGAAGCAGTATAATTGACCAGCGAAGAATTTGCAAGTGTTCCGTTCGGAAGCACCACCGTTTTGCCGTCAAATGTCAATAGTTTTGTATAGAACATATGGATTTCGGAAACGGTCCCTTCGTTTCCGTGCGTATCCTCCTTGATATAGTCTCCCACGCGAAACGTGTGCAGACATAAGATCAGCATCCCGCCCGCAATATTGGACAAGCTGCCTTGCAGCGCCAAACTGATCGCAACACCGGCCGAACCGAGCAGTGCCGCGATACTCGCCGCATCCACGCCAAAATTACCGGCGATCAAAAAGATCAAAAGGATCCAAAGCCCGGCGCGCAAAAAACTTTGCACAAACTGAACGATACCGGTCTCGGCCTTCGCCCGTTCCATACTCTTTTTTACGATCTTCAAAACAACTTTGATCAGAATATACCCGATAAAAGCACAGATCAAGGCAAATACTATGCGTGTTCCCAAGCCGAATGCCTTTGCGGGAATCGTATCCAGAAACTGCCGAAACATACCGATATTCTCTTTTACTTCTTCCGTTGTGGCCGTTAAGCCCTCCTGGATATTTGCACTATAATTCACTTCTTAACTTTTCCTCTTTTTCCTCGGATTTGATACGCTTCGCTTCGATCTCACGCGCCTTCTTGTCCAGTTCCTGAGCATATTTGCTTGCGTCCATCGCACGCTTTAAGGCTTCCTTCGCCTGACGGTCAAGATCCTCAGCAACCCTTCTGGCTTCGGCAGCGATCCGTTTTGCTTCCTGCTCTTCTTTTAACAGGGAATTCTTGCGTTCTTCTTCGATCCTGCGTTTCCGCTCGATCTCCCGCTTCTTTTCCACATTTGCCTTTTCCTTTGCGGTCAACGCCGTATAGGAAAATACACAAACGGAGAAAGCAGGAAGCTTGATGCGCAGGCTTTCTTCTCTGTCGTCACACTCATCGTTGTTTGAGATCATGGCCTTTGCATTTACAAAACCGTCTCCTCCGAACTTCTTGTTATCGGAATTGAAGATCTCTTTATACTTACCGAGCGCCGGAACGCCGATCTTATAGTCTTTGCGGTCCAGACCGGAGAAATTGCAGACCACGAGCAACGTATCTTTCATATCTGCGGTTTTACGCAGGAATACGAGAACATTTTCGTCTGCGGAAATGGAATTGATCCATTCAAAACCTTCCGGTTTTTCATCCAGTTTCCAAAGAGCGGGATGTGCTTTATAGAAAGCATTCAGTTCACTTATGAGCGTATTCAGCCGCTTATGCTCATCATATTCCAACAGATCCCATTCTACGCTTCTGTCTTCGTTCCACTCATCGAATTCACCCAGATCCTGGCCCATAAACAATAATTTCTTGCCGGGATGCAACATCATATAGGTGTAAGCCGCACGCAGATTGGCAAACTTTTCTTCGCGCTCGCCGGGCATCTTGCCGATCAAAGAAGACTTCCCGTGTACCACCTCATCGTGCGAAAGGCTCAATATAAAGCGCTCACTGTAGGCATAGATCATGCTGAACGTAAGCTCACCGTGGCGTCCTGCACGAAACAGAGGATCGGTCCCCATATAATCGAGGAAATCGTTCATCCAGCCCATATTCCACTTATAATCAAATCCAAGACCGTCTTTCTTTACGGGACCGGTCACATCCGGCCAGGCCGTAGATTCTTCCGCGATCATCAAAACAGACGGATCCGCTTTCTTAACAACCGAGTTTAAATGCTTTAAGAATTCAACGGCATCCAGATTTTCCTTCCCGCCATACATATTCGGGAGCCATTCGCCGTCCTTTTTCCCGTAATCCAAGTACAGCATGGAAGCCACCGCATCCATACGGATGCCGTCGGCATGATATTCGTTGATCCAGTAAAGAACGTTTGCGATCAGATAATTCTTTACTTCCGGACGCGCATAATTGTAGATAAGCGTACCCCATTCCGGATGCGATCCGCGTCTGGGATCCGCATGCTCATAAAGACAGGTACCGTCAAACGTAGCCAATCCGTGCGCATCACGCGGGAAATGTGCGGGCACCCAGTCCAGGATCACGCCGATCCCGGCTTCATGAAGAGCATTCATAAAGAATTTGAAATCAAGCGGAGTCCCGTAACGGGAAGTCGGTGCGTAGTACCCGATCACCTGATATCCCCAGGAAGCATCAAACGGATGCTCCATCACCGGCATCAGTTCCACATGGGTGTATCCCATCTTTTTCACATAATCAACTACCTTCGGTGCCAGTTCCCGATAGGTATAAAACTCCTTCTCCTCATCTAACGGCTTTGCAAAAGAACCCAAATGAAGTTCATAAACGGAGACCGGTGATGTATGGGTATCTGTGCTTCTGCGATTTACGATCCACGCATCGTCCTTCCAGGTAAAATCGTTAAGATCATATACGATGGATGCCGTATCCGGACGTTTTTGCGCATAAACTCCGTACGGATCGCTCTTTAAAAAGCTTGCTCCGCCCTTTGCCTTGATCTCGAATTTATAATAATCTCCGACATTCGCCTTCGGGATAAACAACTCAAACACACCGGTGTCGCCGCGGCGGATCATCTGATGGATCCGGCCGTCCCAGCGGTTAAAATCACCGACAACACTGACTCGCATCGCATTCGGCGCCCATACCGCAAAGAGCACACCGCGCACGCCCTCGATCACATAAGGATGTGCACCGAGTTCATGATAAATATCATAGTTTATGCCTTTATTAAACTTGCGAAGCTCCTTGATATCGATCACTTCGCCATATTCATAAGGATCATAAAAATCTTCTGTTTTCCCGCTTTCGAGAGTTACGGTATAACTGTAATCTTTGACGGCAAGTGACTTCGGTACAAGCACTGCAAAATACCCCGCGTCATCCACAAGTTCCATCTTGAAATCCTTCGTCTTGGTATGTAACACCGCTTCCACGGCACCGGGATAAAACATCTGCGCCACTCTGGCACCGGGATAATCATGAATTCCCAAAAGCTTCTGCGGCTGATCTTCTTCCGCATAAACGATCGCTTCGATTCCTGCCCAATCCATTAAATTATACAGTTTCTTCGTCATGCCCTTATCTCGCTTTCTTTTAATATCGTAAAGACAAATCTAGTTTGATGCTTTTCTCGTAATATCATGAAGCAACAGACCGCTTCTTAATTTCGGTTCGAACCATGTAGACTTCGGCGGCATCAATCGTCCCGCATCCGCCACATCAAAAAGTTCCGTAATGGAGGTCGGATACATGGCAAACGCACAAACGCCACCCCGATCCACCTCTTTTTCGAGTTCCTTCAAACCGCGGATCCCTCCGACAAATTTGATCCTTTGATCGGTCTTTGGATCCGTGATCCCAAAAAACGGCTCCAATACGGCATTCTGCAGCACACTGACATCCAATCCGTCGACCGCATCATCGGAGCAGATTTCCGGATGTGCATTCAATCGATACCAGGTACCCGCAAGATACATGGACATTTCGCCCTTCTTTGCGGGACGGAACATTTCCTCGGCACAGCCTTCCGAAACCTTGCCGGACAGCTTTTCCACGGAAAACAAACCGGAAACAAACTCCAACAGCTCTTTCTCCGACTTTCCTCCCGCATCCAAAAGCACGCGGTTATAATCCATGATCTTTAACTCATCTTCGGGGAAAAGAACGGATAAGAAGAAATTATATTCTTCATTCTTATCATCCCCGGGGAATTCTTCTCTTCTCTTTACCGCTACCTTTGCGGCGGAAGCACATCTGTGATGCCCGTCCGCGATATAGATCCTGTCCATCTCCGAAAAGCAGGAACGAATAGCGTCTACCGTATCCGCATCGGATACCACCCACATACGATGATAAATCCCGTCATCGGCACAAAAATCATAAACCGGTGTTTCTTTTAACCGGTCGTTAACGATGGCACTCAACTTTTCATGTCTGCGAAATGCCAAAAAGATCGGTCCCGTCTGTGCATTTGTGGTATCCACATGACGGATCCTGTCCACTTCCTTATCGGCCCTTGTGTTTTCATGTTTTTTGATGACATTGTTCAGGTAATCATCTACACTGCTGGCCGCTGCAATACCGGTCTGCTTTCGACCGTTCATTTCAAGCTGATAAATATAATAACAGGGACGATCCTCTCGGATAAACTTTCCTTCTTTGACCATGTCCCACAACAAGGTCTTGGCGCGTGCGTAAACTTCATCCGCATAGGTGTCGACGCTGTCGTCTAACCCCGTCTCCGCACGGTCGATATTTAAGAAAGAATCCGGATGTCCCTGTACTGCTTCCTTCGCTTCCGCTCTGGTATATACGTCATAAGGAAGCGCAGCGATCTTTGCTTCCATTCCCTTCTTGGGGCGCAGTGCACAAAAAGGTCTGATGTCTGCCATAGTATTCTCCTTGATTTCCGTGGCTTTCGCCACAATGTATTTGCGATAATACACGAACGAAAATTATCACACATATAGTATATCAAAGTGCAACTCTCTTATCAAATGTGAGATGAAAATATTTTATCTTTGTGCTATGATGGGAAAAGAACGAAGGAAAGGACTGACGATTATGGCAATGACGGACGAAGACAGAGCGTTTCTTGACAGGATCACCGGATATGCAAACGAGGTTTGTGCCGATATCGATCCGCAAAAAACGCAGGTCAGTGTACAATTGGAACGATTGATGCCGGTACTCAAGGAAATCTCCGAGGAAACCGGAAAAGACGTGGAAGATATTTTCATCCGCTATATGGATCTTGCTTCTTCCGCAATGGTGGAAAGCGAACAAAAGCT
>JAILOQ010000014.1 GCA_024690725.1 Lachnospiraceae bacterium
GACTTTAAATACTGCTCATAATCCGCCAGAGTGATCGTCACCCAGCCGTACATGTGGTTGAAACCGACTTCCAGACCGCAGGGCGTGTAGCAAAGGATCACATTCTCCTCATCCGTCAGGTAATTTTCTACCGTTGCGGAATCGTAATACGAAGCGGAATTCCCGGCACCGTTCTGGATCTCGCTGCGTTCGATGAAAAATTCGGCAAACTCCGAATCCACATCCACAACATCGGCATTGTCATAGACCGTTCCGCTGACCAGATCGACGTTGACACAGAAAATATGATATTCCAGGTCATCCTGTGTCTCTCTGTGGATATCATAGGCCACACTGAGCATATCCGCATCGTTATACGTTATATATGCATCCCCCGTGACATAGTAAAGACCGTTATATTCCTCGATCGCATTCTCGATCACGGATTGATTCTCCAAAAAGTACGTGTGATACGTTGCCGCCGCTTCATGCAGCGCCTCGTTGATCTTATCCGCATTGATCACATCATCGGAGATCTGATAATAATTATAGCGGATGCAGACATTGTGCTCCTCATCCACGTACTCTTCGTTTTCCATGGTCAATTTGTAAGGAACATTCGTATCGATGCAGTTTGCAAATCCCATGTAATAACCTTCGGAATCACCGGTATCTTCGGGATCGGTAAGCGGCTCTTCCAGCTTCCACGTCTCATCTTCCCAATCGATATAGTCGTGGTAGTCTTCGTTGCCGTATTCCTCTTCCCATTCATACTCATCGTCCCAATCAAAATCTTCATCCCAATCAAAATCGTCGTCATAGTTGTAATCGTCATCATCCCATGCATATTCGCCATCCGAAGCCTTGTTTATTATGGAAACACTGTAAAACATGAAACAGATGCTCGCAACCAATCCGACCAAAACGGAAACAATGGCAATGATCACCGCCTTATTTGATTTCTTCGGCGCATTGGACGTATATGCGTTCTTTTCTATGTTGTCTCCCGCATACCCATAACCACCGTTCGAGCCCGTATCATACTGCATATTGCCGTATTGATAGCTGTCGTAATTGCCGTAGCCGTTCCCGGTATTACCGCCGTTTACGCCTTCCGAACCGCCGTAATACATGGAAGGGTTTGCATTTCCCGTCGCATCCGTCTGTCCCGGATCGCTTCCGTAAGCCGCATAATTTCCGTACATGTTCTGCTCATAGACCTGATAATTCCTCTTGCCTTCGTTATTTCCGTTTGGACCCTGTCCCATTCCGTCCATGATCATCCTCCGTATCTGCCGCCCCGGCGGCAAACATCCCTTTTACTGTTTAAATGTTACCTGACTATAGTATTCCAATACGCATTTACGCAACAGTGTCAGCGCCGCTACCACCGCATTTTCACGGATCTTTGCACGGTTTCCGCTGAAGCGGTACTCTTCCACGCGCGTCTTGTTCTTCACTCTGCAACCGATGTAGACGAGACCCACCGGTTTTTCCTCACTTCCGCCGTCCGGCCCCGCGATACCCGTTACGGAGATCGTTACATCCGCCTTCGTAAGGAGCGATACGCCTTCCGCCATCTCTTTTGCCACCTGCGTGCTGACTGCGCCGTATTTCTTCAACGTCGTCTGCTTTACGCCCAAAACCTTACGCTTTGCCTTGTTCGAATACGTCACATATCCGGCTTTAAACACATCGGACACACCGGGCACATTGATCAGCCGTCCCGCGATCAGCCCACCGGTACAAGACTCCATCGTGGAGATCGTCAGCCCGTTAGCTACCAAAAGATCCACACAGGACTTCTCCAGCGTCGTATCCTCATCCGTGGTATAAATATAATCCTTAAAACGCTCCTTTAACTCGCTGCGCATCGGCTTTACGAGTTTGCGCGCCTTCTTTTCATCCTCTGCGCTTGCGGTAATGCGCACATGCACTTCTCCGGTCTTCGCATAGGTCGCGATCGTCGGATTCTCCTGCGCATCGATCAGATCCTGGATCTTCTCCGCAACCATGCTCTCACCCATGCCGCAGATCTTTACGGTCTGCGAATAGATCACGCGCTTGGTCTTGGAATTCAGGTAGGGAACCACCTGATTCTTGAACATCGGCACCAGTTCGTTCGGAGGACCGGGTAAAAGAACGGCTGTGCAGTCCTTTCCTTCCATGATCACACCGGGTGCCGTGCCGTTGGCATTGTCCAACACAATGGCTCCTTCCGGGATCAGCGCCTGTTTCCAGTTGCTGTCCACGATCTCTTTGCCCCGCATTTCAAAATAGCTACGGATCAGTTCCTTGGAATGCGCATCTTCCACGAGCTTCATTCCGAACGCCTTGGCTGCGGTTTCCTTTGTCAGATCGTCCGGTGTGGGGCCGAGCCCTCCGGATAAGATCAACACATCCGCACGTCCCATAGCGGTCTTAATGGTATCAAGCAACCGCTCCTCGTTATCACCGACCACCGTCTGATAATAACAGGACAGTCCCAAAGCCGCACACTGTTCCGCCAAAAAGGCAGCATTCGTATTTACGATGTTGCCAAGCAATAATTCTGTTCCAACACTGATCAATTCAACCGTCATTATTCCACATCCTGTAATACTGTTTTATTTTTTACCAAATAGTCGATGAGCGAGATGATCGTCAGCGCCAGTGCGATATACATGCACACAAGCCCGATGATCACGAGCACCTTGTAAAACATATCCGTCACTTCCGAAAGCGGCATCTTGCAATATTCCAGTGCGATCATCTGCACGATGACAAACACCATCTGGAAGGTCGTCTTGAACTTGCCCCAGTAGCTTGCGGCGATGACCGTTCCTTTTTCCGCGGCGATCAGACGAAAACCGCTGATGATGAACTCTCTGGCAATGATGATGATGGTGATCCAGGCCGGCACGACATCCAAGGATGTCAGACAGATCAGGGCCGAGCACACCAAAAGTTTGTCCGCCAAAGGATCCATAAACTTTCCGAAGT
The DNA here is from genome assembly GCA_024690725.1 of Lachnospiraceae bacterium. Lineage (GTDB taxonomy): Bacteria > Bacillota > Clostridia > Lachnospirales > Lachnospiraceae > UBA2882. The sequence continues at coordinate 2,962 of JAILOQ010000014.1, forward strand.
TGGTTACCAGGTTATATTTTCTTGCGATCTTTCCGTCCGCAAGATCCGTAAGACTTGCCACGATGAAGATGGCGACCGCGATCCACTTAAAAAACGGATAACTCTCCGTCATAAGCAGAAATGCCACAAAGAACGGCACCATGATCACTCGTAAAAGCGTAAGTTTATTCGGTAAATTCATCGATGATCTCTCCAATCAAATCATATTCATAGGAAGCCGTAACGACTACCTTTACAAAATCCCCCGTCATCAGATTTTCGGGACTGTCGATAAAGATCAGTCCGTCCACATCCGGCGCATCTTTATAGGTCCTGCCGACATAGGTTCCGTTTTCCACGCATCCTTCGATGATCACATCAAGCTTGCGTCCGACCATATCGGAGGCTTTATCAAATGCGATCTCCTGCTGCAGTTCCATGATCTCACTCTGCCACCGTTGCATGGTCTCGGCCGGTACATGATCCGGAAAATCGTAAGCTGCCGTATCTTCTTCCGCGGAATACGTAAACACGCCAAGTCTGTCAAATTCCATTTCGTCAACGAACTGCATGACTTCTTCATGATCCTCTTCGGTCTCACCGGGAAATCCCGCGATGAGCGTCGTCCGAATGCAGATATCCGGCACCTTTTTTCGCATCAGCGTCACGATCCTTCGAAGCTCTTCCCGGTTCGTTGCCCGTCCCATGCGACGTAATACTTCATCCGAGGCATGCTGGATCGGAACGTCCAGGTAGTGAACGATCTTCTTTTCCCGGGCGATCACATCCAGAAGTTCTTCCGTGATCTCCTCCGGATAGCAGTAAAGGATCCGGATCCATTTCAGATCCTCGATCTCACAAAGCTTTTGCAAAAGCTCCGGCAGTTTCTTTGTCCCGTAAAGGTCCGTCCCGTAAAGCGTTGTCTCCTGGGCCACAAGAATGAGCTCCTTTACGCCGTTGGAAACCAGTGCACGGGCTTCTGTTAAAAGAACGTCCATCGGTACCGAGCGGTAACGGCCGCGCACCTTGGGAATGATGCAGTAGGTGCAATTCTTCTCGCATCCTTCTGCGATCTTCATATAGGCGTAATGCCCACCCGCGGTGGAAATCCGCTTCTTCCCGTAGATCGGTGTATCATTGATGGAACGCAGATAATCGGGGCGTTCGCCCAAAAGGACCTTGTCTATGGCTTCCGCGATCGCATCGATGGAATTGGTACCGATCACGGCATCCACTTCCGGCAGATCCTTTCGGATCTCATCCGCATAGCGCTGCGCCAGACAACCGGTGGCGATCAGGCCTTTTAACCGGCCCGTTTGCCTTCTTTGTCCCACGTCGATCAATGTCTGAATGCTCTCTTCCTTTGCATCACCGATAAAACAGCAGGTATTGACAATGACAATATCTGCTGCATCGTAATCATCTGTAAATTCTGCACCTCGTTCGGAAAGCATTCCCAACATCATTTCGGTATCGACCAGATTCTTATCACAGCCGAGTGATACAAAGGCAACCTTCATAAGATTTACTCGTCCTCGTCTTCGTTTAAGATCTTGATCGCGCCCTCGTTTAACTCTTCCACGGCAACGCTCAACGGCTTCTTGCCGGCAGCATCCACATAAGGCTCTGCGCCGTCGATCAGCTGTCTTGCACGCTTGGAGGTAGCCATAACGATGGAATAACGGCTGTTTACAACCTTTGTTTCGCCGGGCTCAACCTCTGCGTTTAACTTGTTCATCAGTTCCGAATAAGATGGGTGAATCATTTCTATTCTCCTTTTCTGTGATCTTTCAGATCTTCTTTTACTTGTTCTATGATATGAATAAAGGATGAAACATCCTTTGCTTCCTCTTTTGTGGCGATCTCATGGATCCGGTTTGCTGCCGTATCCAGATCGTCGTTTACCACGATGTAGTCGTAGTTTTCCACGCCTTCGGCTTCCTCTGCGGCTCTCGATAAGCGTTTTTCGATCACATCGGCCGTTTCCGTGCCTCTGCCTTCCAGCCGTCTTCGAAGTTCTGCTGCAGTCGGAGGTGTGACAAAAATAAGCTTTGCCTCGGGAAACTTCTTTTTGATCTGCAAGGCACCCTGGATCTCGATCTCTAAGATCACGTGTCTTCCTTCATCACGGCACTGCTCCACATATGCTTTCGGCGTACCGTAGTAATTCCCGACATAATTGGCATATTCCAAAAGACCGTCTTCGGCAATGGTCTGTTCGAACTTCTCCTTGGTCACAAAGAAGTAATCCACGCCGTCCACATCTCCGGGGCGCGGCGCACGCGTTGTCATCGAAATACTGAGTGCGTACTCATCATGCAGTTCCCGCAAACGTTTGATCAACGTTCCTTTGCCCGCACCGGAAAACCCGGAAACGATCAGTAATGTCCCCTTTTCCATATGTGTTCCCCTTTCTGTCAGCTTTCTTTTACCCGCTGTGCAATGGTCTCGGGCAACAGGGCCGAAAGGACGACGGAGTTATTCTCCATGATGATCACGGCCTTTGTCTTTCGACCTGCCGATGCATCCACCGCCGTGCCGTCCTCTTTTGCGCGCTGCACCAGACGCTTGATCGGTGCCGCCTCCGGACTGACGATCGCGATGATCTTGTCCTTATTTACCATATTGCCAAATCCGATAGGAATCAATGCATTCATGTTTTACTCGATATTCTGGATCTGCTCTCTTATCTTCTCGATCTCGGTCTTCAATTCGATCCCGCGATTGGAAAGTTCCAGATCCGTGGTCTTGGAAAGAATGGTATTTGCCTCGCGGTTCATCTCCTGAACGATAAAATCGAGCTTTCGGCCGATGCTGCCGCCGGCAAGGATCGTATTCTTTACCATTTCTATGTGACTGCGCAAACGGACGATCTCCTCATCCACGCAGATCTTGTCCGCATAGATGGTCACTTCCGTAAGAAGTCGGTTCTCATCCACCGTTGCGCTGCCTAAGATCTCCTGCACACGCGCTTCGAGTTTCTTGCGATACTCCTCCACGATCTTCGGGGAATTCTCCTCGATGAAATCCACGATGGCAAGCATGCCGTCGAGTTTTTCCACAAGATCCTTTTGCAGGTTCGCGCCTTCTTTGATCCGGCTCTCCACAAAGCCCTCGCAGGCCTTGCGAACGGCACTCTCCAAATCCTTCCAGATCTCTTCCTCATCGATCTCCACATCTTCCATGGAGAAGACTTCGGGACATCTGCCAAGTACCGAAACGCTCACATCGTTCTTTAAGGAAAAAGCATCTTCCATTTCCTTGAAATATTGAAGGTAGGTTGCGGCAACATCGGGATGATACTTTACGCTTACGGTCTGTTCGCTCAGATCCTCATACGTGATATACACATCCACCTTACCGCGCTGGATATACTCCTTTAACAGATTGCGGATCGTGGCATCGAAGAAATTCAGTTTCTTCGGCATTTTCATGGAGACATCCAAATAACGGTGGTTGACGGATTTCATCTCCACCGTAAATCTCCGCTGTCCGTCCGTAACCTCACTTCGGCCGAAACCGGTCATACTTTTGATCATGTTTTTACTTCCAATCTTTTAGTGTAGTCGCGACTCTTATCTTGTCGCATACTCCTTTACATTATATGTCAAGCGCCTCGGAAAATCAACCGAAGAAGCGCTATTCATCCGCCCTATTCATCCTGCTTGACACTCCCCTGCCTTTAGGCATAGGGAGTGTCAAGGCACGATTGATAATCTTTTTCCCAAAAGCTTAATCAATTACCAATGCATCAGCTCTTGTATATAGCGTTTTTCTGCCTGCTCCCAGTCTAACTAACGTTCCATCTTCAACAAGCTTCTTCAACGCTGATTCTACAGAAGAGCTTCCAAGACTTGGACAGCCTATAAGCACTTCCTGTTTTGAAAACTTACCTATACGTTCACTTACATAAGCTTTCACAATGTCATATGACGTACTCTTTGCTCCGGCCGCATGAGCAATAGATACTCTTGCCTCAAATTCCTTATAGCATGAAAGTATGATACTCAGCATATACTTGATAAATGGCTTGGGGTCATTTGTCCCCTCATGCCATCCTTGATCTGCCTTTTGAAGTGCATCATAGTACGCTTCCTTTGTATCAGCTATAGCTTTCTCAATACTGATGTACTGTCCAACCATATATCCGCTACGATACAGCAACAGCAATGTTAATAGTCTGCTCATTCGTCCATTGCCATCATTAAACGGATGGATACACAAAAAATCGAGCAGGAAACATGGGATTAAGATAAGCTCATCAACAAGCTCCTTATCCAATGCTTCTTGATATTTATCACAAATAGCCTCGATAGCGGGTGGTGTTTCATATGGCTCTAACGGCTTAAACAATACAACCTTTTCACCTGTTTCCAATACCATATCTATCTCATTTTTGGTTGTCTTATATTGACCCGCATAAGAAAGATTTGTGAACTTAAGCAAATCACGGTGCATTTGAAGAATATAATTACTTCGCACCGGCAAAACGTCATAATTCTCATGCACAAGATCAAGCACATTTCGATAACCGATGATTTCTTCCTCATCCCTGTTCTTAGGGGTAGTTTTATCTGCCACAAGCTGCTTCAATCTGGCATTCGTAGTTATGATACCTTCAATCCTGTTGGATGCTTCTGTACTCTGTATTTTTGCAATTTCAATAAGCCTATTAAGCTCCACAGGTTTCTGCCGTAGAAAAAGTTCCTGTTTTCCCTTATACTCGTGAATCTTTGATATATACGACATTATCTCGTTATCCCAAGTTCTATCTGCAAGATAAGAATAATTAAATTTTCGCAATGATAAGTTCTCCTTTCTCCCAAGGCGAATATTTATCGTCCATTTCGTTTATTGTTTTGGGAGATATTCTCTGCCGTTGGGAGAAAATCTCTACTCCCAATTATGCTCCTCTTTCTCCCAATATTCAACCATAATTGGGATTTGTTTATATTTTTCATTTGATCCTATTCATCCTCTGCCTTTGCGATCCCGGAAATATCCGTTTCCGCCACCATGGAGTAATTCGTGTAGTATACGACAAACCCCGGTTTGGAGCCGGCGGGCTTTTTGACATGCTTCTTTTGCACGTAATCCACCTCAACCTTGTCCATGTCCGCGCCTTTTGAATAATGCGCCGCCAATGCCGCAGCCTCTTCAAAGGTCTTATCCGGAAGATCGGCGCCTTTACACTTTACGATCACATGACTACCGGGCATCTGCTTTGCGTGAAACCACCAGTCCCCGCCCTCGGCAAATTGAAAGGTCAGTTCCTCGTTTTGGATATTATTCTTTCCCACATACATATGATACCCGTCGGAACTGACAAAATGCAGAGGCTTACTCTTAAACCGTTCTTTTTTCCTGTCGGTTCTCTTTTTGATGTAGCCGCTCTCGGAAAGTTCCCTTCGGATCTCGTTTAAATCCTCTTCGGAACGCGCCATATCC
>JAILOQ010000027.1 GCA_024690725.1 Lachnospiraceae bacterium
ATGGCGGAGACCTGCAAGATCTTAAGCCCGCAAAAGAAGGTGTACCTGTCTCATTCCGAGGCCGGCTGCCCCATGGCGGAGCAGATGGACAAAGAAATGATCGCGGCTTACAAGGAGGCGCATCCCGAGCGCACGGTCGTAGCCTACATCAACACGACCGCGGATCTGAAGACGGTCTGCGATGTCTGCGTAACGAGCGCTTCGGCGTTAAAGATCGTAAACGCTTTGGATAACGATAAGATCCTGTTCATTCCGGATCAAAACCTGGGGGCTTATGTCAAGGAAAACTGCCCGGATAAGGATGTGGAACTGATGCAGGGCGGTTGTCCCGTACATGCGCGCCTGACCGAGCAGGAGGTGCTCCGTGCGAAGGAACTGCATCCCGATGCCAAGGTTTTGGTACATCCGGAATGCCGTCCGGTGATCTGCCAATACGCGGATTACATCGGCTCTACGACGGGCATCATGAACTATGCGAAGGAAAGCGAAGCAAAGGAATTCATCATCGGTACGGAGAACAGTATCGTGCAGCATCTGCAGATGGATCTTCCCGAGAAACGCTTCTACGAACTGAGCAAAGAATGTATCTGCCGCAACATGAAGCTTACGACGCTCGCAAATGTCTACAACATCTTAAAGTACGATGAGGGCGAGGAGATCGTAATGGATGAGGAAAAACGTCTTGCCGCCAAGAAGTGCATCGATAAAATGCTGGAGTTAGGTGGCTGATTTTTCTCTTTTGTATTATAATGGAGATGTATTTGTTTACCTGTACAAAGAACGTGTTTTGCAAGGAGGCGTAACGTGGAGGAAAAGATGGAAGACAGAGAATTGATGGAGCAGATGCTCAAGGAATTAAAGAATCAGAAGAAGAGTGAACGGATCACAATGATCTTTACGGTGGCGATATTCCTTCTTTTTACCGTCGTTGCGGTCCTGGTGGTGCCTCCGCTTTTGAAAACGGTGAACAATGCCAATGTTACATTGTCAAAGCTTGATACGGCGGTAGAGAGCCTGACCGAAACAAGCGAGGCAATGAATGAGTTAGTCGGTGCTAACTCCGAGACGATAACGGAAGCGGTGGAGAGCCTTTCCAATATCGACTTTGACGGACTGAATGCAGGAATCCGGGATCTGCAGGATACGGTGGGGCCGCTTGCGGATATGATGAATTCCTGGCCGTTTCGCTAGATAAGAGCCGGGGGGAGACAAAATTCTGTGGATGAACATGCTGCCGATGCGCATGTTCGGAAGGGAGAGAAGGTATGCAACTGACATTCATTGGAGCGGATCATGAGGTTACGGGCAGCTGTCATTTCGTGGAGGCATGCGGCAAAACGTTTGTCGTTGACTACGGAATGGAACAGGGCAATGACACATTTGAGAATGCGGACCTTCCGATCGCACCCGCGCAGCTTGATTACGTATTTTTGACACATGCGCACGTCGATCACTCGGGTATGTTGCCACTGTTATATGCACGCGGATTTCGCGGACAGATCTTTATGACGGATGCTACGGCAGATCTTTGCAACATCATGTTACGTGACTGTGCACACATCCAGATGCAGGAGGCGGAGTGGAAGAGCCGGAAGGGCAAACGAAGCGGCGCCAATAACGGAGCGGTGGAGCCCTTATATACCATGGAGGATGCGGACGGTGCGATCCGTCTGATCGTGCCCTGTCATTACGGGGATGAGATTTCGGTCTGCGAGGGAATCAAGATCCGTTTTACGGATGTGGGACATCTGCTCGGTTCCGCCAGCATTGAGGTTTGGCTTTCCGAGGACGGCGTAAATAAAAAGCTTTGTTTTTCCGGTGACCTCGGCAACAAAGACCAGGCCCTGTTAAAGGATCCTTCTCACACGGATTCCGCGGATTATGTGATCATGGAATCCACATACGGCGACAGACTCCATGCCACGGAAAAGGTGGATTACGTCGGCGAACTGACAAAGATCTTACAGGAAACCTTCGACCGCGGCGGAAATGTCGTCATTCCTTCTTTTGCCGTGGGACGTACACAGGAGATCCTGTATTACATGCGACAGATCAAGGCCGAGCATCGCATCGAACGGCATGCGGACTTCCCCGTTTACGTGGACAGTCCTTTGGCGGTGGAGGCGACCGGCATTTTCAATAAAAACATGTATACCTGCTTCGATGAGGAAGCGATGGCGCTGATCAAAAAGGGCATCAACATCTTGGGATTCCCGGGACTGCATCTGGCGATCACGTCGGATGAGTCCAAGGCGATCAACTTTGACGATGTGCCCAAGGTCATCATTTCCGCATCGGGTATGTGTGAGGCGGGACGTATCCGCCATCATTTAAAGCACAATCTCTGGCGTCCGGAGTGTACCGTTTTGTTCGTGGGTTATCAGGCGGTCGGCACACTGGGACGTATGATCGTGGATGGCGTCGACGAAGTGAAGCTCTTCGGGGAACCTATCGAAGTGCGGGCGACGATCACAAAGCTTGTGGGCATGTCGGGACATGCGGACAAAAACGGCCTTTTGGAATGGATCAATGCCTTCAAAGAAAAGCCGGATCGCGTCTTCGTGGTACACGGCGAAGAGACCGTGGCCGAGTCCTTCAAGAACTGCCTGCACGATGAGTATGGATATGATTCTTATGCACCGTATTCCGGAACGGTCTTTGACCTTGCGACAAATCAGGTCGTTTCCGCACCGACTCCGGTACGCATCGCAAAGAAGAAGACCGGCAAGATCTCCGATGTCTTCCAGAGACTGGTTGCGGCCGGACAGAGACTTATGGCCGTTATTCAGCATAACGAAGGCGGCGCGAATAAAGACCTGGCGCGGTTTGCAGACCAGATCAATTCCCTCTGTGATAAGTGGGACAGATAGTTTGGGCGGTTCCCGGACAAAGAAAGGAAAGTTAAATCATGAGTATAGCGGATAAGATCTTTGTGGACATGTGTCGCGACATTTTGGAAAACGGCACGAGCACGGAAGGAGAAAAGGTACGCCCTCATTGGGAGGACGGTACGCCTGCCTATACCATAAAGAAGTTCGGCGTGGTCAATCGCTATGACCTTAGAAAAGAGTTCCCGCTGATCACACTTCGTAAGACGGCACTAAAGAGTGCTACGGACGAGGTGCTTTGGATCTGGCAGCAGAAGTCCAACAACATTCACGATCTGCACAGTCACATCTGGGACGAGTGGGCAGATGAGAACGGCTCCATCGGGAAGGCCTACGGGTATCAGCTCGGAGTGAAGCACCATTACAAAGAAGGTGACATGGATCAGGTCGATCGGGTGATCTACGACTTAAAGCATAACCCGTTCAGCCGCAGGATCATGACCAATATCTACGTGCATCAGGATCTGTCCGAGATGCGTTTGTATCCGTGCGCTTACTCGATGACATTTAATGTCACACAGCGTCCGGGTGAGGAGAAGCTTACGTTGAATGCGATACTCAACCAGCGTTCGCAGGATGTGCTTGCGGCAAACAACTGGAATGTGGTCCAGTATGCGGTGCTCGTCCATATGCTTGCACAGGTGTGCGATATGCATGTGGGAGAGCTTGTGCATGTCATTGCGGATGCGCATATTTACGACAGACATATTCCGCTCATCGAGGAACTGATCCAAAGAGAGCAGCATCCGGCACCGCAGTTTTGGCTGAATCCGGATGTACATGATTTTTATGACTTTACCAGAGATGACGTAAAGGCTATAGATTATGTGACGGGAGAGCAGATCAAAGATATCCCGATCGCGATTTAACCTGTGAATGCATTTTGGCAGAAGAGGAGAGAGATATGAAACTGATCGTAGCGGTAGATAAAAACTGGGCCATCGGCAACAAAAACAAGCTCTTGGTCAGCATCCCGAATGATATGAAGAACTTTCGCCGGCTAACCACCGGCAATGTTATTGTAATGGGACGAAAGACGTTGGAGAGCTTTCCGCAGGGAAAGCCGTTGCCGAACCGTGTGAACATCGTACTGTCCGGGCAGAAGGATTATACATGTAAGGATGCCGTCGTGGTACATTCCGTGGATGAGCTGAAGGAAAAGTTGGCCGAGTATAGTTGTGATGTGTATGTCGTCGGCGGTGGGCGCGTCTATAAGGAATTGCTTCCGCTTTGCGATGAAGCGATCGTCACTAAGGTCGACGAAAGCTATGAAGCGGATACGTATTTTCCGAATCTGGATGAGATGGATGAGTGGGAGATCGCGGAGGAAAGCGAGGAGCAGACCTGCTTTGATCTTTGCTATACCTTTGTGACCTATCGCAGAAAGTAATGCTTTTCACATCCGAAAAAAAGGAATATACTGATAGAGACAGTTTGCCCCGAAAAGGGGTAAGACAATTGGCTTTGTTACAGGAAATAAAGGAAGAAAGGATAAGACAATGGCAAAAGAAATACCTTACAAGATTTATTTGAAAGAAGATGAGATCCCGAAGCAGTGGTACAACGTACGTGCAGATATGAAGAATAAGCCCGCACCGTTACTCAACCCCGGAACCGGAAAGCCCATGACACTCGAAGAACTTTCCGTTGTATTCTGCGAGGAGCTTGCAAAGCAGGAGTTAAACGTTACGGATCCCTGGGTGGATATCCCGGAAGAGATCCAGAATTTCTATAAGATGTATCGTCCTTCCCCGGTCGTACGTGCGTACTGCCTGGAGAAAGCACTCGATACACCGGCACACATCTACTATAAGTTTGAAGGAAACAATACCTCCGGAAGTCATAAGCTGAATTCCGCGATCGCGCAGGCATATTACGCAAAGCAGCAGGGCTTAAAGGGTGTTACCACAGAGACCGGTGCAGGTCAGTGGGGTACCGCACTTTCCATGGCTTGTTCCTACTTTGATCTGGACTGCCAGGTATATATGGTAAAGGTTTCCTATGAGCAGAAGCCCTTCCGTCGTGAAGTGATGCGTACCTACGGAGCAAAGGTTACCCCTTCTCCTTCCATGGAGACGAACGTGGGCCGCAAGATCAACGAAGAGTTCCCCGGAACGACCGGAAGCCTTGGCTGCGCCATTTCCGAAGCGGTAGAGGCCGCAACGAGCCAGGAAGGGTATCGTTACGTACTCGGTTCCGTTTTATCTCAGGTGCTCTTGCATCAGACGATCATCGGTCTTGAGACAAAGGCCGCACTTGATAAGTACGAAGTAACACCGGACATCATCATCGGCTGCGCCGGCGGCGGTTCCAACTTGGGAGGTCTGATCTCTCCGTTTGCGGGTGAGATGGTACGCGGCGAAAAGAACTATCGCATCATCGCGGTAGAGCCTGCAAGCTGTCCTTCTTTGACCCGCGGTAGTTATGTATATGATTTCTGCGATACCGGTAAGGTTTGCCCGCTTGCAAAGATGTATACTCTGGGAAGCGGCTACATTCCCGCTCCGAACCATGCGGGTGGTCTTCGTTATCACGGCATGAGTTCCATCGTTTCCCAGCTCTACGATGACGGCTTTATCGAAGCGACCAGCGTAAAGCAGACGGATGTCTTCGCGGCTGCGCAGCAGTTCGCAAGAGTGGAAGGTATCCTTCCCGCACCCGAGAGTTCTCATGCGATCAAGGTAGCGATCGACGAAGCTCTGAAGTGCAAAGAGACCGGCGAGGCAAAGAACATCGTCTTCGGTCTTACCGGAACCGGCTACTTCGATATGGTGGCATATCAGAAGTACAATGACGGTGTAATGGATGATTATATGCCGACCGACGAGGAGATCGCCGCATCTCTCGCACAGTGCCCGAAGGTATGAGCACCGTTTGACAATCGGTCGTAAAAGAATGATAATAATAAAGGCTTTGAATATTGACGTCTTGATGAAAGGAAGGATGTAAAATGGAAAAGAAAGACATTGACTGGTCAAGCCTGGGATTTGGCTACATGAAAACAGATAAGCGTTATGTATCGAATTACAAGGATGGCGCTTGGGATAACGGAGTGCTGACCGATGACGATCAGGTAACGATCAGTGAGTGTGCGTGCGTGCTTCAGTATGCACAGACCTGTTTCGAAGGTTTGAAGGCATATACGACAGAGGACGGTAAGATTGTATGCTTCCGCCCGGATTTAAATGCGGCACGTATGAGTGATACCTGTAAGAGACTGGAGATGCCGGTATTTCCGGAGGACCGTTTTGTACAGGCGGTAGTGGATACGGTAAAGGCAAACGCCGCATATGTTCCGCCGTTTGGCTCGGGTGCGACCCTTTATATTCGTCCTTATATGTTTGGTTCTGATGCCATCATCGGTGTAAAGCCGGCCAATGAGTATCAGTTCCGTGTATTTACAACACCGGTTGGCCCTTACTTCAAGGGCGGCGCAAAGCCGATCACCATTCGTGTGACGGATTTCGACCGTGCGGCACCGCATGGTACCGGTCACATTAAGGCAGGTTTGAATTATGCAATGAGTTTGCATGCCATCGTGGATGCACATAATCAGGGTTATGCGGAAAACATGTATTTGGATGCCGCTACCCGTACGAAGGTAGAAGAGACCGGCGGTGCGAACTTCCTGTTCGTTACCAAGGACGGCACGGTTGTTACACCGAAGTCCGACAGTATCTTACCTTCCATTACCCGTCGTTCCCTGATGTATGTTGCCGAGCATATCCTTGGCATGAAGGTAGAGCACAGAGAAGTTTACTTCGATGAAGTAAAGGATTTCGCAGAGTGCGGCCTTTGCGGTACGGCAGCCGTTATCTCTCCGGTCGGCAAGATCGTAGATCACGGCAAGGAAATCTGCTTACCGAGCGGTATGGACGAGATGGGACCGGTTACCAAGAAGCTGTATGATACGCTTACCGGAATCCAGATGGGTCGTATGGAAGCGCCGGAAGGCTGGATCAAAGTGATCGAGTAGTTAGTGGGGGCTAACTTCTGGATGAATACATTCACGTTGTCTCTAAGAGAAAGGAGAGCAAATGAAAAAGTATATTGCTGAGTGTTTGGGAACTTTCACATTGGTATTCTTAGGCTGCGGTACCGCAATGACGGTCGGATGTGACGCAGCAAACGGAAGCGGTTATCTTTTGACCGCATTGGCATTCGGTCTTACCATCGTAGGTATGGCGTATGCCGTAGGTAACGTCAGCGGATGTCATATCAATCCCGCGGTTTCCATCGGATGTCTTGTAACCCGTCGTATGGAGATGAAGGATTTCATCGGTTATGTGATCGCACAGTTTGTCGGTGCCACGATCGGTGCAGCCATCTTAAAGCTGATCTTCTCCATGGGCAACATTACGGATATGACCGGCGGTCTCGGTTCGAACGGAATCGCAGGTGTGGGCAACAGCTATGGTGCCGCAATTCTTGTTGAGATCATTCTTACATGCCTTTTCGTATATGTGATCTTAGGTGTTACGGATGAGAAGGCAGGCCACGGTTCCTTCGGCGGATTGATCATCGGTTTCACTTTGGTCGTGATCCACATCTTGGGCATCGGTCTTACCGGTACCAGCGTGAATCCCGCAAGAAGCTTCGGACCTGCTCTGATCGCTGCGATCGCAGGTAATCCCGACCCGATCAAGGTCGTATGGATCTTCATCCTCGCTCCGGCTATCGGTGGTGCACTTGCAGGTATCATCTATAATGTATTAAACGCTGAGGACTGATCTTAACGTAAACGAAAAAATCGAGAGCCCCCGTCCCAGGATGGGGGCTTTCTTTTTGAAAATGATATGAAGTCTTGACTATTACATGGAACGAAGTTTCCGGAAAAAGAACGTATGAGGCTGGAGGGAATATGGACGTAAATCAACAAATGGGGCAGATGCCAAATATGCCGATGGGGCAGATGCCGAACATGCCGATGGGGCAGATGCCGAACATGCCGATGGGGCAGATGCCGAACATGCCGATGGGACAGATGCCGCACCGTCAACTGCCGCTCTTAAATGAGCCGATGCTTCCGAATCAGGCGGAGGTCTCCCTTTTGGAATGCAAGGATCTGACGAAATGCTATGTGTCGGGAAGACCGGCACTGGATCATTTCAATCTCAATATCGAAGCGGGACATATCGTCGGTCTTTTGGGACCCAACGGAAGCGGAAAGACGACGTTGATCAAGCTGTTGAACGGGCTTTTGACGCCGACCGGAGGAGAGATTTTGATCCGCGGACAAAAACCGGGGATCGCTTCGCGTGCGATCGTCAGCTACCTGCCGGAACGCACCTATCTGGAGGCGGAAAGTACGGTGGAAAAGCTGGTCGGTTTCTTTGCGGATTTTTATGCGGACTTTGACAGAGAGCGGGCCAATGCGATGCTAACGGCACTTGCCATCGATCCGAAGAGTCAGTTGAAGAGCTTATCCAAGGGAACCAAGGAAAAGGTGCAGCTGATCTTGGTCATGGCCAGACAGGCACAGCTTTATGTTCTGGATGAGCCGATCGCAGGTGTGGATCCCGCAGCCAGGGATTTCATCATCCGTACCATTTTGGCAAACTACAATCCGAATGCGACGATCCTGATCTGTACGCATCTGATCACGGATATTGAGCAGATCCTGGATGACTTTGTATTTATCAAAAACGGAAGACTTGTGGCGCAGGCACCGGTAAGTCGGGTAAGAGAAAACTTCGGTATTACCCTGGACCGTTATTTTAGGGAGGTGTTCGCGTATGTTTAGTAAATTGTTTAAATACGAATGGAAAAAAACATATCTTCCCTGCACCCTGATCTGCTTGTTGTTTGTGGTTTTAACAGGCATTGGTTGTTTTTCGGTACTCGTAGGGAATTACGAAAAGTTACTTGCAGAGGATAAGACCGGACTTGCCTCGATCTTTATGACACTTTACTTTATGGCCTATTTCTTTGTCGGAATGACGATGATGGTCGTGATCCCGTACTTTTTCTTTTACCGGTATTATAAGAATCTGTACACGGATCAGGGGTATCTTATGCATACCCTTCCGGTTTCCAAAAAGTCCCTGCTTTGGACGAAACTTCTGGTGGCCGTGATCTGGCAGGTGATCACGCCGATCGTGTTATTCGGTTGTATGATCTTGTTTGTGATGTGTGCGACTATGGAATTGCCGGAAATGCTGGGAATTGATTGGGGAGAATTCTCGCGTGAGTTCGGTGAGGCGTTCGGTGAGATCGGAATAACACTCTCCGAGAGCGGTGTAAAATATATTCCGGCTATCATTGCAGGGATATTGAGCTTTTTGATCATGCCGTTTCAAAGATATCTGTTTTTCTACGTGGCGATCGGGATCGGACAGCTCTTTAAGAAGTACAAACTGGTCATGTCGTTTATTATATTGTATCTGATGAATCTGGCAATGAATTTCATCGGAAGAATCTTGTCTTTACCGCTTATTATTGCGGGAAATCGTGAGCCGGAGGCTTTGACGATCAACATCATCTTTGTGGTCGGCTTTTTGTTACTGGCGGGTCTTACCGTTGGGGAATACTTCTTAAACGTGTATTTCCTGGAAAAGAAAGTGAATCTGGAATAGGATACGTTCTTTTTACAGGCGGGAGAGCGCAGTAAAAAGACGCACATTATCTTCATGGGACATGAAGCAGATGCGGATGAAACGCTCACCGAAGGACGGGAAGGAATTGCAGTTGCGCACCATCAGACCCCGGCGGATCAGGGCGGAAAACACCTCGGTGGAGGTAAGGCGCTCGGGCAGTTCCACCAGCATAAAGTTGGCGTAGATCGGATATACCCGAAATCCGGGAAGTGAAGATACGGAAGAGGAAAGGTAATTTTTTTCCTCTTCCATTGTTTTGCGTACATTTGAGATATACTCCGTATCGGAGAACATGCGGGCGCCGACAAAGGAAGCCACGGCATTGATGTTCCATGCATCGGTCACACTGCGGGCCGCATCCAAAAGAAGGTGGTCCTTGGTGAGAGCGTAGCCCAAACGAAGACCGGGGGTTGCAAAGAACTTGGACGTTCCGCGCAGGATCAAAAGATTGTCGAATTCCTTTAAGAGCGGAACCGCGGAGATATCTTCTTCGTCCATGCGAAATTCCACATAGGTCTCATCGATCATGAGACGGATGTTCTTTTCGCGGAGGGTAGTAAGGATCGAGCGAAGCTCCGGTTCGCGGAAAGCAAAGCTCGTCGGATTGTTCGGATTGCAGAGGATGACAAGATCCGTATCCTCTTTCAGGGCGCCTTTTACATCGTCGGGCGTCAGGACGAAATCACGTTCTTTTTCGGCGAGGAGATAATCGGTCTTACTCCCGAGAAAAGAAAGGTCTTCTTCGTACTGAGAATAGGTGGGTCCCACGAGCAGCGTCTGCTTCGGACGGATGGCGGTAAGCGCCAGCTTCAAAAGCTCCGTCACTCCGTTTCCCAAAATGATGTCTTCGGGAACGGCGCCGGTGTAGTCCGCGATCGCTTTGCGAAGCTCCGTATAGGCGGGGTCGGGGTAAGCGCTGATCACCGAGAGGTGATCGGACAAGGCTGAAAGAGCCTGTTTGGACGCACCCAGGGGATTGACGTTTGCGGAAAAACTGATGATGGATTCCTTCGGGATCCCATAGACCGCCGCTATTTTTTCCAAATCGCTTCCGTGAAAGGAAGAAGTTGCATTATTCATACGAAAATGTCCTTTGTTGTGATATAATTAGCATTATAGCACAACTTTTCATGAACGCAATACGGACCGAATACGATATTTGTGCGGTTTTTGACGAAAATACATTTTAGAAAAGACATAGAGAATTTGCGATGAAGACAGGTACTTTGGTCTTTCAACCGCCCGTGCTGAAGGTTACGGCAGGAGCGGGTAAACCCTATGAGGGTGAATTTCATATCGACGTAGAAGGCCCCCGTGATGTGAAGGGCCATATTTGCGTTACGAATCTTCACGTGGAATGTCCGGAAGGGGAGTTTAAAGGTCACAGCATGCGCGTGCCCTTTGTGCTTCATACCGAAGGCATGCTGCCGGGTGATTATGAGAAGGGTGAGATCTATGTGATCACCGATATGGGAGAGTTTTACTATCCCTTTGAGGTGCAGATCGCGCCGACTTCCATGCCCAGTGACTTAGGTGAGATCCGTAACCTTTTTCATTTTATCAATCTGGCAAAAGCAAATCCCAAGCAGGCTCTGGAGTGTTTCCTCAGTCCGAATTTTGAGGGCGTATTGCAGGCGGGAGCCAAGCAGTATCTGGAGACGTATCGCACGATCCGCCGCGCCGCCGAGGATACCGGAAACGAACGCTGGGCCATGGATGAGTTTTTGATCTCGACCGGCAAGAAAGCGCCGCTCACATACGTCCTGGACAAAGAAGAGTTTTTGTTCTGCCGCGGGGATATTCCGCATGAGTTCAATGTGACCATTAAGCGGGGAGGCTGGGGATACGGCCGCGTGCAGGTGAAGAGCGATGTGTCGTTTTTACGCGTGGCACAGTGGATCGAGGATGAGAGCTTTGTAAACAATGAAGCCACGATCCGCGTTCCCATAGATCTGCGTCGTTGCAAGCAGGGTGTCAATGAAGGGCATCTGATCTTTGATGACGGGCGCACGAAACTTGTGGCAAAGGTGGAGATCCGTCTGGATGCACGCAGCGTGACACAGGTGGAGGAGCAGACCGAGCAGCAGCTGTTTCGGGATGTGATGCTCCACATCTATCTGGATTATCGTACCGGGTTAAAGTCCAAGTCCGAATGTGTTCGTTTGGCCGAAGAGGCACTCGGGTATGTGAAGGGTTCCGATGAACTGATGACATCGTTGTATCAGGCACATCTGAAACTCCTTTGCGGAGAGAATAACGGCGCTATCTGGTTATTAAACGGTGCGCGTCGTATGATGGGCGGAAAAGAGATCGATATTCCGCTTTACGGTTATTTCCTTTATCTCATGGCAATGTCCGGCGCAGATGAGAGTGACCGTGCCAAGGATCTTTTGATGAATTATCGCGAGCAGTATCCGGAGGAGTTCATTCTCTACTGGGGAATGATGCAAAAGGATAAGTTAGCCATGTTGAACCCGGCGCTTGCATATCGCGGTCTGAAAGACTTCTGGGCGAAGAATAAACAGAATCCTTTGATCCGGTTGGAGGCGTCCATGGTGGCACTTCGCGGGCCGTCCGTGTTTCATCGTCTGGATGAATTTGAGGTGGCGCTCCTTCAGTTTATGGAGCGGTACCGGCTTTTGGATAAATCCTTCCTGCGACAGGTTTATGCGGCGGCGATCAATGCGGACTATTCGGAGGATCTGATCGACTTTTTGAAGCGTCATCCCATCGAGGATGAGCAGCTGTTTTGCAAGACGTTATGTACGTTATATATGCGCGGAAACTGTACCGGTCCGGATGTGACCAAAGCTATGGCGAATGCCATTTCCTACGGGGAAAAGATCACCGGACTTTATGAAGCCTATGTTCGGGCGCTCGACTTTAGCAAAGAAGGTGTGCTTCCGGATGAAGCGATCCGGTATTTTTCCTTCGGTGCGACCATGGATGATACCTATATGGCTTACATCTATGCACTCATCATTCGCAGCGGTGCACGGATATCGGAGGAGTTTGAAAAGCGCATTCATGATTTTACCTGCGATAAGTTATCGGAAGGACGGGCGGATGACAGTCTGGCCTATCTGTATCGAACGCTCCTTACGGAAGAAGACATGACCGGGGAACGTTGTTCGCAGCTCTCCCGTGTGGCCACGATCTGGGAAGTCAATACGGACCCGAAGTATCGCAATATCGTGATCCGGCAGGAAGGGATCGCCGGACAGGAACGGTATGCCGTAAAGCGCGGTCGGGCAATGGTTTCGATCTACGGCAGGGATTATACCTTTGTTTTGGAAGATGAAAACGGGCTGCCGTATATCGGCGAACGGCTTGCGGACTTACGCCCGGTATTGGGTGTGGAGCGTGCGCAGCGCCTGTTAAAAGAATATGATGTGCGCAGTTTTGCCGGCTGCTATATGAACTGTACGGCGGACAAGTTGCGCAATGTAACGAACGATGAGCAGTTTGACGAATTGCTCGATCAGTGTCGGTATCTGATCGAATCCGACAGGCTTTCGAAGGAGCGGAGCAAGGAATTGCTCGGGGCTTTGTTGGAAGCCGCAAACCGCATGGGGCGGGAAGATGATATCCGGGAAATGTTTGAACCTCTGGGACCGGAGAATATCGCTCCGCAGGATTCCATGATGTATATTTCCCTTCTTTGTTCCGGAAAGGATTATGAAAAGGCATACGATGCGTTCATGCATTTCGGGCTGGAGAGAGCAGATGTGCGTGTGTTTGCCACACTCTTACAGCGTGCCATTGATGACAGAAAAGGGATGGAAAGTGAAATGCGCGTCCGCTTAAAACCCGGTTTTGTGCGCATGATCTATTATGCATTTACGCAGGAAAAATATACGGAAGATATGCTGGCCTATCTGGTGCGCCACTTTAACGGAACCGTGAAGCAGATGCGAAACGTATTCGTGAGTGCGCTCAATATGGATGTGGATGCGACGGAGATCGCAAAGCGTATTCTGGAACAGCTGTTGATGACGGGGGCTTATACCTCGGACCGGGAAAAGATCTTCCGGTATTATTGTTCGCGCGGCGGAGATCAGAATCTGATCGCGGAATACTTAAAGATGAGTGCGGAAGCGTATGTTTCCGGAGGGGAGGACTTGGCGCCGGAGATCGCGACTTATATTCGCGAGTACGTGTTGGAAGGGAATACAAAAGATCTCGGATGCGAGCTGGCGTTTATCAACTATTATCACGAAAAGATCGATTCTCTGTCCGAAGATGAGAAAGCGAAGACGGCACAGATCCTGGACGAGCTGAGCGGACAGGGCATTTATTTCCCGGAATTTCGGGACTATGAGGGATTGCTTCCGAAGCTTCAGATCTACAGAGAGCGGGAGTATATCACCTTCCGCGGCACGAGGGATGCGCATATTCATATTCATTACGTCTGGTCAAAGCCGGATGAGGAGGAAAGGGAATATGTTGATGAAGAGATGTACGAAGTTTTCCCGGGAATCTACCAGACCTCGTTTTTGGTCTTCTGGGGAGAGACCTTGCAGTACTATCTGACGGAGGATGCGGACGGAGAGGAAAGCTTTATCTTAAGCAATGAAGTGGAATTCCGAGATCCGAACCGTACCGAGGGCAGAGGCAGATTCCATATGCTAAACGATATCGCGCTTGCACTGGAACTTAAAGATGAATATACAGCCATGAAACTGACCGAGGAATATCGGGATGAGGATCGATTGGTGAAGCAGTTGTTCCGCATTATTTGATGAGGGTTGAAACGTGGAAGAAAACAAGGATTATATCATCGGTGTCGAACTGGGACCCATTTATACGCAGGTCAGTTACGTGACCTTCAACGGCGGCGAGGGAGACTGTCTGGATATTCCGACGGTCGCCTGTAAGAGAAGCGGCGTCAATCAATGGTATGTCGGGCAGGAAGCGATGGAGAACTTCCAAGCCAGAAAAGGAGTTTTGGTACGAAACATCTTGCAGGCTGCCATTCACGGAGAGATGATCCGTGTGGAAGAGCGCTCGATCGATCCGGTGGAACTGTTGGGATTGTTTTTGCGCGGTTGCTTTTCGCAGGTGGGGATCTACCGGCCGGGGCTGAATGTAAAGGCGGCGGTCATTACGGTGGATCATTTTGACAAGCATATGGTGGACCTTTTGACGAAGGTCAAAGAGCAGTCCATGACAGAGTTTGAGCACGTGTTCTTTGTCCCGAAGGAGGAGAGCCTGTATTACTACGCCGTACATCAGCCGAAGGAAATGTTCAGCTATATGCTGGAGGTCATGGATATGTCGGCGGGGTATCTTTCCCTGAAAAAGGTGGAGATGACCAAGCGCGGTTATCCGATCCCCGTGAAGGTCGAGACGGAGGATCATACGGAAATCCTGTATCCTACGGAGATGGAGCCGGAAGATGAACAGGAGATTTTGGAGGATCTGGATGAGCAGATGAACGAATGCATGCTTCTGGATCTGGAAGGCAGGATCGTTACGACGATCTATCTGACGGGACAGCCGTTTGAAAAAGAATGGTGCGAAAAGACCTTAAAGACGGTCTGCAGGAGCAGAAAGGTGTATGGTGGCAACAATCTGTTCAGCCGCGGCGCCTGTCTTGCGGCCATGGATAAGCTTTCGGTAAGCAATGAGCGCGAGTTTATCTACATGGGAAAAGAAAAGATCAAATCCGATATCGGGGTGATCCGTTTGGAGGATGGCAAGGAAGTGATCTCCGTGCTTTGGGACGGGATGCAGAACTGGTATGACGCGAAGGCGGAATTTGATTTCATGCCGGGTGAAGACGCACATCTGCCGATCGTGATCCTGCCGCTCGATAAGTCACAAAAGCGTGTGGTACCCGTGGTACTGCCCGCAGATTCACAAAGAGATATGAAGGGAAGAAAGTTTCATTGTACGATGTCCATGCGCTCCGAAAAGGAGGTTTCCGTGCAGGTGCAGGAAGTGCCGTTCGGTGAGTTTTACAAGGAGCATGGCAGAGTTTACGAAGAGATCATTACGTTGGGGATACTGTAAAGAAGGAGAAGCCGATGAGCTATGTAGTGTTCTGTAAGGGGCAGGATGCGGGGGAAGCGTATGTAATGGGCGAACCCAAGATCCACCTTTATACAATGGAAGAACTTTGCTATTATATATACAGAAATCGCACGTTGTGCGACAAGGAACTCTTAAACCCGGCGCTGGCCGATTGGATCCGGGACGAGTGCAAGCTTGCGGATCTTGCGTCATCATTAAGAGAGATCTACCGCACCGAGCCGAAGGCGGAAAAGATCGCAGAGCAGATCTTTGCTTACATGGACTTTTTGAAGAAAATGGACCGGGAGGCGGTCTGTGAGATCATCAGAAAGTCTGCGCTCCTTAGCATGAACGAAAGACGCAAGAGCAGAGCGGATCAGTTTTTTGTCGAAGAGGAATACAGAAACGCCGCGATGGAATACGAAAAATTGTTAGCCAATGCTAACTATGATAATGAAAAAGCCAAGCATAACATGATGTACAATGTCGGCTGTTGTTACGCAAGGTTCTTTTATTACGACATTGCCGCAAAGTGGTTTTTGGATGCGGCACGGATGGGAATCCGGAGCCACGATGATTTTGTCCTCTTCCTTTTGTGCAAACGAAAGAGTTTGAAAGAGGAAGAATTCCGTCTGTTCATGATGGAGCATCCGGAATTGAAGGAATATGTGGAGCCCATGGAAAAATACTTGGGCGCAGGCATGATGACCGTGATCGGGACGCATTCGGAGAAGGCCGTGCCGGTCGATGAAGAGGAATGGATCCGTAAACAACTCAGTATTTGGAAGAAAAAGATAAGATGAGTTTTTTCAGCCGTTTATTTAAACGAAAAGAAATTGAATATGAACTTTTGGAGGAGGAACCGAATTCCGAAAGCGATGTCGCCCCGAAGCGGGAGGGCCTAAACTTCCACCGCATGGTGGAGCGGCAGGACTTTGTGCACAGCTGTCTGGATCAGATGAAGAACGCTTCTTACGAGATCGAGCGATTGCAAAATGAGTACAAGGTCGTCAATGCGTATCTGACCGACATGGAAGAGATCGATGCCATGGCGGCGGAGCAGCACATTGCACTTGAGGAACACGCGAAAGCGATCAGTTATCTGGAAGTGAACAGGAGCGATCTGCAAAAGCGCAAGAGTTTCCTGCCCGAGACCGAGTTTCGCAGAATGCAGCGCCTCGAAGGAGAAGCGCCGGATGCGATACGGTCGTTACGAAACACCGAAGAGTATCATGAAAAGATCAAGAAGGATCTGAGGCGACTCGAGGGGGAAAAGCAGGCGTGTCTGTTTCGTATGACCGAGGCGCGCACGGGCCTTTTGAACTACCGCGGCATGACCGTGATCTGTGTGCTTGCGGCCTGTGCCTGTGTGCTCTTGATGTTCATCCTGCAGTTTGCACTGGAGCTGGATGCGACCGTGGGATATCTTTTGACGGCAGTGGCGGCAGCGTGTCTTCTGACCTACTTCTTCGTGAAGTATAAGGAAGCGGCGAGCGATCTGCGTGTGGCCTCCAACAGCTACAACCGTCTGATCACGTTGCAGAATACCGTAAAGATCCGCTATGTGAACAATGCGAATCTTCTGGATTATTACTTTTTGAAATTCCATACCTCCGGCGCGGACAAACTGGAGGAGCAATACGAAAAGTACCTCGAGGAAAAAGAGGAGCGCAAACGTCTCGAGCAGACGGAGATGGATATGGAATTCCACTGCAAACAGCTGGTAAAGCAGCTGCGCGAATATCACCTCTACGATCCCGTGATCTGGGTGCACCAGACCGAAGCCATATTGAACCCGAAGGAAATGGTCGAGGTGCGACACTCCCTGATCTTACGACGTCAGGCGCTGCGTAAGCAGATGGATTACAACAAGGAGATCGCAGAAACGGCGAAGGCCGAGATCACGGACCTCGCCAAGGATTATCCGATGTATGCAAAGGAAATCCTCAGTATGGTTTCCGCATACGAGGCGGAACAGGAAAAATATAACGATTACAAAGGAGACGAAGAATGAACAACGATATGTATGTGAGCCCGCTTTCCGAGCGCTATGCAAGCAAGGAGATGAAGTACATCTTTTCCCCGGACATGAAGTTCGGTACCTGGAGAAAACTCTGGATCGCTTTGGCAGAGACCGAAATGGAGCTTGGCTTGTCTCAGGACGGAAAGCCCGTGATCACACAGGAGCAGATCGATGAATTAAAGAGCCATGCCGATGACATCAACTATGACGTTGCAAAGGCCTGGGAAAAGAAGGTGCGTCACGATGTGATGAGTCATGTGCATGCATACGGAGAGCAGTGTCCGAAGGCGGCAGGCATCATCCATTTGGGAGCGACAAGCTGCTATGTCGGCGACAATACGGACATCATTGTGATGACCGAGGCACTGAAACTGGTTAAGAAAAAACTCGTGAATGTCATCGACCTTTTGGGAAAGGAAGCAATGCAGTATAAGGATCTTCCGATGCTTGCATTTACCCATTTCCAGCCGGCACAGCCTACGACCCTCGGCAAGAGGATCACACTTTGGGCACAGGAGTTTACCTACGATCTGGAAGACCTTGACTATGTGCTTTCCAATATGAAGCTGCTTGGCTGTAAGGGTACCACAGGAACCCAGGCATCGTTTAAGGAGTTGTTCAATGACGATGACGAAGTGATCGACAAGATCGATCCGATGATCGCAAAGAAGATGGGCTTTGAAAAGTGCGTGGCCGTATCCGGTCAGACGTACAGCCGCAAGATCGATACGAGAGTGTTGAACGTGCTTGCGGGCATCGCGGCATCCGCCACAAAGATGAGCAACGACATCCGTCTCTTACAGCACTTAAAGGAAGTGGAAGAGCCGTTTGAGAAGAACCAGATCGGATCGAGTGCCATGGCGTATAAGAGAAATCCGATGCGGTCCGAAAGAATCGCTTCTTTGTCCAGGTATGTACTTGTGGATGCATTGAATCCCGCGATCACATCCGCGACACAGTGGTTTGAGAGAACCTTAGATGATTCGGCCAACAAACGTCTTTCCGTTCCGGAAGGCTTTCTTGCCATCGACGGTATTTTGGATCTTTGCATCAACGTTGTGGACGGACTGAAGGTCTATGACAAGGTGATCACCAAGCATCTCATGGCGGAGCTTCCGTTCATGGCAACCGAGAATATCATGATGGATGCCGTAAAGAACGGCGGCGACAGACAGGAACTGCACGAGAAGATCCGTCAGCTTTCCATGAAGGCCGGCGCACACGTAAAGGAAGAGGGACTGGAGAATAACCTCCTTGACCTAATCGCGGAGGATCCGGAGTTTAACTTAAGCAGAGAAGAACTTGAAAAGACAATGGATCCTGCAAAGTATGTGGGACGTTCCCCGCTGCAGACGGAGCGTTTCGTTCGTGAGATCATCGACCCTATCCGTGAGGCCAACAAGGACCTTTTGGGTGTTACGGCTGAGATCAATGTGTAAGAAAAGTTGAAATTTTGCACATTTTGTGTATACTAGATATGTGCGCCCGGGCGCACGGGTAAATATGACGAGGCAGTTACGGAAGTGACAGATGTTTCGTCCGGTTGAAAGAAACGGAGGAATACACCATGGTAAAAGCGGTAGTCGGAGCCAATTGGGGTGACGAAGGTAAGGGTAAGATCACAGATATGATGGCGGAAAATGCGGATATCATCATTCGCTTCCAGGGCGGTGCAAATGCCGGCCAT
>JAILOQ010000033.1 GCA_024690725.1 Lachnospiraceae bacterium
GGTTCCCCCATGGATACCCAGACATCGGTATAGATCACGTCCGCATCCTTCGTTGCCACCATCGGATCCTCTTCCAATTCGATGATCGCTCCGGTCTCTTTTGCGATCTTCCGGCTCGTTTCGATCAGTTCCTCCGTCGGCCAGTATTCCTTCGGTGCACAACCGACAAAATGCATGCCCATCTTCGCACAGGTCACCATCCAGGAATTGCCCATGTTGTAGCGCGCATCTCCCATATATACGACCTTCTTGCCTTTTTCAGAGCCCAGATGCTCGCGAATGGTAAGTAAGTCGGCAAGCATCTGCGTCGGATGAAACTCATTGGTCAGACCGTTCCAAACGGGAACCCCCGCCTTTGCAGCCAGCTCCTCGACGATCTCCTGACCGTATCCGCGGTACTCGATACCGTCAAACATGCGGCCCAATACGCGAGCCGTATCTTCGATGCTTTCCTTCTTTCCGATCTGCGAACTCGACGGATCCAGATAGGTCGTTCCCATGCCAAGATCGTGTGCCGCAACCTCAAAAGAACATCTGGTACGGGTGCTGGTCTTCTCAAAGATCAGAGCTACGTTCTTTCCGCGCAGCTGATCCACCAAGATCCCTTTTTTCTTTTTCTCCTTCAGATCTGCCGCCAGCTCCAGAAAATAGTCGATCTCCTCCGGCGTAAAATCCAATAACTTCAAAAAATGCTTTCCCGTCAAATCCATATCGATGCTCTCCTTTATAGTTTGAAAAGTCCCGCAGGTCATGCGGGACTTTTGTCACCTATGATTTCTGATTTCCTACTTTGTGTCCTTCATTACTTCCTTCATGCTGGTCGCAAGTCCTGCCAGTCCCTGAATCTCGGAAGGAATGATGATCTTTGTTGCCTGTCCGTTGGCAGCCTTTGCAAATGCCTCTAAGCTCTTGATCTGAAGCACTGCCTCATCGGCACCCGCATCCTTGATCATCTTGATACCGTCGGCATTTGCCTGCTGTACCTTAAGGATCGCTTCCGCCTGACCTTCTGCCTCACGGATCATCTTTTCCTTCTGTGCCTCCGCACGTAAGATCGCAGCTTCTTTTTCCGCCTGCGCCTCTAAGATCGCACTTTCCTTCTGACCTTCCGCAACAAGGACGGTGGACTTCTTCTCACCTTCGGCACGAAGAATTGCCTCACGTCTCTCACGCTCAGCCTTCATCTGCTTCTCCATCGCATCCTGAATACCTGCGGGAGGAATGATATTCTTAAGCTCCACACGATTGATCTTAATACCCCAGGGATCCGTTGCCACGTCCAATGTGGTACTCATCTTGGAGTTGATCACCTCTCTGGAATTCAAGGTCTGATCGAGTTCCATGTCACCGATGATATTACGAAGCGTGGTCGCGGTTAAGTTTTCGATCGCCATGATCGGGTTTTCCACACCGTACGCATACAGCTTCGGATCCGTGATCTGGAAAAATACGATGGTATCGATCCGCATCGTAACGTTATCCTTTGTGATCACCGGCTGCGGTGCAAAATCCACAACCTGCTCTTTTAACAGGACTCTCTTCGCCACCTTATCGATGATGGGCCACTTCCAATGCAGACCAACCGACCAGGTGGACTGATATGCACCAAGACGCTCCACAACATAGGCGTGTGCCTGCGGAACGATCTTAATACAACTTGCCAATAAAACGATCAGTACAAATAATAAGAAAAATAAAAAAAATACTCCTCCGATAATTCCTTCCATGCTTATACCTCACTTCTCCTTTTTACAATTAGTTTTACGCCGCTTACGGCCTGTACCACTACAACCTCTCCGGGCGGGATCAATTGCTGCTCGATCACATTACGCGCCGACCATTCCTGTCCGTCGATCTGAATCCGTCCGGCATTTTGAAGATTATCGATCTCCGTAAGTACAATGCCTTCTCTTCCGATCATGCCTTCGATGTTTGTCCTCTCCCTCGTCTTATTGAACTTCTTTACTGCCGCCGGCCGGACAAAGAAAAACGCCAAAAACGACACGACGATGAATACAGCAAACTGTACAAGAAAGGGGACGTCAAACAGTGATAACAAGAATGCCGCAAGAGAACCGACTGCAAACCATATTGTCGTCAATCCCATGGTCACCATTTCCACTACCAACAAGACCACAAACAGGATCAACCAAAAGATCAGGGTCGAGATGCCTAAAAATGTAATATTCATACTTCCCCTCCTTTTTTCGGTGTGACCGATCCATGCACCGTTACGAGGTAATCTTACAACAAATTCGCCTTTTCGTAAAGCCCGACGAACTTTGCGATAAAGTTTCACCAAAAAGAAAAAAGAACCGGCTCCGAAGAACCGGTTCGAATAACCTGTATACCGATCAATTCTAGTAGAATACGTGTCCTCCGATCACAACACCGGCTGCCTTACCGACGCGACCGAAGTGACATGCACCGCCTACGTTGGATGCACCGTTGATCGCTGCCTGAGCTGCCTGCGTGCAGGAAGAAGAAGCTCCTCTGGCTGCGATTCCCGCAACCGTTCCGTTTGTAGCAGGAGGGAACTGTCCGGGTTGAGTGATGACAGCGGAAATGCTGTTCGGATATGCCCCGGAACGTACACGGTTCATAACAACCGCACCGACTGCCAACTGACCTTCATAGCCCTGAGTTCCTGCCTCTGCCTGAATGAGTGCCGCAAGTAATGCAACATCTCCGCCGGCCGATGCAACCGCACCTCTGTTTGTGGTTCCTTTGGAACCGGATGCTTTCTGCTTAGCCTCTTCGGCTGCTTTCTCTTCTGCTTCTATCTCTTCCACGGTCTTACCATGTTCCGTTGTAAACTCAACGGAAACATATTCAGCCGCTACATAACCGATCTCTCCGTCAACCTTAACGCTGACCCAATCGCCGAGTTCTTCTTCGGCAGTGAGTACATCACCTGTACCAACCAACTCATAAACACCGGCTTCTTCGGAAGGCTCCGTACGAACACGTAAGGTCTCGGTCTCAACCGTTGCCTTTAACGTACCGATTTCTTCGATCTTAGCCTCTGCCTCTTCGCCAAGGATCAAAAACTCATTGCTGACCCAGCCTACAAGGTTTCCGCTTTCAATCTTCGTCCAGCCGTCTGCACTTTCCAATACGGTACCCGCACAATCCTTAAATAACTTACCCGCAACATCCGCTTCCTCAGAAGGCTCTGTACGAACGTTTACGGAATTTTCAACATTGGCAACCGCATGCTCGATCGTATTAGCGGAAACAACGGTGACTACATCTTCTACCAATGCTTCCTCGTCGATATAAGCAAGTGCTCCAACGGAAGTAACCGGTTCTGTTTCCAAGATCTCATCTGCCGTCATTACATCGCTGTCATTCTCCAACTCACTGGAAATGGATGCTCCGGCATGAAGATCTACCGTAATATCCGCATATGTACTTGTCGGAAAAGTGCCGACTGCCAATGCCGTTACAAATGCACATGCAAGCAGGCGTTTCGCACTAAATTTCTTAAAACTCATGTTTCCTCCAAATACGCCATTTTCTCGGCGTTTGTAACATTTTTATGTAAATTTGTTACAAAATTGTTACGTCTTAGTAAAGGTATAGTAACACCTTTCCGTATATTTGTCAAATTTTTTCAATAAAAAGTGCGTAACCAAGCCATTTTGACAAAAGTTACGCAATTTTTAAAATGTTACAAATTTTTGTTGCCTCGTCGCTGCCTGGCCACTTCATATAGTAATAAATTAGCCGCGACTGCTACATTTAGACTTTCTACCTGTCCAAGCATCGGGATAATGATCTTATGATCCGCCCTTTCGATCATGCCCTTACTTAACCCTTTTCCTTCGTTTCCCAAAAGAAACGCAACCGGTCCGAGGTAATCCGCACGGTCATAACTGTCTTTTGCCTGAAGTTCTGCCGCAAATACCGAAACGCCGGCCTTCTTTAATTCATCCACCGCCAAACCGATATCTTCTTTATATAAGAAGGGAACTCGGTAAATACTTCCCATGGTAGCCCTCACCACCTTGGGATTATAGATATCAACACAGCCCTTGCTGAGGATCACGCCGCTAAGCCCTGCGCCCTCACCGGCTCTGATGATCGTCCCGAGATTGCCCGGATCCTGCACATCTTCCAAAACCAGGTACAACCCTTTCTCTCCCGCCGCACGCAGATCTTCTTCCTTATGATCCGCAAATGTGACCACGCAAAGGATTCCCTGCGGTGTCACTGTATCGCATACCTTTTTAAACACTTCGGACACAACGGTCTCAACCGTAACACCTTCGGCCCGCAGCTCAGACAACTTCTCTTTTGTCTTATGCATATCCAAGGATGACAGTGCATGTTCTTTGTCCTGGGCGTCCCCAAAGTTAGCCGAGGCTAACTCTCGCTCCAGCTCCTCGGAGATATAAACCTGCCTTATGCGATCCTGCGGCGCCTCAAGAAACATCTTGATGCCTTCCGTGACAAACAACTGCCGGCTCTTGCGTTCTTTCGCCTTAGCCAGCAGTCCTGTGATCATTTTTAAGTTTTTATTGGACATGGATGTGATCATTTATCTTGCCAATGCCTTACTGATTTCATATTGATATTCCGGAATCTCTTTCTGCATCGCGAGCGCCTCGTCGATATCATAATCCACGAAGTCACCGTTTGCATGTGCGACCACGCGATTAGTCTTACCCTGACAAAGAATGTCCGCTGCATATGCACCCATAATGGACGCATAATACCGGTCCTTACAAGAAGGACTTCCACCGCGCTGCATGTATCCTAAGATGGTAGCCCTGGTCTCCATACCCGTTGCCGCCTCGATACGTCTTGCCATGGAAGTCGAGTGTCCGATTCCCTCGGCATTGATGATGATATGATGGGTCTTGCCCATCTTACGGCTCTTGATGATGTTATTGATCAGTTCCTGCTCATTGTAGTCATACTTTTCCGGTAAAAGAATGTCTTCGGCACCGTTTGCAACACCACACCAAAGAGCGATATATCCGGCATTTCTTCCCATAACCTCTACAATGGAACAACGTTCGTGGGAAGTGGATGTATCGCGGATCTTATCGATCGCGTCCATAGCCGTATTAATGGCCGTATCAAAACCGATGGTGTAATCCGTACAGGCAATATCCAGATCGATGGTACCCGGAAGGCCGATCGTGTTGATGCCCTGCTTGGAAAGCGCCTGCGCACCGCGATAAGACCCGTCACCGCCGATCACAACGATGCCGTCGATGCCGTACTTTCTGCAGACCTCAGCACCGCGTGCCTGTCCTTCTTCCGTACGGAACTCCGAACAACGCGCTGTCCCTAAGATCGTACCGCCGCGCTGAATGATCTCCGAAACGGAGTGTCTGTCCATATCCACGATCTCTTCATTCAAGAGACCCTGATATCCCTTTTTGATTCCTTTTACGGCAACCCCGTTGCTCAATGCTTTGCGAACCACCGCACGGATGGCCGCATTCATACCGGAGGCATCGCCGCCGCTTGTTAATACACCGATTGTTTTGATCTCTTTTGCCATAGGTCGTTCCTTTCTGTACCAAACCTTATTGTAAAGCATTTTCTCACGGGTGTAAAGAAACAACTCTCTTAACGAATGGCAATATTTTCCTCGCCAAATGCCACCTTCAAACGCTCCGTGATATCCGCGACCGCAGTAACCTTGCATCCGAGTTCCTTGACCTGGCGCACGTCGTTTAGCATGATCATGACCTTATCCCTGCCGGGGATCTCTTTCAGAATGCGTGTCAGCTCTTCTTCCTTCGCTTCATATGCCGCACGGTCCGCAAAGCGGATCCATACTTCTTTCGGCGCCTCATCAAAGCTGAGCGCCCGTTCCAGGATGATCTTCGCGTCCTTATCTTCTTCCACGGACGCGTTTCCCGTTACAAAGATCTTAGCGTCTTCGGTAAGCTTTTGCGCATATCTTTCGTACTGGCGCGGGAACACGATCAGCTCCACGGTTCCCATGATATCTTCCAGTGTCACAAAAGCCATCATCTGATTCTTTTTCGTGTATTTGATCGTCTTGGATTTTACGATCCCGCCGACCGTAACGCTGCTTCCGTCTTTTACCTTTACATTTCCGTCCAGACCTTCTTCGTCACCCTCCTCGAGCACGAAATCCGACGTTGTGTTTGTCACGGTCCGTTTCCAAAGATTCATGTAACTGTCAAGCGGATGGCCGCTGACATAGAATCCGATCACTTCTTTTTCCAGCGATAATAAAGTTTCCTTATCGTATTCCTCTACATCCGGAAAACGGATCTCATAGTCCTTCTTTTGTTCTTCGCCCACCATGTCAAAGAGTGACATCTGCCCTTCCATGTTGTTTTTCTTATCCTTAATGAGGCTGTCCATCAACGGAATGTAGACGCTCATCTTCTGTCTGCGGTTCCCGGGCAAAGAATCGAATGCGCCGGCCTTAATGAAATTCTCCATCAGGCGCTTATTGATATCAGCATCCGCCATACGCGTAATGAAATCCTGAAGGCTCCGGAACGGGCCGCGCGAAGTACGTTCTTTTACAATGCGTTCCACGATTCCGATGCCGACACCTTTGATCGCGGAAAGCGCATAGACAATGGCCCCGTCCTTCACGGAAAAGCCGGCAAGGCCTTCATTGACATCCGGGGGCAGGATCCGGATCTTCATCGATCTGCAGGATGCGATGTAAGAGGCGATCTTTGCGGAATTGTCCAAAAACGATGTCATGAGTGCCGCCATAAATTCCGGCGGATAGAAATACTTCAGATACGCGGTCTGATAGGCCACGAAGGCATAAGCGGCCGCATGCGATTTATTAAAAGCATAGTTTGCAAAATCCATCATCTGATCGAAGATCTTTTCTGCGATCTTAGGATCGATCCCCTTGGAAACACAGCCCGGTACGCCTTCGTCTTCGTTTCCGTATATGAAGTTCTTCCGTTCTTTTTCCATGACGGACTGCTTCTTTTTGGCCATGGCACGGCGCACCAGATCACTCCGGCCGAGTGTATATCCGCCCAGATCCCGTACGATCTGCATAACCTGCTCCTGGTAGACGATACAGCCGTAGGTCGGCTCTAAGATCGGCTTTAATTGCGGTGTCAGATAGGTGACGCCCTCTCGGTTCTTTTTCCCTTCGATGTACTGCGGGATAAAGTCCATCGGCCCCGGACGGTACAACGAAATGCCGGCGATAATGTCCTCCAGACACTCCGGCTGCAGTTCCTTCATGAAGCTTCGCATCCCGGCACTTTCCAGTTGGAACACGCCTTCCGTCTTTCCGGTTCCGATCGAAGCATATACTTCCTTAACGTCATAATCCAGATTCTTGATATCCACGTCGATCCCGCGGCTCATCTTTACCAATCGGCAGGTATCCTGAATGACATTAAGATTTCGAAGACCCAAGAAGTCCATTTTCAAAAGTCCGAGCTCTTCCACGGTTTCCTTTTCAAACTGCGCCACTACGCCGTTATCCACGCCCCTTGCAAGCGGCACGAATTCATCGGCGGGACGCTGGCAGATCACCACACCCGCCGCATGGGTCCCGGAATGACGCGGTAAACCTTCCAGTCGTTTGCTCATATCGATCAGTTCCCGTACCACCGGATCCTCATCGTATGCATTCTTTAGATCGGGACTTAACTCCAATGCCCCATCCAGCGTGATGCCCAACTGATTCGGCACCATTTTGGCCAACGAATCCCCCAGGGAATACGGCAGATCCATTACCCGCGCCACATCGCGGATCACGCCCTTTGCCATCAACGTACCGAAGGTGATGATCTGCACCACCTTGTCGTGCCCGTATTTTTCCTCGACATAGGAGATCACCTCACTGCGACGATCGGTCCCGAAGTCAATATCGATATCCGGCATGGTCACTCGTTCCGGATTCAAGAATCGTTCAAAGATCAGATTGTATTTGAGCGGATCCACATCCGTGATCCGCAGGGCGTAAGAAACAATACTGCCGGCAGCCGAGCCTCTGCCCGGACCCACGGCAATGTCGTTTTCTTTCGCATAATTAATGAAGTCCCATACGATCAAAAAGTAATCCACGTACCCCATCTGCTCGATCGTGGAGAGTTCGTAATTCAGACGCTCCATATGCGCCTCATAGCTGTCAGGATACCGTTCCTTCAAGCCCTTTTCGCAAAGGAAGCGCAGGTAGGATTCCGACGTATAGCCCTCCGGCACCTCAAAATGCGGCAGCTTTGTCACGCCGAATTCCAATTCGACATTGCACCGCTCAGCGATCTTATGTGTATTCTCGATCGCCTCCGACGCATACGGAAAAAGTGCACGCATCTGCTCTTCCGACTTGATATAATACTGGCCGCCCGTATAGCGCATGCGGTTTTCGTCCTGTAATTTCTTCCCGGTCTGCAGACAGATCAGGATATCATGCGGCTTTTCATCCTCCGGATAGGTATAGTGCACATCATTCGTCACGACAAGCGGGATGTCCAATTCCTTACTCATTTGGATCAGTGCGGCATTGACCGTCTGCTGATCGGAAAGCCCGTGATCTTGCATCTCCAAAAAGTAATTGCCCCTTCCGAAGATCTCCAAATGCCGCAAAGCCGCCTTCTTCGCCTCATCCACCAGTCCCCTTGTGATATCGCGCGCCACCTCACTCGCCAGACAGGCGGAAAGACAGATCAATCCTTCATGAAACTCTTGAAGCGTCTCCATATCCACACGCGGCTTATAATAATACCCTTCGGTAAACCCGCGGCTGACGATCTTCATCAGGTTGGCGTAGCCCGTATTGTTCTCCGCCAAAAGGATCAAATGATAATAGCGATCCTCACCCGCTCCCAGTTCTCTGTCAAACCGAGAACCCGGCGCCACATAAACTTCACAGCCAAGGATCGGCTTGATCCCGGCCGCCTTTGCCGCCTTGTAGAAATTGATCACACCGTACATCACACCGTGGTCGGTGATCGCGCAGCTGTCCATTCCGAGCTCTTTTATTCTTTTGACACATTCATCCACCTTGTTGGTACTGTCCAACAGGGAATACTGCGTATGCAGATGCAAGTGCGTAAACGCCATATCAAAACCCCTTTCCTCCGGGAAAAAGAACATCTTCGTTACGATGTAGTTTTATTCTATCATAGAACATGTGTTCTTTCAATGAAAAAGCCCCGCAGATTGCCCGCGAGGCCCTATCTATTCTTATTATTCGCCCGTCACGAAATCAATTCCGTTATTCGGACGCTTTCAATCCGTAGCTACGAAGAATATTGTAAAACTCTGTCGATTCTCCGAAGCCTTCCAGGATCACCTGATCTCTGGTATAACCCTTCGACATCCTGTTCAGCCAGTCGTTGTATCCGCTCGTATCCGGATCCCTGTTAAAGAATGCCGCATACAGATCTTTCAAAAACTGTTCGTTGGACGTGTTCTTCTTCGTATATTCTTCGGAAGTGAAGAAACCGATCCTTGCCACTTCCGGTGCCGTTGTCTGATGCGTGGTGAGCTTTTCCACCCAGTAAGCTTTTCCGCCCGCGTCCGCTTCTCTTTTTAAAATATTCTGATACAGGCTGTCCACATAACCCTCTACCTTCGTCTTATCGACATAGAGATTCTTATCGCTCTTTTCATCCGACGCCGTAAGGGTTCCCGCTGTGATCCCGTATTCTTTGCAGACACCCGCAAACTCATCCGAGTTGATGAAGCCTGCAGCAACAAAACGTCTGGAATATCCTTGTTCCAGTTTCTTTACCCAGTTTTCTTTTCCGCCCACATCGGAAGGACGATTCATAAAGGTCGCATACATCTTCTCCACAAACACTTCGTTCGTGTCGTTTTTGTTGATATATTCCTGACTTAACACGAAACCTTCCGCTACGTCCGCACCGGTCCGCTTTCCGCTCATCAGATCCTGTGTCCAATCATTCAGTCCCGCTGCCTCGGCATCGCGCTCCAAAACCTTCTGATACAAACGACCGACGAAAGCCTCTACCTTTCCGCGATCCGCTGTGGTCTGTGTGCCTGTGCCGCTCCCGGCTCCGGCTTTCGTAAGCGTATCCCACATCTGATCTTTCGTAACACTACCGGTAGAAGATTGATAAAACTTCCCGTTCGTATCCAGATAGATCATAAGAGGCATAGTATAACTGTGGGCATTCAATCCGGCATACTGTGATTGAAGGATCAGCGTTTTCAAATCCTTTTCATAAGAATTGAGTGTTGCGCCGGAACGAATCTTTGCATCCGGAACCACACCGACACCGGCTTTGGTCCCTACATTGTACTGCTCCAATTCTTCCACGATAGTCGCCGTACTGTTTCCTTTGATATCAAACAAAAACAGGTCAAAACTTCCCGGATGTTCATCCAAAAGTTCCATCAAACAGGAAAGATTTGCTGAACAATACCCACAACTTCCCAAACCGCCAAAGGAGAGAACGGTTGCACGACCGCTTTTTCCGTTGAACGTCTTATTGAAAGAAGCTCCTCTCGGATCTTCGAGTGCGATCTCATATCCCGTAAAATCCGTGTAATTCGAACGATATGACGCCGGCGACGTCTCTGTCTCCAAAACCGTATATACATCTGTTTCGGAAGGATCCGCCTCTTCCACCGTAAGTTCCGGCGTCTCCTCGATCTCTCCCGTCATCGGCGAAGTCTTCGTCGCATCGGTCACATTTTCGGCGGGTGTCGTTTCTACCGAAGCCGGTTCTGCCGCAGGTGCAGTCACCAGCACCTCCGTGTTTTCTGCAGGAGTTTCCTGTGCCGTTACATCGGCACTTGCATCGTCCGAAAATCCGGGAACCACGCAATTATCTCCGACACACTCCCCGCTATCCGCAGGTGTACTTCCCGGCTCCGTTGCATAAACCGTCGCCTGTCCCATTTGCATGAGCATCGCTGCTGCCAATAATAATGTCAATAGTTTCTTCTTCATGTCTATCCCTCCCTCTAAACCAGATTATATAACCCCTCCGGGATTTTTGCAAAATTAAAGATACTTCTTTAATTCATCTGCTTTATCGGTCTTCTCCCAGGGAAGATCCACATCCACTCTTCCGAAGTGTCCATATGCCGCCGTAACCTTGTAAATGGGACGACGCAGATCCAGCATCTTAATGATGCCTGCGGGACGAAGATCGAAATTATCGCGGATGATATCTACCAGTTTCTCATCGGAAACCTTTCCTGTTCCAAACGTATCTACCATAACGCTTGTCGGATGTGCTACACCGATCGCGTAGGAAAGCTGAATCTCACATTTTTCTGCAAGCCCTGCGGCAACAATATTCTTAGCCACATATCTTGCGGCATAGGCAGCGGAACGATCCACCTTTGTACAATCCTTTCCGGAAAAAGCACCGCCACCATGACGTGCATATCCGCCATACGTATCTACAATGATCTTGCGGCCGGTAAGACCGGCATCTCCCTGCGGTCCGCCAATCACGAAACGACCGGTCGGATTGATAAAGAATTTGGTCTTCTCATCAACCATTTCCTTCGGAAGCACGGGATCGAAGACATACTTTTTGATGTCCGCATGGATCTGCTCCTGTGTCACATCCGGATCATGCTGCGTACTGAGCACAACCGCCTCCAAACGAACCGGCTTTCCGTTTTCATCATATTCCACAGATACCTGACTCTTGCCGTCCGGTCTCAGATAAGAAAGTATTCCGTCTTTGCGCACCTTCGTAAGCTGCAATGCCAGCTTATGTGCCAAACTGATCGGATACGGCATAAGTTCGGGGGTTTCGTCCGTTGCATAACCGAACATCATACCCTGATCCCCGGCACCGATCGCCTCGATATCCGCATCACTCATCGTATTCTCTTTTGCTTCCAATGCCTTATCCACGCCCATGGCAATATCCGGAGACTGCTTATCAAGCGCTACCATGACCGCACAGGTATTTCCGTCAAATCCGACATCGGAGCCCGTATAGCCGATATCACAGACCGTCTTGCGGACAATACCCGGAATATCAATATTTGCCTTTGTCGTGATCTCGCCGGTTACGAGCACAAAACCTGTGCAGGCTGCTGTTTCGCAAGCCACGCGACTGTAGGGATCCTGTTCATAACAAGCATCCAGTATCGCATCCGACACCGCATCACAGACTTTGTCCGGATGTCCTTCTGTTACCGATTCCGATGTAAATAATCTTTTTTCCATATAGCCCTCCTATAGGCACAAAAAAATCCGCTGACAATAGCGGACCGACTCACATATGCCCTCTTATTGTTCGATGTTTCGCTCAGGTTGGCACCTTCCTCTTCAGGGGTTGCCGCAGCTTCTCAGATCCTATGTATCTCCACTGCTCTGAATAAGAGTCGTTTATTTAGTTCCTAAAACGTACTATAGCGCATTGACCTTACAGCGTCAAGAGTTATACATAAGAAAGATTCTCATTTTCAAAATGACTTCGTTTGACTTTTACTCTTTATCTTTTTATAATGAAACTAACTGTAAATTGGGGAATGAGGGTTCATTTTTGCGAAGACTTTCTACTGAAAAGTTAACACCCGGTATGATCGCCGGCGAGGATGTATTCAGCCTTGCGCAGCAGCTTATCATACCACGGGGAATGGAATTGACGGAAAAATCGATCACGCGATTGGAGTTTTATTCCATTCAATACATCAAAGTAAAAGACGATCCAAACGAGCCGTTTGATGCTCCGCTGACCTATGACGAAAGTTTGGAAGGTCCGTCCATGGAATTGGATGCGGCCACGTTAATGGGTACCGCTTCCGCGGCAACCGTTGGTGCGGACGAAAACAAGGCAACGTCCGTCATTGATGATGCCAAAAGTTCTTTTTCCGATCG
>JAILOQ010000065.1 GCA_024690725.1 Lachnospiraceae bacterium
ATGATCGCATCCACCACTTCGTCGATCGTCATATACGAAGAATCCACGAGTGTCGCGTCCTCCGCCTGTCGGAGCGGACTGATCTCACGGTTCATATCCCGTTCGTCACGCTCGATGATATCCGCCTCGATCTTCGCAAGATCGCAGGTCTCCCCCTTAGCGGTCAGTTCATCGAACCTTCTTTTTGCACGTACCGCAGAGCTTGCGGTCAGATATACCTTCACATCGGCACCGGGTAAAACAACGGTTCCGATATCCCTTCCGTCCATGACAACCGAGGTAGTCTCGGCTAACTTTTGCTGCAGGGCCACAAGCTTCTTTCTGACGTCTCCGTTCACGGAACTTGCAGACGCCATATTGCCCACTTCTTCCGTTCGGATCAGACCGTTTACATTCTCACCCTGTAAAAGAACGACCTGCTCACCGTTCCTGTATTCAATGGAAATATCCGCATCCGAGCAGGCAGCACTGATGGCAGCCGCATCCTCCGCAGGAATCTCTTTTCGCAATAAATGCAGCGCCATGGCACGATACATCGCACCGGTATCCACATAGATAAATCCAAGTTTTTTTGCGATCTTCTTGGCGATCGTACTCTTTCCGGCTCCTGCCGGTCCGTCAATTGCAATACTGTATCCCATATCTCATCCTCACATTTTTATCGTTCGCGCAAAAACAGTTCGTTCCGTTCTTTGCAAGTTACTCTATGCTAACTTTACCACTCCACACTGCTTCCCGCCAGATGGCCCGTAGACCAAGCGATCTGCAGATTAAATCCGCCGGTCAAGGCATCCGTATCGAGCACTTCTCCGGCAAAATACAAGCCCTTTACCTTCTTCGCTTCCATGGTGGACGGATTGATCTCTTTTACATTCACGCCACCCGAAGTAATGATGGCCTCCTCAAATCCCGCCGTCTTTACGACCGTCAAAGGTACGGCCTTGATCAGACTTGCAAACCGCTTTCTTTCCTCTTTGGAGATCGCCGAAACCTTGCATTCCGCATCGATCCCGGAAAGATCGACCATCACGGGGATCATCTTGGAAGGAAATAACGAACCCAATGCATTCTTAAACTGCTTCTTCGGATTCTCCTCAAACT
Organism: Lachnospiraceae bacterium; assembly: GCA_024690725.1. Lineage (GTDB taxonomy): Bacteria > Bacillota > Clostridia > Lachnospirales > Lachnospiraceae > UBA2882. Next base: position 1,102 of record JAILOQ010000065.1, read on the forward strand.
CCCTTATCAGCCTGTGATCCAGCTGTTCCATGTCCAGTGCGGGTTTTAGATCGATGGTAAGAAGGAGCGGTCGTTCTTTGACCAGTCGGTTTACATAACTACTAGCGCTCAGGATCAGCGGACCGCTTACGCCAAAGTGTGTGAACAGCATCTCACCAAAGCCGTCATAGACCTGTTTCTTTCCGTCCTTTATCGTAACAGAAACGTTTTTCAATGACAATCCCATGAGGGATTTCGGCCAGGTTTCCTTGGTATGCAAGGGGCAAAGTGCGGGATAACATTCCGTTACCGAAAGTCCCAACTCCTTTGCAAACCGAAGGCCGTCTCCCGTCGAGCCGGTCGAAGTATAACTCTTTCCTCCGGTCGCGACGATCACAACATCGGCTTCGAGTTTTTCTCCCGTTGAAAGTTGCACATGGCTAACTCTCTTCTCTTCGTTTCCTTTTGTAACGATCTTCGCTACTTTCGTATGAAGACGCACATCCACATACGCATCCTTCAATGCGCGCTCGAGTGTTTTTATCACATCCGAGGAATGATCGGATTGCGGAAATACGCGATTCCCGCGCTCCGTCTTCAGTTTCAGTCCCTGCTCTTCAAAAAAGGCCATGACCTGCGAAGGGTCAAAGCCATAGAGCGAACTGTATAAAAATTTGGGATTTGTTACGACATTTCGAAAGAATTGCTCCGTATCACAGGCATTGGTCAGATTGCAGCGCCCTTTGCCCGTGATAAAGATTTTTTTGCCCAGTTTTTCGTTTTGTTCCAATAAGACGACGCTGTGTCCGATCTGCGCACAAGAGATCGCCGCCATCATTCCGGCAGCTCCGCCGCCGATCACAATCGCTTTACTCATTCATTTTCTTCCGGATCGGGGGTCCGGCCAAAGGTTCATCGTTTGCAAACTCAATCTCGTCATTGAGGTTCACCTGATAGTTCCCCCATACCTGCTCCAATTCCTTGAGATTTTCCGTCACCTGATCCGGCACCTTCAGACAAAGCGCTACCACGAGCGCATTGATCAAAGAAAGCGGTGCCACCAGACTGTCGACAATGGAGACCATATCGCTTCTGGCGCAGAGATTGCAGGACGAATACAGGCTCATCGGAGAATGTACCGTATCGGTGATCGTAATGACCTTGGCATTTCGGTCATTGGCAAACTCCATTGCCTTCAAGGTCCGCATGGAATAGCGCGGGAAGCTGATCCCGATCACCACATCCTCCGGTCCCACGTGGATCATCTGCTCAAACACCTCCGTCATGGAGTTTGTCTTAAGATTTATCACATCCTGTCGGATCATGGACAGGTAAAAATGCAAAAAGTCCGCCAAAGGCTCGCAGGTACGGATACCCACAATATAGATCTTTCTTGCGGCAAGGATCGCTGAGGTCGCAAGATCGAACGCATCCACATCCACGTTTTGCAACGTATCCGCGATCTTTTCGATATCGGCGTTCAACACGCTCGTAAGGATCTCACTTTGCGTGCTCTTTCCGTATTTCATATTTACCTTGGCAACGGAATTCCACTCGCTCTTCACCCAGACTTCCAATGCTTTTTGAAACTCCGGATAGCCCTCGAAACCGAGGCTCATCGCAAAACGGACCGTCGTGGATTCGCTGGTATCCACGGCGCGGCCGAGCTGTGCCGCCGTCATAAATACGGCCTGATCGTAATGATCCATGATATAGGTCGCAATGCGCTTCTGGCTCTTACTCATGGAGTCGAAGCGTGCCATCATCAGTTCGATGATATCAACGGGATGCGCGGCATACGGATTTTCCGTTTCTCCGACAACCGCTTTTAATGCGGCATTCTTCGCATTCATTGCCACTTTTTCATCCTGTGTCAGTTCCTTGGCCGGTTCCGAGGGTTGCTGTCCCATCGGAATGTTGACGCTTTGATAGATCGCAGGATTCGCGTTCAGATCCGGAACATACGCCTGCGGCTGTCCGTAGGGCATCTGGGCAAATTGCGGATTCGGCATCATCCCGGGCATCTGCGCATTCATCTGCGGATTCCCCATGGCTCCCTGCATCGGCACATTCATCTGTGCGTTTTGCTCCGGCCCCGCCATCTGCGGGTTTTGCGCATACTGCCAGGGCTGTGCATATCCCTGCGGCATTCCGTAAGGCTGCCCCGCGATCGGCGGCTGTGCATACGAAGAAACCGGCTGACCGGCCGGCATCTGCGTCATCTGCATTCCCGCTCCCATGGCAGGCTGCTGTATTTGATCATCCTGCGGTTTTGTCTCCTTGGGAGCTTCCTGTTCTTTGGCCTCTCCCTCCGTCAACCAACCGAGTTGTACTTTCTTTTTCAAGGCAGAATTGTCTGCCTCCGGTTCCATATGATCCGTAAACATACCAATCTCCCCTAAACTCCGAATGCTTTATAGCTTTCCTCTAATAAGGTCCTGGTCTGATCGAGGGACAGATCGTAATCTCCCGTGATCATCATTGCTGCGGCGCCGTGAATAAAGATCCACATTTTCATAAACACATCCGAAGGATCCTTCGCACCGGTATTCTTTGCCTTTGTAAGTTCATTGTGAAGTGCGTTTGTTTTTCCGTTTAAGATACCGAATAAGCTGGCATCTCCGCGCTTCTCTCCCAGAAAAAGAACGGAAAACAACTTCGGCTCCTTGGCCGCAAAGTTAATGTATGCTAACCCGAGATTCACAAACGGCACCGTGGAAGTCGACGGATATCCGGCATAGAAATCCGCAAAGTAAACGATCGCCATGGTGAAGAGTTCATCATACATCTCCTCCATCGTATTATAGACACGAAAGATCGGCTGCGTGCTGCAACCTGCTTTTGCGGCAAGCTTACGCGCAGTTACTTCCTCCATTCCTTCCTGACGCATGATCTCAAATGCGTTGTCCAATAATAATTCTTTTGTGATGCTGATTTTCCTCGCCACAGTGATACCCCATTTCTTTATTTATTAGATACGCTCCCGCAGGAAGCATACAGAAAGCCCGCTTGCTGCAGGCTCTAACATGAAATTTATCTTCGTGCTGCAAGTCACGTTTATGTAGCATAGCACGAGTTATTAGAATTGCATAGTTGAAATTGCAAAAACTGATAACATACGTTATATTAGCCTATTTCTTCAAAAAAATCAAGCCCCAGACCTAGGGGCTTGACAATCGATCACATACTATATCTTACGCTATATCCTCCAGACGATAACAGCGTTTATCCTGCGCGTTTGCCTTCTCGATCTGGAACCGGCGCATCTTCTCGTATTGCTCATTTTTGAATGCGAATTGTTCCGCCGTACCGATCGCATCATCGAACAGACCGCAGCGTCGCTGCATATCGATAATGCGCAATACCATCTGTGGGATCTGTCGTTTGGGGATCGTGGATCCGTCCACTTCATTGTAACAATCCAACGCCTTTTTTCTGCAGACCGTAGCTATGACATCCAGCTTCTCGTCATCACAGGTCCAGGCCGCATAAAGAAAACAGTTTCCCGCCTTTAGGTATTCTTTTACATGACGGTAGATCAACGCTTCTTTTACAAACAGCTTTCCGGTTTCCGGCAGCGATGCAATCCCGCCGCAGGTCGTATACTCCTGCGAATCGATATACTTCTCGTCATATTCCGGCATCGGCTCCGAAGTCGAAAACACGTTACGACAGTAATCACACCTGTGCACCCAAAGCGGCATGGCACTTCTTCTGACCTCCGGCGGTCTGAAATCCAGATCGGCCGTTCCGTGCTGCGTCGCCATGGCCAGCACCGTAACCTCCTGCTCTCTGCCGCAGATATTACATTTCATCGTCTTGATATCAAACTTGGACATAGTCCCTCCGGTATTTCTTCTTTATATTAAGAAGTAAAGCATTTCTTTGTTTACGTCCTGTGCCACTTCCTACACGTTTCATATTACCCCGAAACACAGT
>JAILOQ010000098.1 GCA_024690725.1 Lachnospiraceae bacterium
GAGATCTTTTCTTTCATGGTATACTCTACCACAAGGGAAGACTTCTTGACCTATGTGATCCGGTGCAAAGAAGACCTGGAAGCAGCCTTTACGGGGATCTATTACGAACCGGTATATGAAATCGAAGACCTGGCCCTTACGACTTACGAGCGGGCCGGCATGAATAAAGGAACCCTGATCCATGTAACACACAAAGGAGCCGACGATGTCTCTGATCGATGAGTTTTTTCGCAGAATGAGAGAAGAAAACGACGGACTTCTCTCCCCATATGAGGGCTTCGAAAAGGCGGATGACACCCCCCAAACGCCGAAGCAGACACGCGATCACCTTTTCGCAAAGGGATTGCTTATTTTCGCGGGCTCTTACGGGCTGATCTCCGCCTTTCTTTCGCAATTTGAGTTTACCTATAATTATCTGGCGGTCATCATCGTTTTATTTGTTATTTCCATGATCCTGTCTTTCATTCATTACAAGACCTGGATCTTTAATATCTCCTACCCCGCCATCTTTGTGTTCTTTACCGCGAGCCTGATCCAAGTGCGCACCCTTGCCAACTCCGGTTTCCAGGCCGTCGTCAATGTCATCAACGAAACCTACAGTTCGCATTTCCTGATGCAATTTACCAGGGAATCCACCGAGATGATCGAAGACCGGTATCTGACGATCACCGTGCTTGCGATCTTCCTGGGGTTTTTCTTCGCGATCCTCATCAATCTCACAATGTTCTATTCCATGAACGTGCATGAGCTGTTCAACTTAACCTTCTGGCCGTTACTCATCGGGATCTATATCGGAAAATACCCTTCCGTCCCCTCTCTCATACTGCTGATCTTCGCCTATATCTTCAGTTATATCTTAAAGTGCGGCGGGCACTATCATTTCATCGACAGGCATTACACGCCGGAAATGGAAGTGGAAAAGCACCGCTACGGCTATACGTTCATCACGGAAAAACGCAGAAAGAAACTGGAAAAGAAGAAAAAGAAACATCCGGAAGAAGCAGCCGACCCGGATGAACCCACGATCATCTACCATCTTTCGGATTCCAAGAATATCACACAAACCGCCGGCTTCTCCGTGCTCATTGCGACACTTGCGGCGATCATTTTGGCACTTACCGTTCCGGCTTCGGAGCGTGCATCCTTAAAATCTTCCGGCCTTAAGGCAAAGAGCGACGAATACGTAAAGATCTTCGTTCAAAACGGTCTCTACGCCCTGTTTAACCGCTATGAAGGAACCGGTGGCATGAGCAACGGTATGCTTGGCGGTGTCGGCAGCATCCGTCCCGATTACGAACCGGATCTGAAGGTCACCTTCGTTCCTTACGGCTACGAAACCGTTTATCTGAAGGGCTATACCGGCTTCCGTTATACCGGCGATTCCTGGGAAGCCTCCGGCTTAACCTCCGCTGCTGCCCTCGATAAGAGTTACCTCGGACTAACCGAAGGAAAGACCTTACATTCCATGATGGATGCGGGCGCCACCCCTTCCATGCATGCAACCATGCTGATCGAAAATCTGGACGCTGCGACCAACAACATGTACGTGCCCTACTACATCGAAGAGCTTCCGGCTCGCACCTATCTCTCTGACCAGTTGGTCACGAAAGGTGCCTTCGCCTTAAACTCCGTTGCGACCATGGAGTACGTTCCCTATTCGCAGTCCCTCTCCGACATCCCCAAACGGGAAAAGAAAAGTTTCGCGGACTACCGCAGTGTATCCGAAAACAGCATGATGAAGGAATACGAAAAATACGTCTACGAAAACTACCTGACGCTCCCCATGAACTTTGCGGAAGACACCAAGGCCATGCGGGAAGAGATCGGTGTCGGCAAAAACGCGGCCGAGCAGATGTCTCTGATCTACCGCTACTTTGTCGCCAACTACGAATACACCTTAAGCCCCGGCGCCACGCCCTGGAACAAGGACTATGTGACCTACTTCCTTTTGGAACAGAAAAAAGGCTTTTGCGCGCACTTTGCGACCGCAGGCACCTTACTTCTTCGCAGCTACGGCATTCCCGCCAGATACTGTGAGGGCTACATCATCACGCCGACCGCCATTGCGGAACGCGCAGAAGTGACAGACTATAATTACGACGAATTCTTCCAAGGGGAAAATGTGTTAGCATCCGCTAACCGCAATGTTCTCTCCGTGGAAGTGACGGATGGCGAAGCCCACGCCTGGGTAGAGGTCTATATCGACGGCTACGGCTGGATTCCTTACGATCCCACCGTTCCGAGCATGGATGCGGAGACCACAAACTACAGCGACTTCCTCTCCGCCTTTTCATCGCTCCTTTCCGCCGACCCGGATACAACCGCGAACGATACGCCGACCGCTGTGGATGCCGTAAACTCCTTCCTTTCGGAGATCCATCTGACGGATTCCCCGATCCTTTACGTCTTTTTGCTGGCCTCCCTTGCCATCGTATGCTTCCCGTATATGCGAAAGGCGTTCTATCTTTGGAAAGAAAAGCGCGCACGCGACCGCGACTATGCCGAGGACCGATTTGCCTCCACGATCTCGTATCGCTACCGCAAGCTTTTGAAGACACTAAAAAAGAAGCGCCCCGATTATAACGGAACGCTTCCGGAAGAACTTGCCATATTCTTACATATCCCGGATGACATCATTTTCGACATCCAAAAGAGTCTCTACGGAAAAGAGGATCTTAACAAAAACCATGCCGACGAACTCCTTTCCTACCTCCGGGACAAAGAAAAACATCTACTCGGATAAACGACGGATCAGACGCTGCACATCTACTCGTGTAATCGGTGGATCAAACGATACACCACATCTCCCTCATTGATCAAAGGATCGGTATGCGCGTAGAACACCACACCTTCCGTATCGGCCTTGATCCGTTCTTTGATGTTTCCTTCAAACGGATCGATGACTTCCGCTAAGCGCTGTCCGTAATGCACTTCTTCACCCGGATGCACGAG